>JAYWAJ010000386.1:0-10339 GCA_043782525.1 Deltaproteobacteria bacterium | reverse complement strand
GCTGGCGGGAGATCGCCGCCGCGCCGGCGCTGCGCGAGGCGCTCGCCGGAAGCGAGCCGCTGCGCCGCGAAGAGCTGGACGACGCCCTCGAGGGACTGCTGCACGGAGTCGCCTGCGCCCTTGCCCATGACGGTGTCGGCGGCTTGCGCTGGTTGAAGAACCTCGCCTCTCCCGCGCAAGGCAACCTCTCCATCCGCTGGCTGGCCCACGTCTGGTGCTGCCGCGCCGCGATGGAGAGCGGCGATCTTCCCGCCGCCGGCCCGCACGCACGCGAAGCGCTGGCTCTGGCGGCGCACCTCGATTCGAGGGCGCGCGCAGCCAGCTCCTGGGCCGCGGCCGAGGCTTTTGCCCTCGGGCGCGATCCGCGCGAGGCGCGGGCGAGGCTGAAAGAGTCGCACGATGCCTTCGCTCGCGCCGGCGACGGCTGGGGGGTGGCGCGGACGCGGCTCGCCGAAGCGCGCATCCTCGCCACGCTGGGCTCCGAAGCGGAGGCGGAGGTGGCGGAAGGCCTCGCTGCCGCGGCCGATCCCTCCTGGGACGAGCCCCACCTGTTTCGCGCCCGGCGGCTGCTGCTGGGCGGAGATGCTGCCCAGGCGCGGCAGATCCTGGAACCGCTGCGAAGCCCCGCCGCGGGGCGCGAGCGCGCGCTCATCGTGAGCTTCGAGCACGGGCTGATCACCGCCGCTGACCTGGGGGCCCTGCTCCGGGCCCGCGACGCTCCACCCAGCCCGGAGACCGCGGGCGCGCTGAAGCGCATCGCCGCGGCAGCGCCTCGATGCATCACGGCCCAGGACGCGCTGGCGTGGGTCCTGCTCCGCCTCGGCCGCTACGGCGAGGCGAAGGCAGCTTTTGCCTCCCTGCTCGCGGGGCAGCACGGCGCCAACGAACGTTTCTCGCTGCTGGCGGGGCTGGGGCGCATCGCCGCCGCTTCCCGGCAGTTGGCGGGCAAGCCCAAGCGCAAGGCGCAGGCTGCCGCGGCGGTGGCGCCGGCCCAGCCGGAGCGCGGCGTCGGGCTCCGCGGCGAGCTGAGCGAGGTCCCGCTTCCCGACGTGCTCGAGTTCCTGCGCACCGGAAGGCGCAGCGGAATCCTGCTCTGCCGCTCCCGCCACGGCAGCGCCGCGCTGCGCTTCAGCGGCGGGTTCATCACCGGGGGCACCTCGGAAGACGAAGCCGACCTGCAGCTCGGCCTGGAAGAAAAGATCGAGCGGGTGGTGCGCCGGATGCTGCGCTGGGAGACGGGTCAGTTCTCGTTCGAGCGGGATGATCAGGCGGGCGCGCCGGGGACCGCAGTCGAGATCGATCCGCAGGCGCTCCTGCTCAAGCTGTACGCCGCGTCCGACGAGGCTTCCCGCGATGGTTGAGCCCTCGGCGCTGCTGCAGCTGCCGGAGTTCGTGCGCTCGGTGAGGGCGAGCCTGGACGGCACCCTGCTGGGATCCACGGGCGAGGTGGACGCCGAAGCGGTAGCCGGCGTCAGTGCCTTCCTCGCGACGTCCATGGCCGAGGCTGGCGAGCAGTTCGGGCTGGGCGCGTTGCGCTGGATTTCGGTCGCGGGGTTGAAGCAGTCGATGGTGTTCGCGCTGAAGGGGGACGCCGTGTTCATGGGTTACGTCGATCCGCCGACATCGCTCGCCGCGGTGGAAAGGGCGCTCGATGCAGCGCCGGAGGGAGGCTGACATGCAGGCGATCCTCGACGCGCTGCAGGAGACGTCCGGCGTGAGCGCCAGCATGGTGTTCGACGGCGGCGGCCGGCTGGCGCTGCACAAGGGCCACGCGGTGTACGACCGGCTGCTCTGCGAGCAGGTCTGCGGGGTGCTGGTCAAGGTGATCGACTCCGTCCAGCTGCAGCAGGAGGACTGGGACTCGCTCACCGCGCAGTTCGCCGACGGCAAGATCCTCCTGCGCAACCTCGGGTCCCAGCATTTCCTCGCCGTGGTGGCCGACGCCGCGCTGAGCACTTCCTTCGGCACCGTGGCGCTGCGCATCGCGGTCAACAAGCTCAAGAAGGGGCTGGATAAGGTTCCCCCGGGAGGCCTGCACTTCTCGTCGCCGCCTCCCTCCGCGCCGCCGCCGCCGTCCGCGCCGCCGCCGCCGGACACGGCCATCGGGCCCTTCCTCGCTCGCTGCGTGCAGGAGCTCGCCAACTATGTCGGTCCGATGTCGAAGGTCTACGTCCGCGAGGCCGTGGACCGGGTCTCGTCGGGTGGGACCCTGACCATGGCCTCCTCCGGGCGATTGGTCGACGCCCTCGTCGAACAGATCGAGAACCCAGCCGATCGCGCCGCATTGCGTGTCGCGCTCGCAAAGGAAATTGAGTAACCCATGATCAACACCGCCGCCGCCTCCCCACAAGTCCGCCGCCCCGTCGCCAGGAAGCCCGCCACCGACCACAAGATCCGGTTCGGAATGCTGGGAAAGACCACCGTCACCATGCTCGGCGCCGGCCTGCTGCCCCTGGCGCTCTTCGCCGGGTTCATCCTGGTGGACCAGTCGCGCCGCATCCGCGCCGACGCCGAGTCGACCATGCGCACCAACGCCGAGCGCATCTCGGAGCAGGTGGACGAGTGGCTGGACAAGAACGTGCGCGCGCTCCAGGCCGCCGCCGCCGTCCCCTCGATGTCGTCGATGCGCGCCGAGGACCAGGTCAAGGAGCTGATCGCGACGCAGAAGACGTATCCGTGGACGCTGCTCGTCTTCACCCTGGCGCTCGACGGCAGGAACGTCGCCCGCCACGACGGAAAGCCGCTCACCGACTATTCCGACCGCCAGTATTACAAGGACGTGCTCAACGGGAAGCAGGTGACCTGGGAGACGGTGATCAGCAAGACTTCGAAGAAGCCCGCGCTGGTGCTGGCGGTGCCCATCAAGCAGGACGGCGAGTTGGTGGGCGTGCTGGCGGCTTCGATGAACATCGAGGACATCTCCAGCATCGTCGCCAGGCTGAAGATCGGCACCACCGGGCATGCCTTCCTGGTCGACGAGAAAGCCAAGGTGGTGGCCCACCCGCGCGAGGAGTTCGTGCTCACCCAGCGGATCCTCCGCGATGATCCGCTGGTCAGCGCCTTCGCCGCCGACGGGGCGCCGCACACCCTCTCCTTCCGGCAGGCCGACGGCAAGCCGGTCCTGGGCGCCGTGCAGGGCAACCGCTGGCACTGGGCAGTGGCCGTGCAGCAGGAAGAGGCGGAGCTGTTCGCGCCGCTGCGACACATGGAGGAGGTGGCGGTGGGGCTGCTCGCCATCTCGGCGGTGCTGCTGGCCTTCATCGCCTGGGGATTCTCGCGGATGCTGGTGCGGCCGATTCTGCAGATGGCCGCGGCCGCCGACGCCATGAGCATGGGCGAGTTGGATCGGCCGATGCCGGCGTCGCGGCGCGACGAGATCGGGCTCCTCGGCCGCTCGCTGGAACGGCTGCGCAAGAGCATGAAGGCGGCGATGGACCGCATCGAGAGCTCGCGCAAGGTCGGCTGACGCCTCGGCACGAACGATGCAGCGCAGGATCCCAGCCCAGCACTGGACGGGCAGATCCGCGCAAATCTTGCGTCGAGGCGCAGCTTCGGCGTCACGACGAGGCGAGGCGAGAGGGACATCCGATGAACTCGTCTTCACGCGTCCGCTGTGTCGCGCTGCAGAGCAAGATCATGTCCGCAGAAGAGGCCGCGACGCTCATTCGACCTGGCGACAACGTCGGCATGAGCGGGTTCACGGGTGCGGGCTATCCGAAAGCGGTTCCGGTCGCGCTCGCAAAGCAGATCATGGATGCGAACATCAACGGGAGGAAATTCAGGATTGGCGTCTGGACCGGCGCCTCGACGGCCCCGGAACTGGACGGCGCGCTGGCGATGGTGGACGGCGTCGAGCTCAGGTTGCCCTACCAGTCCGATCCAATTTCGCGGAAGAAGATCAACGCCGGGGAAATGGAATACCTCGACATTCACCTCTCGCACGTGGCGCAGATCGTCCGCAGTGGCTCTCTGGGGAAGCTGAACGTGGCCCTCATCGAGGTGACCGCCATCCGCGAAGACGGGTCGCTGGTGCCCTCCACCTCCGTCGGCAACAACCTGACCTGGATCGAGACCGCGGACAAAGTCATCCTGGAAGTGAATTCCCGGCACAACCAGAAGCTGGAAGGAATGCACGACATCTACAAGGACCTGGATGTGCCCTTCCGCGTCCCCATTCCCTTGCTCACCCCGTCCGATCGGATCGGGAGTCATTACATCTCCTGCCCCGTGGACAAGATCGTCGGCATCGTCGAAACCGATGCTCCTGACCGGAATACCGGATTTGCCAAGCCGGACAAGGACTCGTTGCGGATTGCCGGGCATATCCTCGATTTCCTCGATTTCGAGGTCAAGAAGGGGCGGGTTCCGCACAACCTCCTGCCGCTGCAGTCCGGGGTCGGGAACATCGCGAACGCCGTTCTCTCCGGTCTCAACGACGGGCCCTTCGAGAACCTGACCGCCTTCACGGAGGTGATCCAGGACGGCATGATCGATCTGATGAAGTCTGGAAAACTCCATGTCGCCTCGGCCACCGCGCTCTCCCTGTCGTCCGAGGCCCAGGAGAACCTGAACGCGAACATGCAGGACTATCGAACCCGCATCATCCTGCGCCCTCAGGAGATCTCCAATCACCCGAGTGTGATCAGGAGGCTCGGATGCCTGGCGATGAACGCGATGATCGAGTGCGATATCTATGGAAACGTCAACTCGACACACATCATGGGAACCAAGATCCAGAATGGGATCGGCGGATCCGGCGACTTTGCCCGCAACGCGTTCATTTCATTCTTCATGACCCCCTCGACGGCCAAGGGAGGAACCGTTTCCTGCATCGTTCCCATGGCCTCGCACACCGACCACACCGAGCACGACGTCCAGGTCATCGTGACGGAGCAAGGTCTCGCGGATCTCCGGGGCTTGTCCCCGAAGAATCGGGCAAAGCAAATCATCGAGAAGTGTGCCCACCCCGACTACAAGCCAATGCTCAAGGACTATTACCGCCGCGCGCTGGAATTCTCGCCCGGCAAGCAGACGCCTCACTTGCTCGAGGAGGCTTTCTCCTGGCACTTGCGCTACATGCGGTCGGGGTCGATGCGGAGCTGAGCTATGGCGTCCGCAGCACTGCCTCCAGCTTTCGCTCGCCGCGGAGCAGCGCCTGCACTTCGGAGAGCGCCTCCGCCACCTGCTCGCGGGAGATCTTGGCGCCCGCGCCTCTCCGCTCGACCTCGGCCAGGGTGTCGAGCGCGAGCCGCACCGGCAGCGCGGTGAAGGCAACCACGCCCTCGGGGGCCCGCGCGGTCAGCAGCGCGGAGACGTAGCGCGCGGCCTCGGCCAGGTCCTCGCGCGCGCGGGCGAAGAGCGACGGCAGCGACAGCTGCTCCGGGATGAAGTGCCTCGCCTCGAGCGCGTCGCCGCCCGCGTCCTTGAGGATGTTGGTGAGCTGCAGCCCTTCGCCGAAGGAGCGCGCGTACTGCCGCAGCGTGCCGCCGGCCGCTTCCAGCCGCGGCGAGGCGAGGAGGAAGAGCTCGGTCAGCATCTCGCCGACCACGCCCGCCACCAGGTAGCAGTAGCGCTCCAGCTGGGCCAGCGAGCGCAGGCGGAAGTCGCCGCCGGAGGTCGCCTCGAGACCTTTGGCCATGCCGCGCGCGGTGACCAGCAGGTGCTGGACGATGACCTGCTGCGCGCCCGGCGACAGCGCCGCCAGCGCCGCGAAGACCGCGGAGAGCTCGTCGGTGAGCGCGCGGTAGCCGGGCAGGAGCGAAGGCGGGTCTTCCCGCAGGTCGCGCGCGAAGGCGTCGGGCGCGTCGCGCCGCTCGAGCAGCTCCTCGAATCTGCGCAGCCCGGCGGCGCGGCGCGCGGGCGGCCAGCGGTCCGAGTCCTCGAGCGTGTCCGCCAGCCGGAAGAGCAGGTAGGCGACCGTCACCTCGCCGCGCGTGGGATCGGGAAGCAGCGGAATGGTCAGCGCGAAGGTGCGCGAGCTGTCCGCGAGGAGCTGGTCCAGGTCCGCCATCGGCTGCCGTGATTAGCACGCGCCGGGCGGCAGCGCGCGCCCCAGGCGCTTTGACCCCGGTCTCCGACAACGGTAGGACCATCGGCGATGCCCTTCGCAGGAATCGGGACCCGCGCCGGCCGCCTCCTCGCCGAGCTTGCCCACCGGCAGGACCGCGCCTGGTACACCAGCCACAAGGCGGAGATCGACGCCTGCGTGTATGCGCCGCTGCGCGCGCTCTTCGACGAGGCCAGGCCGCTCGTCCAGCGCTGCTATCCCCGTCAGGACGTCACCGCGAAGATCTTCCGCATCCACCGCGACGTCCGCTTCTCCAACGACAAGACGCCCTACAAGGACCACGCGAGCGGCGTCCTCCTGGTGGGCCCGCAGAAAGAACCCAACCGGGCCGCGGGCGCCCTCTATCTCCAGGTCGGGCCCGACGAGGGCGGCGCGGCGGGGAGGTGGTCGATGGAGGGTGACGAGCTCGCCCGCTACCGGAAGGCCGTGCTGGACGCGCGGCAGGGCGCGCAGCTGGAAAAGCTGCTGAAGCCGCTGCTGGCGAAGGGGTATGCGATCACCTCGGCGGCGCAGCTGGTGCGGGCGCCGCAGGGCGTCGATCCGGCGCATCCCCGCGTCGCGCTGCTGCGCCACCGGGGGCTCGCGCTCGACTTCCCGGCCATCCCGCGCCAGGTGCGGCATGCACCGAAGCTGCTCGGGTGGTGCGTCGACCGCGCCCGGGAAGTGGCGCCCGTGGTGCGGTGGCTGCTCGCGATCACCGCTCCCTAACGCGCCACCGCGTCGAGGAAGGTGCCCAGCAGCACC
This sequence comes from Deltaproteobacteria bacterium, assembly GCA_043782525.1. GTDB lineage: Bacteria > Myxococcota > Myxococcia > Myxococcales > 40CM-4-68-19 > 40CM-4-68-19. The sequence continues at coordinate 3,528 of JAYWAJ010000386.1, read as the reverse complement.
CAGCGGCGCGCGTCCTTCAGCCTGCCCGGCTTCGCCGACAAGGGCGTCGTATAATGCCAGAGCGGCAATCGATAGCAGGAGAGCCCGCCCAGGGTGGCCACCGATCGCACCTGGCTCAAATGGCCCTGGTATTCATAGACCAGCCATTGATGTTCGACCGCCTCATTGCTGAAGCTCAAATGAAGGTCGACATATCCGCCCCGCGCCTCCGGCTCCTCCGGATGGTGGTCATTGTGCGGACCCGAGTAATCGTTTGCCTGATAGCAGAGCACCTGGGTGCCGCGCTTGCGGCGCAGCCGGTATCCGCTCAGCGCCTGCGCCAGCGCGTGGAAGCTGTCCGACCGCAGCAGGGCGGTGAGTCCCAGCTCCTCGGCCAGCCGCGATCCCCTCGATCGGGCGGAGGCCATCGTCGCCGTCCGCACCCGCACGGTCTTGGGCAATTGCTCGCGGTAGTTTTTCTTCATCCCCGAGATGGTGCGCTCCGGGATGGGCGTCTCCATCGGCGTCAGGCCGCCGCGCATCGCGCTCTCGAGCAAGCCCAGCACCGCGCGTGACTGCCTGGCGTCGAGCAGGCCGGCGGCGCCGACGAAGCGCAGGCCGGCCGCCAGCGCGCCGCAGAGCTCGTCCTGGCCCGCCAGGACGCGGCGGCCGCGCGCCGAGAGCAGTTCTTCGAGCTCGCTGGGGAAGCGCTTCACGCCGCCACGCTTAGCAGAAAGCCTTCCGCGCCGCCGGCTGCGCGCGTGTCGGGTCGGCGCATGCGCAGTGCCGCCCGGATCAGCCCGGGGCGTCGAGCGGCAGGTCGACGAGGAAGGAGGCGCCGCGTCCAGCCTCGCTCTCCAGCCGGATGGAGCCGCCGTGCGCGCGGACCACCTCGCGGCAGATCCAGAGACCGAGCCCGAAGCCTCCATACTCGCGGGCGGAGACAGCGCGCTCGAAGCGCTCGAAGACGCGCTTCTGGTCGCCGGCGGCGATGCCGATGCCCTGATCGCGCACCGCCAGCACGGCGCGGGCCCCGTCGCGCGACACCTGCACGCGCACCGGCTTCCCCTGGCCGAACTTGACCGCGTTGAGCACCAGATTCGTGACCAGGTGATCCAGCCGCTCCCGGTCCCAGTTGCCCACCACGCCCGCCTCCAGCTCGAGCTCCAGCAGGCCGGCGGGGGCCGCCCGCTCCGCCGCCTCGCGCGCCAGCAGGGCCAGATCGGTCGGATGCCGGTCCAGCAGCAGCGTGCCGCCGCGGAACCGCCCGACGTCGAGCAGGTCCGCGATCAGCCGCTCCAGGCGGGCGGTATTGCGGAGGGCGGCCTTCAGATCCGCGCTCTCGTTTCCCTTGCGCTGCAGCATCTGCAGGCGCAGCTGCAGCGCGGTCAGCGGGGTGCGCAGCTCGTGCCCCGCGACCGAGAGGAAGGTCTCCCGCATGAGGGCGGCCTGGTTGGCCGCCTCCAGCGCGCGCCGGCGCGATTCCGCCACCAACGCGAAGATGACGCCGATGGAGACGAAGAGGAGCAGGCCCGCGGTCGCCTGCGGCGAGAAGGGCGGCGCGGAAGGAGGAAGGAAGTAGAGGTTGACCAGGAGGGCGCCGGCGGCGGTGCTGGCGAGGCCCTGCCACAAGCCGCCAAACCAGCTGGAGGCAAAGTTCGCCGCGTGGAACATCATGTAGACGGTGCCGCTCATCAGGGGCGCCAGGGCGAGATGCACGCCGAAGGCGACGGCGACGCTGCCGGCGGGCACGAGCCATGATCGCAGTCGCGCCAGCACGGAGTTCTTCAAATATCCGAGCTGCCCCGCCTGTCAAGGAAGCGACGTGCGCGACGTGAAAGACCGCCCCCGGCAGCGCGCCCGCGGTTGACTCCCCGCCCGCCGGCGACGAAGCATGAGGGATGGCGAAATGGTTCCTCGAGCCGGGGCACACCGCGGCGGCCTTCAGCGCGCGGCACATGATGGTCACGTACGTGCGCGGGCACTTCAAGGATGTCCACGGCAAGCTCGACTTCGACCCGGCCAATCCGGAGGCCGGGTCGGTCGAGGTCGTCATCGACGCGCGCAACCTGCACACCGGCGAGACCGCGCGGGACGCACACCTGAAATCCGCCGACTTCCTCGACGTCGAGCGTTACCCGGAGATCACCTATCGCGGCCGGGGCGGAAAGCGCACGGGCGCCCAGGACTGGATGGTCGACGGCGAGCTCACCCTGCGCGGCGTGACGCGGCCCCTCGCGCTGGCGGTGCGCTTCCTCGGGCAGTGGGAGACGCCCTGGTGGGAGGACGGACGCGATCAGGGGCCGAAGACCCGCGCCGGATTCGTCGCCACGGCCACCCTCAACCGGCACGACTTCGGCGTCAGCTGGAACAGCGTGCTCGACAAGGGCGGCGTGGTGGTGGGCGACGCGATCGAGCTCGTCATCGACGCCGAGGCGATCCTCGAGACCTGAGCCTCGCCCAGGAGATCCTCGCAACTTGCCGAAGCGAGGTCGCTGCGCGAGAGTGCGCCGCGATGATCGAGGATGCAGTCAGCGGCCCGCCCCTGCCCGAAGTGCCCTTCCGCAGCGTGCCGGAGATGGTCGCCGCGCGCGCGGCCATCGACCCGCAGCGGGCCGCCGTCCGCTCGCGCACCCCCTCCGGCAAGTGGGCCGACTTGAATTGGGCGGACATCGAAGAGCGGCGCCGGAAGATCGCCGCCGGGCTGCAGTCCCTCGGCGTCAAGCGCGGCGAGGTGGTGGCGGTGGTCGCGCCCAACTCCGTCGAGATGCTGGTCGCCGAGCTGGCCGCGCAGACGCTGGGCGCCGCCGTCGCGCCCATCTTTCCCGGCTATGCGGCGCAGGTTCTCCACCACTGCCTCGCCGATTCGGGCGCGCGGGTGGCGCTGGCGGGCAGCGCGGTCCAGCAGCACCAGCTCGCGCCAGCGCGGCAGCTCGAGCACATCGTGGTGCTCGACGACCAGCCGCTCGCCGGCGGGCTGGCCCTCAAGGCGTTGCTGGGCGCAGCGCAGGTCGAGATCTCGCAGGCCGAGCCCGGCGATGTCGCGTACCTGCTCTACACCAGCGGCACCACCGGCAAGCCCAAGGGCGTCGAGCTGACCCACCACAACGCGCTCTCGCAGCAGGCCGCCATCGCCGCGCTCTGGGACGTCTCGGAGCGCGACGTCTTCTTGAGCTACCTGCCCTGGCACCACTGCTTCGGCGCCCTCTTCGAGCGGCTGATGGCGCTCTGGCACCGGGCGCTGCTGGTGGTCGACGACTCGCGCGGACGCGACCTCGATCGTTTGTACACAAACTTGTTCGAGGTCCGCCCCACCATCTACTTCGGCGTGCCCCGCGTCTACAACGGCATGATCGCCCGCGCCCAGCGCGACCCGCAGGCGCTGGCCGCCTTGAAGGCGCTGCGCTTCGCCTTCAGCGCCGCCGCGCCCATCGCCGAGCCGGCCTTCCGCTTCTTCGAGGAGCTGGGCGTGCCGGTGCTGGAAGGCTGGGGGCTGACCGAGACCTCGCCCTGCGCGACCATCACCCGGCGCACCGACCCGCAGCGCGC
>JAYWAJ010000385.1:0-3916 GCA_043782525.1 Deltaproteobacteria bacterium | reverse complement strand
TCCAGGCGGAGGAGGACCTGCGGCTCGCTGCCGCGCTGCACGCCCGGACCGCGTTGCACGCAGGTCCCCTGGCGCGGGATCCGCACCTGCTCGCCGCCGTCGAGCTGATCCGGCTGGGGCTCAACCCGGAAGCGTCGCGCGAGCTGAGCGCGGTCGAGAGGGCCCCGGCCCGCGCCGCCCTCGCCAGCGAAGCGGGACAGGAGCCGCTCACGCTGCTCGCCGAGCTGTATGCGCGCGCCGGCGACTTCCGCAACGCGCACGCGCTGGTCCGCACCGACCTGCGCGGCCTCTTGCGGCGGCCGGGCAGCGCGCTCTCGCTGCGGGCGGCCGCGCTCGCCTATCCGCTGGCCTTCCGCGACTCGATCGCGCGGGTCTCCAAGTCGTCGTCGATCCCGCCCGACCTGCTCCAGGCGCTGATGCGCGAGGAGAGCGCCCTCGACCCGCGCGCCCTCTCCTCCACCGGCGCGCTGGGCCTGACGCAGGTGATGCCGGCGACGGCGCGGGCGCTGGCGCGCAAGCTCAAGATCAAGGGCTACCAGACCGCCTCGCTCTACGATCCGGAGACCAACATCCGCATCGGCGGCGCCTACCTGGGCGAGCTGTACGCGCGCTTCCAGCATCCGGCGCTGGCGCTCGCCTCGTACAACGCCGGGCCAGGCGTCGTCTCGGGCTGGATGAAGGCGCGCGGCACGCTGCCGCTCGACGCCTTCGTCGAGGAGATCCCCCTCGACGAGACCCGCGGCTACGTCAAGCGCTGCCTGCGCAGCTTCGCCGCCTACCAGTACCTCTACTCGAACGGCCGCATGCCGGCGCTGGGCCAGACGCTGGCGGCGCTGACGCGGCGGTGACAGCCGGTGGAGTAAGGTCCCGCGCGTGCAAGCGCTCTTGTCGGTCTGGTCGTGGTTCGCCATCGCCGTGGTCATCGTCGGCGGCTTCTTCATCCAGGCGCTGCTGGCCGTCGTGACCTTGCCCTTCGACCGGCGCCGCTACGTCTGCGGGCGCTTCTTCCGGCTGATGGGCGTGGCCGCGGCGAAGATGGTGCCGCAGTGGCGCTTCGGGGTCGCGGACGGGACGCCTGCCGGCATCGACGGCCGCACCGTGGTGGTCTCGAACCACGCCTCGCAGGCCGATCCGTTCCTCATCTCCAGCCTGCCCTGGGAGATGAAGTGGCTGGGCAAGGCCTCGCTCTTCAAGATGCCCATCGTCGGCTGGAGCATGTGGCTCGCCGGCGACGTGCCGGTGCGCCGCGGCAGCCCGTCCTCCGCCGCCGCGGCCATGGAGAAGTGCGCGCGCTGGCTCGAGCGCGGCGTGCCGGTGATGATCTTCCCCGAGGGCACCCGCTCGAAGGACGGCGCGCTCCTGCCCTTCAAGGACGGCGCCTTCCGCCTCGCCCTCGACGCCCGGGCCGCGCTGCTCCCCATCGCCGTCGAGGGAACGCACACCGCGCTCCCCAAGCACTCCTGGCACTTCGGCAAGTCCCGCGCCCGCGTCGCCGTCGGCCAGCCGATCGCGACCGAGGGCCGGACGATCGACGAGCTGAAAGCGCTGTCCCGCGCCCAGATCGAGTCACTGCTCCGCAGTCTGCGCGCCTGAAGCCTGAGGCCTGAAGCCTGAAGCCGCCTCACCCTCTCGCATCACCCGCAGCACAAGTCGATCTGCTTCACCGCGGTGGAGAAGGCTGCGTCAGGTCCACCGACTCCGGGTGCACGAAGACGGAGAAGAACTCGGCGTCGAGGCCGCCTTCCTTCATGCGGGGCAGGTCGAGGTGGCCGACCGCGTGCAGCGAAAGGAGGTCGTAGCCCTCGTAGAACATGCGGCGCGGCTTTGCAGAGATTTGGCGCCGGATGAAAGCGGGCATTACTCTTGCGGCCGTGAACGACCGCCTGCGCAGCCTGCCCTCGGTGGACGAAGTGCTGGCGCGCCCCGCTGTCCGCGCGCTGGCCGAGCGGGTGGGGCGCGCCTCGGCCAAGGCGGCGGCGCGGGCGGCCATCGGCGAGGCGCGGTCGCTCTTGCAGGGCGGGGCTGCGGCAGCGGCCGATCCGGTGCCCGACGCGCGCGTCCTCGAGCTGGGCGCTTCCGAGGCGGCGCCGCGGCTGCGCCGGGTGATCAACGCGACCGGCGTCGTGCTGCACACCAACCTGGGCCGCGCGCCGCTGCATCCGGAGGCGGTGCAGCGGGTGGTCGAGGTCGCCTCGGGCTACTCCAACCTCGAGCTCGACCTCGCCACCGGCAAGCGCGGCCACCGCAGCGCGCACGTCGAGCCGCTGCTCTGCGAGCTCTTCGCCGCCGAGGCCGCGCACGTGGTCAACAACTGCGCCGGCGCCACGCTGCTCGCCCTGGGCGCGCTGGCGGGGGGCGGGGCGGCCGTCGTCTCGCGCGGGGAGCTGGTCGAGATCGGCGGCGGGTTCCGCGTTCCGGAGGTGATGGCGCAGTCGGGCTGCCGCCTGATCGAGGTCGGGACCACCAACCGCACCCGCCTGGAAGACTACGCGGCGGCGCTCGACCAGAACCCGGGGGCACACCTCCTGCGCGTGCACCGCGGCAACTTCGCGCTGGTGGGCTTCACCGAGATGCCAGAGGTCTTGGCGCTGGCTCGACTCGCGCACGAGCGTAAAGTATACTTGCTACATGACCTGGGCAGCGGCGCCATCGATCCAGCGCTGGGCGACTTCACCGCCGCGCAGAGCCTGCGCGAAGGGGCCGACCTGGTGCTGATCAGCGGCGACAAGCTCCTCGGCGGGCCGCAGGCGGGAATCCTGCTCGGCCGGCGGGGGCTGGTGGAGAAGTGCCGCCGCCATCCGCTCAGCCGCGCGCTCCGGGTGGACAAGATGCTCTTCGCCGCGCTGGAAGCGACGCTGCGCCTCCACCGCGACGGGCGCTCCGGCGAGCTGCCGGCCTTGCAGGCCATCCACGCCGGGCAGAAGGAGCTGCGCCAGCGCGCCACCGCGCTCGCCTTGAAGCTCGTCGAGCAGGGGCTCGCCGCCACGGTGGTCGAGACGGAAGGGCAGGTGGGCGGAGGATCCCTGCCCCTGCGCAAGCTGCCCGGGTCGGGCGTGTCGCTTCCGGGCGGCACGGCCTTGCTGGCCGCGCTGCGGGCCGGGACGCCCGCGGTGGTGGCGCTGCTTCGCGACGGACAGGTGGTGCTGGACGTCCGCTGCGTGGGGGAGGTGGCGGAGCTGGCCTCGGCCGTCGTTTCGGCCGCCGGGCGGGCAGGGGATCGTGCGGCCAGCCCGGAAAGCGCTACACTTGGGGAGGACGAAAGGGAGGTTTGAGTGCTGTCGACGAGCGTGCTGGTCCTCAACCGGCTCTACCAACCCGTGCACGTCACCAGCGTGCGGCGGGCGCTCATCCTCTTGTACCGCGGCGCCGCCAAGGCCGTGGACGAGCAGTACCAGACCTTCGACTTCGAGAGCTGGGCCGAGCTGGCCGCGGCGGTGCACGAGGAGTCGATCGGCACCAGCCGCCGGCGCATCCGGGTGCCGCGCGTAATTCTTCTCCAAGCCTACGACCACCTGCCCCGCGCCCGGGTCCGCTTCAGCCGCCTCAACATCTACGCGCGCGACCGCAGCACCTGCCAGTACTGCGGGCGCCGGCCGCAGCGCGCCGAGCTGAACCTGGACCACGTCATCCCGCGCAGCCGCGGCGGCGTGACCTCCTGGGAAAACGTGGTCTGCTCCTGCGTGCCCTGCAACCTGCGCAAGGGCGGGCGGACGCCGGAGGAGGCGCACATGAGGCTGACGCGCCTGCCCGGACGCCCGCGCTGGACGCCCTTCTTCCGCGGCCCGCCCCGCTCGGGCGCCTTCTACCAGCAGTGGCTTCCCTTCCTGACCATGGCCGACATGGCCTACTGGAATACGGAACTGGATGAAGAGCGCTAGCTGCGCTAGGTTTGCGCCATGGCCGCACTGATCGACAC
>JAYWAJ010000384.1:0-3931 GCA_043782525.1 Deltaproteobacteria bacterium | reverse complement strand
CCTTCTCCGGCTGGGCAGTCTTGCGTGCGGCGCGCGAGGCGAGGGGCGCCGGCGCGCGAGGGGGTTCGACGGGCGGCGTCGCGCGCAGCCCGATGGCGATGGAGGCGTCGATCACCTGGGTGCCGGCGAGCAGGTCGCCGAGGCGGCGCTGGCCGAGGTCGCGGGTCAGCGGCCGCAGGGCGACAAAGGCTTCCACCAGCACGATGCAGGCGAGCGCCGCGAAGGTCAGCGGCAGGGGCGCGCCGGCCACCGCGGGAAGGAGGCCCAGCACGAAGATGGCGTTGCGGGCCATCGACTGCCGGTTGCCGCAGGGCCGGGGCGACCCGAGCACCAGCACCCGCAACCCGGCCAGCCGCTTGCCCAGCGAGCGCCCGGGCCCGAAGAGCGAGTCGCCGCAGAGCAGGAGGGCAGCGGCGAGGATCTGCCCCGCCCGCAGGTGTCCGCGCGGCACCAGCAGCAAGGGCGCGAGGGCGACGGCGAGGTCGAGGAAGCGCGCTGCCGCCCGGCGGCGGAAGTCCGCCGGCGGATAGCCCGGACTGGGAGGCTCGGAGTTATCCAATCTCATCCCCCTGCGCTTCCTCGCTGCGGGTGAAGAGCACGAAGGCCATGGCCGGGCGCTTCGACGACTCCCGCATGGCGAACTGCATGCCCTCGAAGGTCCAGCCCTGCCCGGTCCACTCGTTGACGATGGACTCCAGATTTTCGTCGGTGACCGCGCTGGTCTCGACGATCTTCCAACGCGTGACGGACTTCAAGCAGGATCTTGCAACCAGCGCGCGGCGTCGACGGCGCTGTAGGTGAGGATGACGTCGGCGCCGGCGCGCTTGATGGCGGTGAGGATCTCGAGGCCCACCCGGCGCTCGTCGATCCAGCCCTGCTGCGCCGCCGCCTTGAGCATGGAGTATTCGCCCGAGACGTTGTAGGCCAGCACCGGCAGGTTGGTGATGCGCTTCACCTCGGCGATGACGTCGAGGTAGGCGAGCGCCGGCTTGACCATGAGCATGTCGGCGCCCTCCTCCACGTCGAGCAGCGCTTCGCGGCGGGCCTCGCGGACGTTCCCCGGATCCATCTGGTAGCCGCGCCGGTCGCCTTCCTTCGGCGTGCTCTGGGCCGCGTCGCGGAACGGGCCATAGAAGCCGCTGGCATACTTGACCGCGTAGCTGAGGACGGAAGTCTCGCTGAAGCCGTGCTCGTCGAGCCCCTGGCGGATGGCGGCGACGCGGCCGTCCATCATGTCGCTGGGGGCGACGATGTCGGCCCCGGCCTGCGCATAGGCGACGGCGGCCCGCGCCAAGAGCGGCAGCGTCCGGTCGTTGGCCACCGCCACGTGCCCGCGGGCGTCGCGCTCGAGCGGGCCGCAGTGGCCGTGGTCGGTGTACTCGCACATGCAGACGTCGGCGACCAGCACCAGGTCGGGCAGCGCGTCCTTGAGGGCCTTGAAGGCGGTGCACACCGGACCGTTGGGATCCCAGGCGCTGGTGCCCTCGGCGTCCTTCTGGTCGGGGATGCCGAAGAGGATCAGCGAGCGGATGCCCGACTTCCAGGCGCCGCGCGCCTCCTCGACGATCAGGTCGACGGAGAGCTGCGCGCAGCCCGGCATCGAGGCGATGGGCCGCCGCACGCCCTTGCCGGAGACGGCGAAGAGCGGGAGCATGAAGTCGCGCGGCCGCAGCTCGGTCTCGCGCACCAGCGATCGCAGGGTCTCGGTGCGGCGCAGGCGGCGAGGTCGGTCAGCGGGGAAGGCCATTGGGGCGCACCGTAACGCCGCCGTCCGCGCCGTTCAAGGCTTCCAGCGCACGCCCAGCGTGATGGCGTGCTCGCGCGCCTCGATGAGGAGGGCGTCGGGGCTGCTGTTTCCCTGCAGCGTGCTTCCGGAAAAGCTGGCGTGCCAGCGGGTGAAGTCGTAGCCGATGTCGACGGCGGCCTTGGGCGCGATGTCGATGGACACCTGGAGCCGGACGCGAAGCTCGCTGGCGTCCGAGAGGACGCCGACGTTGGGCTGCGTCCCGTAGGCGAAGGGCGCGAGCCCGCCCTCGAAGAAGGCGGACAAGGTCACCACCGGAGCGATGCGGAACCCGAACTCGAGGTTGGAGGTGAAGCCGAGGATGCCGACCCGCGGCGCGCCGCCCTGGGCCTCGGTGCCGCGCTGGTAGCGGGTGATGAGCCCGGCGCTGGCAGTGACGGTCAGCTCCTGGTGGATGCGGGTCGCGGTTCCTCCGAGGGCGCGGGCAGTGAGGTCGAAGCCGTTGCTGCCGAGGCGGGTCCCCTGCGTGTCGGTGCGGAACTGGCCGCCTTCGATCTCGGCGCGGGCGAGGAGCTTCTCGTGGAAGAGCGTGGTGGTGTAGCGGCCCAGTGCGCGCAGCGCTTCGAAGGTGTCGGAGCCGAACTCAGCGCCTTTGCCGCTGTCGATGCGCACCGAGATGATGGTGGGCTTCCAGGCGAGGAGGAAGCCGATCGGCACCGTGGACGGCACCGCGATCGGAGTCTCGATCGGCTCTTCCGCCGGTGTGGGATCGGCCAGGGCCGGGGCGGCAATGCAGAGGGCGGCCAGGAGGGAAGCGAGGGAGCGCACGGCGGGACGATACCTTAGATTCAGCGGTAGGTGCCCGCGGCGTCGATCAATTCGAGGACCGGCCGCGGGACCAGCTGCGACAGATTGCCGCCGGCCTTGAGCAGCGCGCGGACTTGTGTGGAGGAGACCTCCGGCAGCACGGGACCGGTGCCGTCCGGATAGCCGCCGCGCCGCACCGGGATGACCCGGGCGAGCTCGGTGATGCGCTCGAAGTTCTTCCACTGCGGGCGCTCGGCGTTCAGGTCGGTGCCGAGCACCACCGCCCAGCGGGTGTCCGGCTGTTTGCGCTGCAGGTACTCCAGCAGGTCGACGGTGCGGGCCTCGCCGGATTCCTCCTCGGCGCGGGAGACGCGGGTGCGGGGCAGCTCCCGCGCGAGCGCTTCGCAGAGCGCGACGCGGTGTTCGAAGCTGCCCGCGAACTGCTTGCCGAAGGGGTGGGCGAAGACCGGCACCAGCCACAGCTCGTCGACGGGCTCGGTGGCGAGGACGTAGGCCGCGGCGAGCAGGTGCCCGACGTGCGGCGGGTCGAAGCTGCCGCCGAAGAGCGCGACCTCAGCCATAGAGCAGCACCTTCTTGCGCGCCTCGAGGAAGAGCGCGCGCTCCCCGTCCCAGGCGGCGCAGAGCTGCGCGACGCTTTGGCCCTGCTCCACCTGGGCCCGGAACCGCGCGCTTCCCGTGAGCAGGTCGATGGCCGGCTTGTCGTCGACGAACTCGTACCGCTCGGTGCGCCAGCGGAACTGCGCCGCGCCCTGCGCCCGCGCCTGCACCAGGCAGGCGACGCCCAGCCGGACGGCGTCGAGGCCGCGCGGATACGTCAAGTGGATCTGCACGCCGTGGCAGCGCACCCGCGCGTGCTTGTCCCAGGTGGGCGTGAAGGAGCAGGGGCGGAAGCGGACGCCGGGGAGGTGCTCGCCCTCGAGGGCCTCGGCGAGCTGGTCGCCGTCGAGCCAGGGCGCGCCGAAGAGCTCGAAGGGCCTGGTGGTGCCACGCCCTTCGGAGAGGTTGGTCCCCTCGAGCAGGCACATGCCCGGGTAGAGGAGGGCGGTGTCGGGCGTGGGCATGTTGGGCGAAGGGATCACCCAGGGCAGGCCGGTCTCGCCGAAGTGCTGGTCGCGGCGCCAGCCCTGCATCTCGATGACTTGCAAATCGGCGCCCGGGTTGATGAAGCGCGCGTACTCGCCGGCGGTCATCCCGTGGCGGGCGCAGACGGGCCAGAGGCCGACGAACGACTCGAAGCCCGGCTCGATGACGCCGCCCTCGACGGCGAGGCCGCCGATGGGATTGGGCCGGTCGAGCACGATGAAGCGCAGCCGGTGCTTCGCCGCGGCCTGCAGGGCGAGGCCCATGGTGGCGAGGTA
>JAYWAJ010000383.1:0-10397 GCA_043782525.1 Deltaproteobacteria bacterium | reverse complement strand
CCAACGGCGCCAGCGGCACCGAGCTGACGCCGGTCGCAGTCGCCCGGGCGCGGCGGAAGTCGCGGTTCATCGCGCTTTTGATCCTGGGCGGGCCGGTGGCCATCTTCTCCCTGAGCGGGCTGCGGGCCCTGCAGCTGGCCCGGGAGGGCGAGGTTCCCGCCGCCTGGCGCGACTTGAATTGCGACGGGAAGGTCTCGTTCGCGGAGTGGCTGCGCGGCGGCATCGACTTCCGGCTGCGGCCGTCGGCGCTCGCGCCGGGTTGCCAGGAGATCTACGCCGTGAAGACCGGCGCGGCGATGGCGCTGCATTGCCAGGAGCCGCCGGTCTGCAGGGTGGCGCGCGACCTGATTAAGTAACCAGCGACTTCCCGGCGATCATGCGGAGCACATCGTTCGACGGCGTTCACGAATCAGCGAGCCTCTTGGACGCCCGCCGGTGGGTTGAGAGCATTTTCCTGGAGAGCTCCCGGACCCGGCGTGTTCGTGCGGCCGCCAGCTTCTCGATGACCACTCGGTTGCCATCTTCGATGCGGAGTTCGACGTGGGTTGCGTCCTCCGGCAGGTCGAGGATCTGCAACAGGGTCCGATCGAGGATGATGCCCCGTGCGCTGTCCTTCAGGCGAACGCCGCCTCCGGCGCCCGGCGGATCTCGAGGGACTCGCTCACCTCGGTGGCGCCCCAGAGCGCCGCGAAGGCCAGCTGCGCTGCGCCGTTGAGCAAGAACACCGGCGAGATGCGGCGCCGGACGCCGGCATAGTAGAAGTCCATGGCCGCGAAGCTGAGGCCGACGCCGATGCCGAGCAGCCGCAATTCGCGCGAGACCTTGCCGCGCGCGCCCGCCGCCGTCAGCGCCAGGCCCATGTTGGCCAGGCAGGCGCCCACTCCCTTGGTCAGCCAGCCTTCGGGCTTGGGGCCGGTCACCTTGGCGAAGGTCCGCAGGCTGACGAGGGGCCAGCCTCCGGAGAAGAGCAGATAGGCTCCGTGCACCAGCGCCAGGCGCGCCGCCGGCGGCCTGCGTTCGTCAGCCGGCTTGGGACGCGTCTCACGCGGGCCGGGCGGGTAGGGGAGGAACGACGGTTTTTCAGCAGTGGTCTGGCGCATCGTCCCTCAAAGATAGGGCGCAGGGCGGCGGCGGGCAGCGGGGGCTTCGGGTAGACTGCTCCCCTCATGCGCGAGATCCGCAAGACGGTCTGCAACCGCGACTGCCCGGATGCCTGCTCCATCGTCGCCCACCTCGAGGACGGAAAAGTCGTCCAGCTGGGCGGCGACCCGGAGCACGCGGTCACCGACGGGTTCCTCTGCTGGCGGACCAACAACTTCCTCCCCCTCCAATACTCTCCCGGACGGCTGACCACTCCGCTCTTGCGCGGAGAGCCGGTCTCCTGGGAAGAGGCGCTCGACTTCGCCGCGGGCGAGCTCCAGCGCATCCGCGCCGAGTCGGGCCCGGCGGCCATCTTCAACTACCGCAGCGGCGGATCGCTGGGCGCCTTGAAGCACCTGGTCGATTACTTCTTCTCCGAGTTCGGGCCGGTCACGGTGAAGGGAGGCGACATCTGCTCGGGCGCGGGCGATGCCGCCCAGCTGCTCGATTTCGGCGTGGAGGATGCGCACGATCTCTTCGACCTCCTCAATTCGCGCAATATCCTGCTCTGGGGAAAGAACGTCGTCGTCTCCTCGCCGCATACCGTGCCGGTCCTGAAGGAGTCGCGGGCGCGGAAGATGTTGATCGACCCGGTCTGGCACAAGACGGCCAACCTCTGCGACGCCTTCGTCCAGCCGCGGCCCGGCGGCGACTTCGCGCTGGCCATGGCGGTGGCGCGGGTCCTCTTCGAGCGCGGCTGGGTGGATCCGTCGGCGGCCTCCTATTGCGACCACCTCGACGCCTTCCGCGCCCTGGCGTTTTCGCGGGCCCTCGGGGAATGGTGCACCGAGGCGGATGTCGCCATCGACATCCCCGGTGATATCGCCGCGCGCCTGCACGATGGCCCGACCGCCATCCTGGTTGGTTGGGGAATGGCCCGCCGGGTCAATGGCGGCGCCATCGTGCGCGCGCTCGACGCGCTCTGCGCCATCTCGGGAAACCTGGGCATCGGGGGCGGCGGCGTCTCCTATTACTTCTGGCGGCGGAAGAACTTTGATTTCTCCTTCATCCGGAACCCCCCGCCGCGGACGCTGCTGGAGCCGCTCTTCGGGCCGGAGGTGCTGGCGGCGGTTGATCCGCCCGTCCGGGCCATCTGGATCACGGCGGGCAACCCGGTGGCCATGCTGCCGGAGTCGGGCACGGTGGACCGCGCGCTTCGCTCCCGCGAGTTCGTCTGCGTGGTGGACTCCTGGCACACCGACACGACGCGGGCGGCGACGCTGGTGCTGCCGACCACGACGCTGCTCGAGGACGACGACCTGATGGGCGCCTATGGAAATCATTACGTCGGCGCCTCGCGCCCGGTGGTGCCGCCGCCTCCCGGGGTGCGCTCGGATCTGGAGATCATGCAGGGGCTGGCGAAGCGGGTCGGCCTGGGCGATCTGCTCGCCGGGACCGCGCGGCACTGGAAGGAGCGCATCCTGCGCCGCGACGCCGGCTTTACCCTGGCGGAACTGGAAGAGCGCGGCCCGCAGCGCAGCCGGCTCTCGGCGCCGGTGCTCTTCGCCGACCGGAAGTTCAAGACGCCTTCCGGCCGCGTCAACCTCTTGACTACGGCGCCGCCCGGCTCCCGGGTCACGCCCGAGTTCCCGCTCTACCTGATGGCCCTCTCCACCGACAAATCGCAGAACTCGCAGTGGTCGAAGGGCCAGCCTTCCGGTCCGCCGGTGGTCACCGTCCATCCGGGCTCGGCCGCGGGCATTCCGGATGGCGGGTTTGCGCGCCTCGAGTCCGCCCTCGGATCCCTGCCCATTCAAGTTCGCCACGACCTGCGCCAGCGCCGCGACGTCGCGCTCATGGCCAAGGGCGGGCACCTGCGCGAACACCGCAACGCCAACATCCTCGCCAAAGCCCGGGCGACGGACCTCGGCGGCGGCGGGGCGCTCTATGACGAGCCGGTCAGGCTGACGGGGCCGGAGTAACCGCCGCGCCGTCGTCGTTGTGCTCGATCACCCCTGCCACTACACTGCGCCGCTCATGCCCGACATCCACGCGGAACGCATCCTCATCCTCGACTTCGGGTCGCAGTACACCCAGCTGATCGCGCGCCGCATCCGCGAGCTGCACGTCTACTGCGAGATCCACCCCTGCACGATGCCGTTCGAGCAGGTGCGGGCGTACGGCGCCAGGGGCATCATCCTCTCCGGCAGTCCCTTCAGCGTCGAGCAGCCGGGCGCGCCGCTCATCGATCCGGGCGTCTTCGAGCTGGGCGTCCCCGTCCTCGGCGTCTGCTACGGCCTGCAGCTGATGTCCAAGCTGCTGGGCGGCTCGATCGATCGCACCGCCCATCGCGAGTATGGCCACGCCCAGCTGGAAGTGGTCGAGCCCGTCGGCCTCTTCCGCGACCTGCGGGCGGGCGAACACCTCGACGTCTGGATGTCCCACGGCGACAAGGTCACCGCGCCGCCGCGGGGCTTCAAGACCATCGCCCGCACGCCCAACTCGCCGTTCTGCGCCGTGGCCGACGTCGAGAAGCGGCTCTACGCGATCCAGTTCCACCCCGAGGTGGCGCACACGCCGCGGGGCCGCGAGCTGTACCAGGCCTTCCTCGAAGAGTGCGGGGTCTCGTTCAATTTCCGCATGGGCGCCTTTGCCGAGGAGGAGCTGCACCGCGTCCGCGCCAAGGTCGGAGACGCCCGCGTCATCTGCGCGCTGAGCGGCGGCGTCGACAGCGCCGTGGTCGCGCTCTTGCTGCACAAGGCCATCGGCCAGCAGCTGCAGTGCATCTTCGTCGACAACGGCCTGCTCCGCGAGGGCGAAGCACAGCAAGTGGAGCAGACCTTCAAGGACCGCTTCCACCTCCCCATGCGCACCGTCGACGCCCGGCGGCGCTTCCTCGATGCGCTCAAAGGAGTCGAGGACCCCGAGAAGAAGCGCAAGATCATCGGCCGCGAGTTCATCGCCGTCTTCGAGGACGAAGTCGCGAAGGACGCCAAGGAGCACGGCGAGGCGCGCTTCCTCGCGCAGGGCACGCTCTATCCCGACGTCATCGAATCGGTGTCGTTCCGGGGGCCCAGCGCCGTCATCAAGAGCCACCACAACGTCGGCGGGCTGCCGGAGCGGATGAAGATGCAGCTGGTCGAGCCGTTACGTGAACTCTTCAAGGACGAGGTCCGCGCGCTGGGCCGCGAGCTGGGCCTGCCGGAGGCCATCGTCAGCCGCCAGCCGTTCCCCGGGCCGGGGCTCGCCATCCGCATCCTCGGCGAGATCACCGAGGAGCGGCTCGCCATCGTCCGCAAGGCCGACGCCATCGTGCAGGAGGAGATCCGCTCCGCCGACGAATCCGTGCGCAGCCGCATCTGGCAGGCGTTCGCGGTGCTCTTGCCGGTGAAATCGGTGGGCGTGATGGGCGACGAGCGCACCTACGAGTCCGCCTGCGTTCTGCGCGCGGTGGAGAGCCTCGACGGCATGACCGCCGACTGGGCACGGCTGCCGCACGAGCTCATCGCGCGCATCTCCAGCCGCATCACCAACGAGGTGCGCGGCATCAACCGCGTCGTCCTCGACGTCAGCAGCAAGCCGCCGGCCACCATTGAGTGGGAGTAGCGAGTGGGAGTAGGTCTCCAGCCCGCAAGAATGGCCACCCGCGCCCCCCGCCGGTCAGGTAAGAAGATGTCCAGGAGGTCGCCATCCGGATGCGCTTTTCTCTGTGCTTTGTCCTCGCCCTCGCGGTCTCCGCCGCGCGCGCCAGCAGCGTCTCCAACGAGGTCAGCAGCAACAGCACCCAGGCCACCGACACCAACCCGCGCGCCGGCAACCTCGCCGACTCCCTGAACGCCAGCTTCGATCTCAGCGACAACTGGGCGCTCAACGCCGGCGCCACGCTCACCGTCGAAGGGCAGACCCCGGCCCTGCAGCGCGGCGCCTTCGGCTCCAGCGGCAGCGCCGTCACCTCGTTCTCGCTGGGCCTCGACTGGCAGCCGGCCGACGCCTGGTCGACCGGAATCAGCATCGACTTCTCGCCGGAGAGCACGCAGTTGACCGGCACGCAGGTGCAGGTCAACACCGCCGGTACGCCCGCCGACGCACTCTTGCAATCGAAGAGCTCCTCCTTCGAGGCCGGGCTGGACGTCTCGTACGACACCTCCGGCGATTCGAGCCTGGAATGGTCCTTTGGCGGCGGCCTGAGCACCACGCACCTCAGCACCGACCAGCAGATCACCCGGGTGCGCGTGAAGAGCGGCGGCGCCGCGACGCCCCAGCAGATCCGGGACTACTGCACCGGCCACAAGTGCTCTCCGGCGCTGCTGGCGGCGCTGCGGGCGCAGACGGGCGTCACCCTCGACTCGCAGAAGCTCAACGCCGCGGTCACCGCCATCCTCGCCAAGGACACCGACCTGACCTTGTCCGGCGACTATTACATCTACGACCAGGACCCGACCCAGGTGGGCTATTACAGCGTCGCGCGGGTGGGCCGGGTCGGCAACGGGCTCAACATCGCGCCGGTGCAGTTCACGCTGCGCCCGGAGGTGGCCCACCGGTTCGGCGATTTCTCCGCCAAGGTCTGGGTGCAGGCCGGCAAATACGTCTCGGGGGGCGGGCAGAGCACCTCCGGGCTGGGCCTGAGGCTGCAGTACAAGTTCAGCAAGGCGTTCAAGCTGTGGGCGACCGCCAGCGGGCAGCACGACGTCGACCAGCAGAGCAACGCCACCAACTCCGGCAGCGTCGCGCTCGGGGCAGGCTACCGGTTCTGACCGCGCGCGCGGCGAGTTGACGTAATCTTTCTTATCAGACCCTGATAGGAATGTCCGGTCTCAGCTAAGTAGAAATGTCCGCTCGCGCGCTGACACCACTCGCACAGCGGCACTGTGTCGACACACCCTTCCAGCACCCGTCCTCCCTCTGTCGAGCTCCGGCACGCTGGTCGCATTGAGGCTTCGGCTACGGCTCACGTCTTTCGTTCACCGTTCACGGAATCGGGTGAGGTTCAACCATGTCGAAGAGCAAAGTCAGTTGCGGATCCCTGCTGCGCGGGTCGCTGGTGGCAGCGCTGCTGGGGCTCGCCGCCGCGCCGGCCAACGCCACCGTCGTCTATGGGGACCCGCTGGTAGTCGTAGCCTTCAATAACAGCGGACCTTTCTGCACCGTGGGCGGCTATACGAACGACCGCAACAACGGCAGCGCAACCTACATCACGGTTGATCCCTGCCAACCCCAAACCACAAAACTGGCCTGCACCTTCGACACGAGCCTGGCGGCGCCCCCAAACGGGGTCTGTCTCCCGATCGCGGCCCCGATGACCTTCAACTACACGTGGGACCCGGGGATCATCTACCGCGCGAACCAGGTCGTGGTCGACGGCGCGGGTGTCGCATACATCGCGCTCGTGGACAGCTACGGGCTCCAGCCGGGCTTGCCCCATGTGGACGCCCAAGGGAAGCCAATCCAGGTCTGGGAGCCGCTCGGTAGCGGATCCATCGGAGCGACTGGTCCCACGGGCCCGGTCGGTCCCGCCGGGGCGAACGGCGCGCCCGGAGCGACGGGGCCCCAGGGTCCCCCCGGGCCGGCGGGTGCACAGGGCCCCACCGGAGCGCTGGGCCCGCAAGGTCCCAAGGGCGACACGGGCCCGCTCGGTCCGCAAGGTCTCAAGGGCGACACGGGCGCGCTCGGTCCGCAAGGTCCCAAGGGCGACACGGGTCCGCTCGGTCCGCAAGGTATCCAGGGGCCGCAGGGTGCCCTTGGCCTTCCGGGTGCGACCGGCGCCGCCGGCATTCAGGGACCCGTCGGTCCCACGGGCGCGGTCGGCCCGCAGGGTCCCAAGGGCGACCTCGGCGCGACTGGCGCGACCGGCCCGCAGGGCGCGATCGGGCCTCAGGGAGTGTCCGGCCTCTCGCTCGTGCCGAGCGGCTTCATCATCGAGATGGCCCACGGCTCGATCGCCCCGGCAGGCTTCACGCTGGTCGGCGTGGGCAAGGCGAAGATCAAGGACGGGACCGGCAGCTCGATCGCCGTCGACGTCTACATCAAGAACTGAACCGACCAGCCCCGGCCCGGCGCCCGCCGTACGCTACCTCTTCTTATTGCCCTTCTCCGCCACGGTTGCCTCCGCCTCCGCCCTGGCCCTTGCCCCGGCGGCGGAGGCGGCTCCGGCGGCGGCGCTGGCATCCGCCTCGGCCTTGGCCTGCGCCTGGGCGGTGGTCGAGAGCGAGGCGAGACCTTTCTCGAAGTCGCCGCCGATCATCTGGTCCATGTCCATGAACATCCCGGCTGCCTTGGCCATGAAGCTGTTCTTGCCCGACATCGACCAGACCACCCTGGTGTCGGCCCCCTCGGGCGTGAAGGCGAAGTCGGACCGGCTGGTGGCGGCGACGGGTTTGACGAACTCGAGCGTGATGGAGATCGCCGAGGGTCTGTCGCTCTTCTCCAGCGTCATCCGGCCCTCACCGACCTTGTCGTTTCCCTCCCAGGTGTATACGGAGCCGGCGCCGGTGGGCGCACCGGAGAAGGTCTTCTTCATCGCAGGGTCCAGCTTCTCCCACGGAGACCAGCCGGCCCATGCGTGGAAGTCGTTGACCTGGGTGAAGACGGCGTTGGCGGGCGCGGGGATCAAAAGCGACCGCACGACCCGGAATGTCGAGGGGCGGCTGGCGATCACCAGGAGGAGCACCACCACGACGACGCCGAGCGCGATCAGGATCCTGCGGGCCATGCGTCTCTCCCGGGGCTCCGGCCGGACGACCGGATGGATGCGCAGAGTGCCAGTGACGCGAGCGCACCGCAACCGGAAGGGCCGCACCGCGCGCGCTCGGAGCGGTGACAATGGTCGAGGCGGCCCGGTGCTCGTGCGGCTCGTTTTCCGATTCAGGATTTGCAAAATTGCAAGGTCACAACGAGGCACCCCCTCTCCGTTGCCTCCTACCCGCCCCGGCTGACAGGATTCTCCACGGCCCCGTCGGGCAAGTGGAGGCAGCATGAAGAACTTCCCTTCGGGAACGGTCCTCACGAAGGATCTGGTGACCGTGGACGGCCGGCGTCTGGCCTCGCGCGGCGAGATTGTCGATATCGCTCGCTTGAAGGCGGTCGCCCTGAAGGCGCCGCGCGGTCTGCGCGAACGAACGTTGTTCGAGACGTACGTTGCGGAAGCGGAATCGGTCGTCGAGGCTTTCGACGAGTCCCCGCTGCAGCACCTCCTGGGCGGTGAAAGCCGGCGGCGGGTGCGGGCCGCGACGGCTCTCGCCGAAGTGCGGTTCCCGCAGCCGGTCTGGGCTGAGCTGCCGGCGCTGCGGAAGGAGGATGCTCCGCGCTACCAGCACGCCATCTGGACGTCGGTCATCGTGGCGCACCTCTTTCAGCAGGCAATGGGGGACAAACCGGGGATGCACCGCCTCGTCGGCGGAGCGCTGACGCACGACCTGGGCATGCGGCAGGTGGCCCCGGCGCTGCGTTTCAAGCACGATCATCTGACCCCCGCAGACGCGCTGGCGCTGGAATGCCATCCCCTCCTGGGTGCGCTCGTGCTCGCGAGCGTGCTGGGTGACGCCCCCGCAGTGCAGTTCGCGCTCCTGCATCACACCCGCGCCGGCTTCAATTATGGGCGAGCCGGGAACGAAACGGCCCTGCGCGAGCTGGACCTGATCTCCGTCGCGAGCGCGTTCGCGGCGCTCATCGCCCCGCGGTCCTATCGCTTGCTGCCCTACAACCCTCGCGGCGCGGTGGATCAGCTGGTCGACGACGCAGTGGCCGGGCAGTTCGACCTGCGCGCGATTCGGTTGCTGATTCGGTGCTTGCGCAGCACGAAGCCGGAGGCGAGCCTCCGGTTTCCCCGCAAGCTCACCGGCTTTCGCCCGCCGGTCAACCACTACGGCATGGCGGCCGGCGCTTGATCATTTCAGCTCGTGCGCGATCCGGCCCAGCGCTGCAATGGCACTTCACCGGGTAGCGGAAAGGCTCGGCCGCGTATGTGCCGGGCCTTTCGAAGGCTGGTACACTTCGCGTCGTGAGCCGCCCATCCCGTCCGTTCGTGGCGCTGCTGCTGCTCTCGGTGGGGCTCCTGCTCTACGTCGTCTTCCCCTTCCGCACGCCGCTCTTCCTCGCCGTGGTGCTGGCCGCCGTGCTCCACGATCCGCTGCAGCGGCTGACCCTGGCGCTGCGCGGGCGGCGCACCCTGGCCAGCTCGCTGGTGACGCTCGCCGTCCTGGTCGTGATCGTGGCGCCGTTTGCCAGCCTGGTGATCTTCGTCTCCCGCGAGTCGATGACCGGCCTCGCCTATCTCCATGACACGCTGGGCGTGACCTCGGTGGCAGAGCTGCGCGGCGGCCCGCTCCCGGGCCCGGCGCAGGAGATGCTCAACAAGGTGCTGGCGATGCTGCACCTCAACCGCGACCAGGTCTACGAGGGCGTCACCCGGCTGGTCGGGCTCGCGCAGGAAGCGACGCCCGCCATCGTCGCCTCGGGCGGCCGCGCCATCCTCTCCACCGTCATCATGGTCATCGCCCTCTATTTTTTGCTGGTGGAAGGCGCGCGCGTGGTCGAGTGGATGCAGCGGGTCTCGCCGCTCGACGCCCAACAGACGCAGGAACTGACCGCGGAGCTGCGCCGGGTGACCCGCGCCACCGTCACCGGCATCCTCCTCACCGCCGTCTTCCAGGGCCTGGCCGCGGGATCCGGGTATTTCGTCAGCGGCATCCCCCACGCCGGCTTCTTCGGCATGCTCACCGCGCTGGTCTCCTTCGTGCCGGGCGTGGGAACCAGCCTGGTCTGGGTCCCGGCGGTGGCCTCGCTCTGGCTCGGCGACAGGCACCTGGCGGCGACCCTGCTCGCGCTCTTCTGCCTGGTGGTCGTGGTCGGCGCCGAGCAGGTCGGCAAGCCGCTCCTCATGCGCGGCCAGGTGCAAATGCACACCGGCCTCATCTTCCTCTCACTGCTCGGCGGGCTCGCCATGTTCGGGCTCCTCGGCATCCTGCTGGGCCCGCTCATCGTCGCCTTCTTCCTCGCCATGACGCGCATCTACGAGCGCGACTTCCGCGCCGTCCCGGCCGCGCCGCTGCCCACAGACCGGGCCGCATGACTGTGGTAGACGGTCGCCGGTGCAAAACACACCGAAGCCGTCGCCGCAGCGCGGGATCATCGCGCGCGTCACCGAGGCCGCCGTGGCACGGCCCGGATCGTTCCTCGCCGCCGCGCTGGTCATCGCCGCCGTCTCGGTCTGGGGTGCCTCCCACCTCGAGATCCGCTCCAGCTTCCAGGAGCTCCTGCCCGAAGACCTTCCCTCGGTGCGCGAGGTCAAGGAGCTGATCCGCCGGGTCGGCGGGGACGGC
>JAYWAJ010000382.1:0-10404 GCA_043782525.1 Deltaproteobacteria bacterium | reverse complement strand
GGCGCCGACGCCGGGGAGCTGCTTCGCCAGCGCCTCCAGCGCCGCCAGGAGCCGCGTCGCGTCGGACGCCTGCGCCAGCGCCACCAGCTGCACGGTGTCGAAGGGACTCTTGCGCCGCCAGTCGAGGCCGTAGTCCACCGCCGCGGCGATGCTGGCGTTCTTGACCACGCCCAGCGAGACCGCCGCCCCCGGCTGGAGGGCGGCGAAGACCTCGTCCACGCCCTTGAGCTTGTCGAGGAGCGGCGCGATGCGGGCGTCGCCGCGCAAGAGCGCGAGCAGCTGCGCGGGGGCGATGCCCAGCCGCGCGCGGAGCGGGGCCTCTCCCGGCAAGAGCCCGAAGAGCGCCGCTCCACCTCCCGGCAGCGCGGCGGCGGCCTGCGCTGCGTCCGCTGGCGGAAGCTGGGCGAGCAGGCGCAGCGCCAGGCCGCCGGCGGCGCCTTGCAGCGAGAGCGCCACCTCGCCCGGCAGCGTGCGCGCGGTGTACCGCTTCGGCAGCGCGCTGCCCGCGGGCGCCCAGACGATCACGTCCTGCGCCCCCAGCTTCTGCCGCGCCGCCGTGAGGCCCGCCGACCGCAGAAGGCTGTCCTCCGGCTTGCGCTCCGCGATCAGCGCCACCGGATCGGCGCCCCTGGCGATGAGCCCGTAGCCCCGCACCACCTCCAGCGCCAGGCGCTGGCCGCTGCGCTCGAAGAGCTTGGCGTGGGTGGGCGGCCCGGCCACCGGCGCGAAGCCGAGGCGCTCGACCAGCAGGCGTTGTACAGTTTGTATAAAAAGATCCGGATTGACCAGCGGCAGCGCTACCATCCACTCAGGCCGCGGCTGCGCTTCCAGCAGCGCCACCGCCGCCCCGCGCTGCGGATCGACGCCCGCGGAGAGCAGGCCGTCGCGGGTGAGCGGATCGAACCCCAGCTGCGCCGTCATGCCCTTGCGCAGCTCGCCGGGCAGCTCGCCGCCGGGCAGCGAGGCCACCCGATCCGAGAGCGCCGCGAAGTGCTCGGCGAGGGCGCCCAGCGGCGCCGTCACCACCGCCCCCGACGGCTGCAGCGGCAAGAGCTCCTCCGCCGAGGCCGCGCTCTTCGGCGCGCCGCAGCGGGCGCAGGAGGCGGCGAGGAGGAGGAAGAGCGCGCAGGCGCGGCGCACGGGCTTACCGCCCGCGCCGCGAACGCACCATGCGCTGGAAGCGGGGGTTGTTGCTGATCGAGAACAGGTAGAGGGCTTCCAGCGCCGCCACCCCGAGCAGGAGCGGCCCGGTGAAGGGCAGCACGCTGGCCCCGACCACGCCGACGGCCAGGCCGACCAGATTCTGCGGCATCACGAACGCATCTTTGACGTACGAATCCGCCACGAAAATCGGCCTTTCCGGCCTGAGGCCTGAAGCCTGAGGCCTCGGGCCCACGGCCCGCTACTGGACTCCGACTTTCTTCCCCAACGTCTTATCCCCTCCATCGGCGGCGGCCGGCGCCTCCATGCCCATCTCCTGCTTGAACTGCTTGAGCAGCTCCTGGGCGCGGATCTTCTCGGCGTCTTCCTCGATCTTCATCCCCTGCGTGTCGACGTTGGACATGGCCATGTCCATGCGCGCCTCGTTGACCGCGGTCTGCTCCTGGATCTTCTGCAGCATCTCGTCGTGGGTGGCGTCGATGCCGGCCACCTGGAAGCTCTCCATGGCGTCGGCGACCTTGCTCTGCCACTTGGACCGCCGCGCGTCGCGCAGCGCCTGCATGGCCTCGTTGGTCTTGCGGTCCTTCTCCTTCATGAAGGCCTGCTTGACCTGCATCGCCTTGTCGAAGGCCTGCCGCGCGCCCAGGAGCTGCTGCTCGTTGCGGTTGAGCGCCGACTTGGTCACCTGCAGCTGTCCGGCGTAGGTGGTGGCGATGTCGTCGCGGTTGGCCTGGATGGCGGCCTTCACCTTGCTGGTCTGCTCGACGATGTCGTTCTTGTACTTCTGGTTCTCCTTCTCGAGGAGGGTCACGTTCGCCTTCACCATGGCGATGGACTCGTTCATCTTGGGAACCTGGTCGTTCAGGTCGCGGATGTTCTGCTCGAGGATGAGCTCGGGGTCCTCCGCAGCGGAGACCATCCAGCCGAACATGGAACGGAACACGCGACGCATGCGCTGCCACATAGGTGAAGCCTCCAGAGAGAGCGGCCTTCAAAGCATAGCTTGAGAATGCCCGCAACTCCCGGTATCAGGCGCCCGCATGCTCTATGGATGTGCGGAGCCCGACGCGCTCTTCCCCGACTGGGGCCCGCTGCCCGTCGAGGTGGAGATCGGCCCCGGGCGGGGCGCCTTCGCGCTCGATCACGCGGCGCTGCACGGGGAGCGCCTGCTGGTGGCCATCGAGACGCGGCGGGCGGACTGCGAGCTGATCCGCGGGCGCGCGCAGAAGCGGGGGCTCAGGAACCTGGAGGTCCTGCAGGGGGACGCCAAGCTGCTCTTGCCGCGGATCTTCCGCCCCGCCTCGCTCGCGGCCGTCCATGTGCAGTTCCCCGATCCGTGGTGGAAGACGCGGCACCACAAGCGGCGGATGATCGACGTCGAGCTGGCCGCGCTTTTGCGCCGCCTCCTGGCGCCCGGCGGCCAGGTGGACTTCCGCACCGACGTGCCCGCGTACTTCCGCGAGGCGGTGCAGACCTGGCTCGACGCGGGCTTCGTGCAGCTTCCCGAGGCGCCGCCCGAAGTCCTCTCCACCCGCGAGCGCCGCTACGCCGTCACCGGCCAGCCGGTCTTCCGCGCGGGCTTCGAGAACCCGTCTGCCGATCTGTCCCCGATCAACTCCGGCCGCACCGGCCGCGACTGGCGCGACGTCCGGCGGAAGTGATCACGGCGACTTCCGATCTTGCCCGAAAGGGAGGAGGCTGCGCGCCATGTGGCTCGCGCTCCTTTCCGCATCGCTCTTTCCCACCCAGGTTCACCTGCCACTTCCGGACGCCGCGCGGGTCGCCATCGTCGGTCGCGACGTGGTGGCGATCTCGGGAGGCGGCAAGGGTGTGGTGCTGGTGGGCGACGGCAAGGGGCACTTCCAGCCGGGCGCGCGCTTCGAGGCGGGAGACAACATCGCCAGCGTCGCCGTCGCGGATGTGAACGGCGACGGCAAGCCCGACCTGGTCGTCGCCCACCACGAGCGCAAGTACCTGACCGTGCTGCCCGGACCGCTCTATGCAAAAGGCAGACAGATCCCGATCGAGGTGACCCCCCACGGGCACTTCGCCGCGGTCGCCGACCTCGACGGCGACGGCAAGGCGGACCTGGTCGTCAACGACATGGGCGGCAAGCGCGTCGTCGTGCTCTGGGGCAAGGGCGACGGCAGCTTCACCGGCAGCACTGCGGCAAGCACCGGCTCCAAGGGCTACGCGTACATCAACGTGGCGATCGCCGCCGGACGCCTCTTCGTGCCCACCTGGCCGCAGCCGCAGCTCGCCGTGCTGCGCGCGCAGAAGCGGGAGCTGAGGCAGGAGGCGCTGCTCGAGCTGCCCAACCCGTCGTTCTTCGCCGTCGCGGCGGACTTCGACGGCGACGGAGTGCCCGACGTGGCCGTCGCCACCTTCTCGGGCAACTTCGCGGACGGCACCCGCGACGGCATCGTCTTCTTCTCTGGCGGGCACGCGCCCGGGAAGCTCTATCCGAGCGGGCGCGGCCCCACGGCGCTGGCGGCGGGCGACGTAGACGGCGACGGCCTCGCCGACCTGGCCGTCTGCAACCAGGCTGGCGACGCGGTCACGGTGCTCCTCGGCGGGCGCTCGGGCCTGCGCGAAGGAGCGACGCTCCCGGCCCCGCATCCGCAGGGAATTGCGCTCGGCGATCTCGACGGTGACGGCAAGGCGGACCTGGCGGTCGCCGCGCAGGACGAGGTCATCGTCTTCCTGACCCGCTGACTCGTGGTAGAGAGCGGCCGTCTCTCTCCCAAGGAGCTCCCATGAAGAACCTGATGCTCATCGCCGCCGCCGCCCTCTTCCTCTCTCCCGCCGCCTTCGCCAAGGGCAAGGGCAAGGGCACCGCCCAGTCGCACCACTGCGAAGTGGGCGGCGCCCCGGTGACCAAGACCAAGAAGGAGTGCATGAAGGCCAAGGGAACCTGGGCCAAGGGCGCGCCCGCCGGCGACGCCGCCCCCGCCGCTCCCGCGAAGTAGCGGCCCGCCGCGCCGGTGCGCGGGACTCTGCCTTTCGGTAGAGTCCCGCAGATGTGGATCGCAATCCTCGTCGCGGCGGAAGCCGCCCTCCAGCCTTTCATCAAGGTCGACGCTCCCGCCCTCGTCCTCGAGCACGTCCGCGTCATCGACGGCACCGGCGCGGCGCCGCGGGAGGACCAGACCCTCGTCATCGTCTCCGGAAAGCTGGCCGCGCAGGCGCCCGCCAACGCGCAGCACCTCGACCTGACCGGCCGCACCGTCTTCCCCGGCCTGGTCGGCATGCACGACCACCTCTTCTATCCGGCGGGCGGCGCCGTCTTCCACGAGATGGCCACGAGCTTCCCGCGTCTCTATCTCGCCGCGGGCGTCACCACCATCCGCACCACCGGCAGCATCGAGCCGTACACCGACCTCGAGATCAAGCGCGACATCGACCGCGGCCGCGTGCCGGGGCCGAAGATCTGGATCACCGGTCCGTACCTCGAGGGCGACATCCCCTGGACCCAGCAGATGCACCGGGCGCACGGGCCCGCCGAGTTCCGCCGCACGGTGGACACCTGGGCAGACCTCGGCGCGACTTCTTTCAAGTTGTACAACTTCCCCACCCGCGAGGAGCTGGGCGCCGCCGTCGACCAGGCGCACAAGCGGCACCTCAAGATCACCGGCCACCTCTGCTCGGTGGGCTTCACCGATGCCGCGCGCCTCGGCATCGACAACCTCGAGCACGGTATCTGGGTGGACACCGAGTTCTACTCGAAGGCGAAGCCCGACCAGTGCTTCGCGCGCGAGGCGATGACCGAGCTGGCCGAGTGGAGCCCGCAAGACCCGCGCCTCCTCGCGCTCATCGCCGAGCTGGTGAAGCGGCGCGTGGCCATCACCTCCACCCTGCCGGTCTTCGACGCCTTCGCCGAGGTGGGCTTCCGCCGGGCGCTGACGCCGGCGGTGCTGGAGGCGCTCTCCACCGAGACGCGCGCGCGCCTCCTCCAGAATCACCTCGGCGGCCGGGCGCCGGAGCTGGCCCTGAAGATGAACCAGCTGGAGATGGCCTTCGAGCGCGCCTTCGTGCAGGCGGGCGGCACGCTGCTCGCGGGCTGCGACCCCACCGGCAACGGCGCGGTGCTGGCGGGCTACGGCGACCAGCGCGAGGTGGAGCTGCTGGTCGAGGCGGGCTTCACGCCGGTGGAGGCGCTGCGCATCGCCTCCTGGAACGGGGCGCAGTTTCTCGGGCAGGAGGCGCGCATCGGCAGCATCGCGCCGGGCAAGGACGCGGATCTCGTGGTGGTGAAGGGCGACCCGTCGAAGGACATCGCCGACGTCGAGAAGGTGGAGATCGTCTTCAAGGACGGCGTCGGCTACGACCCGCAGAAGCTGGCCGACTCCGTGCGCGGGCTGGTGGGCATCCGCTGAACGACGCCGTGCCGCCGCACTGGGCGGGTGCTATGTTTGCGGCGCTGAACTTCCTGGAGAAGCCATGGCCGACCTGCTGCACCCCGACGAGATGGAGCAGGATGAGTCGCCGCAGACGCCGTTCGATCCGGGCGACTTCGTGCTGGCCCTGGCCGCGGAGGATCAGATGCAGGCGCAGCTGCTGGTGGCGGCCTGCGAGGACGCCGGCATCCCGGCGATCTTGCAGTCGCCGCGCAGCGGGTCGGTGGGCACCATCTCCTCGCCGGTGGACGGGTTCAACATCCTCGTGCCGCAGCGCGATCTCGAGCGGGCGACGAAGATCCTGGAAGAGCGCCGTGCCGCCCTGGCCGCCGATCCCGAAGGCGCCGCCCGCGCCGCCGAGGAAGAGGAAGCCGCCGGCGAGGCCGCGCCCAAGCCGTAACGCTTCGCCGGCGTGCCTGGGGTGCCGCGCGCTCGCCTGGCGGGAATGGCAGCGGGTTTGACACCGATCCCCGACCGGGTTAGCGAGGTGCAGCTTGCGCCGTCCATCCGCCCTTCTCTTCGCAGCTCTCGCCGTCGGGTGCGGGCCCGTGCTGGCCACCAGCGTCGTCGACGACGCCGAGGTGGCGCTGGCCCGCGCCCACGCCGCCGAGGGCGAGAAGTACGCGCTCTACGAGACCACCCTCGCCGACCTCTATCTGATCAAGGCGAAGGAAGAGCAGGGCCACGCCCGCTACGCCGAGGCGCGCGACCTCGCCGCCGACGCGCTCCAGCACGCCGAGGCGGCGACCCGCCAGGCCGCCGAGCACCGCACCTCCGCCGATGCGCCGCCGGTGCCGACCGCCAACGTCCAGCATCCGGAAGTGCCACCGCCGGCGCCGCGGCCCGAAGGGCCGGAGTCCACCCCGCCGCGCACGGTCCAGCAGCCGGGCAAGGCCCCGACGCCCGGGAGCCCGGGGCCGGCCGCGCCGCCGGAGCACAAGCCCAAGGCGCCCATCGACCCGGGGAACCTGCCGTGAGCTGTCTCCTCGACCTGCAGAAAAAAAATTTTTTTTTCGCCGGGGGGGTGCTGCTGCTGGCCGGCTGCGTGACCGGCGCGGCCCTGCGCCAGCGAGCGCTCGGCGTCGACGCCGACGTGAAGCAGGCCCGCGACCAGAACGCCCAGAGCTGCGCCCCGCGCGACCTGGCCGTCGCCGAAGCCAACCTCCGCTTTGCCCGGCTGGAGCTGGATCAGGGGGACGCCTTCCGCGCCGAGGAGCACCTCAAGCTGGCCGAGCCCGCCGCCCGCAGCGCCGTCGCCAACTCGAAGGACTGTGGCAAGGTGACGGTGCTGATCCGCGAGAAGGAAGCGCCGCCGCCGCCGCCCCCGGTTGCCGTCGCGCCCAGGGTGGCGCTCAAGGACACCGACGGCGACGGCGTCCCCGACCTCGACGATCTCTGCCCCGAGGTCCCGGGCCCCGCCTCGAACCACGGCTGCCCGGTCTTCACCGACAAGGACGGCGACGGCGTCGCCGACGACATCGACCGCTGCCCCGACGTGCCGGGCCCCAAGGAGAACTTCGGCTGCCCCTGGCCCGACCGGGACGGCGACGGCGTCCCCGACAAGGACGACCAGTGCCCCGACGAGCCGGGCCCCGCCGAGAACCACGGCTGCCCCCGCAAGCTGGCCCTGGTGGTGGTGCGCAAGGACCGCATCGAGATTCGGCAGCGGGTCAACTTCAAGCCGGCGCGGAGCGTCATCCTGCCCGACAGCTTCGAGCTGCTCCGGCAGGTCGCGCAGGTGATCAAGGACGCGCCGTCCATCCGGGTCCGCGTCGAGGGCCACACCGACAACGTCGGCAAGCTCCAGACCAACCTGCGCGTCTCGCAGGCGCGGGCGGACGCGGTCCGGGATTTCCTCGTCAAGCAGGGCGTCGAGGCGAGGCAGCTGACCGCGCAGGGGTACGGGCCGACCCGTCCCATCGCCTCGAACGCCACCCGGGTCGGCAAGTCGCTCAACCGGCGGGTGGAGTTCCGCATCGTCGAACCGGGGGCGAAGTGACCCCCATCGTGCGGGTCGGGACGGCGACCGCCCCCGACGGCGCGCTCCTCTCCTGGCGGGCGGACGGTCAAGGGCCCGTCGCGCTCATCGCCTCCAACGGCATCGGGGTGGCGACCTTTTTCTGGCGCCGGCTCGCGCAGCACTTCGCGGCCACCCATACCTTCATCACCTGGGACTACCGCGGCCACGGCCGCAGCCCGGTGCCGCAGAATCCCGAGAACCTCACCGTCGCCCTCTGCGCCAGGGACCTCTGGACGGTGGCCGACCGGGTCGGCGTCGGGCGGGCGGTGCTGCTCGGCCACTCGATGGGAACGCAGGTGCTGCTCGAGGCGCTGCGCCAGAACCCCGGGCGTCCGCAGGCGCTCATCCCCGTGCTGGGCGCGGCCGGGAACGTCTTCGAAAGCTTTCTCGGAAGCGCCGCGTTCAAGCCCGCGCTGCGGCTCCTCATCGAGCTGGGCGCGGGAAATGCCCGGCTGGCCGGGCGCGCGCTCAGCACGGCGGTGCGGCTGCCCGGCGTCTGGGAAGCGGTCAAGGCGCTGGGCGTCGTCCATCCCGATCTCTGCCCGAAGGAAGAGTTCGAGCCCTACTTCGACCACCTGGCGCAGCTCGACCTGCGCGGCTACTTCGCCCTGGCGCGGGACCTGCTTTCCCACGACGCCAGCGACCTGCTCGAGCAGATCCACCTGCCGACGCTGGTGATCGCGGGCGAGCGCGACCTCTTCGTGCCGCTGCGGCGGTCGCGCGAGCTGGCGGCGCGGATCTCGGGCGCCGAGCTGTTGGTGGTCCGCGAGGGCAGCCACGCCGCCATGGTGGAGCAGCCCGAGCTTCTGGCGCTGTCGATCGAGAAGTTTTTGCGGGCCCACGCGCTCGCCTGAAAGGTCTGTGAACATGCTGCTGGCTCTCCTGCTCCTCGCCGCTCCCGTCGACCACGACGTCCTCCTGCAGCTCCTCGCGGTGGACACCAGCCACGGCCACGAGGCCGAAGCGCTGCGCCCCGTGCTGGAGCGCTTCAAGGCGGCGGGCGTGCCGGCGCAGATCCTCGAGTCGGCCCCCGGGCGCGGCAACCTGATCGCGCGCATCAAGGGCACCGGGGCGCAGAAGCCGCTCCTGCTCCTCGCCCACATCGACGTGGTGCCGGTCGAAGGCCA
Source organism: Deltaproteobacteria bacterium (assembly GCA_043782525.1). Classification (GTDB taxonomy): domain Bacteria; phylum Myxococcota; class Myxococcia; order Myxococcales; family 40CM-4-68-19; genus 40CM-4-68-19. The sequence goes on along the minus strand of JAYWAJ010000382.1, from coordinate 1,699 downwards.
GAAATGGAACACGCCGCCCTTTGTGCCCACCGAGAAGGACGGCTACCTGACCGCCCGCGGCGTCACCGACGACAAGGCCATGGCCGCGGCCATCGTCGCGGTGGCGCTGGAGCTGGCAGCCGCGCCCAAAAAGCCGTCGCGCGACGTCATCGTGGCGCTGACCTCGGGGGAGGAGACCGGCGGCATCGAGGGCGTGCAGTGGCTGGTGAAGAACCACCGCGACCTCATCGACGCGGAGCTGGCGCTCAACGAGGGCGGCGACGTCTTCCTCTCCAGCGATCTGTCGCACGTGCAGGCGGTCACACTGGGGGTGGCCGAGAAGACGTACAAGAGCTTCAAGCTGCAGACGCGCGGGGCGGGCGGGCATTCCTCGGTGCCGCCGACGGATCGCGATCCGGTCCTGGAGCTGGCGCGGGCGGTGGTCAAGGTCGGCGAGTACCGCTTTCCGGCGCACCTGATTCCGGAGGCGCGCGACCAGGTGGCGGCGGCGGCCCGGGTGGAGAAGCCGCCGCTCTCGGAGGCGCTGGCCAACGCCGCGCGCACCGCGCCGCGCCTGACGCCGCACGACGAGGAGCTGATCACCGCCGACCGCGCCTACAACGCGGCCATCCGCACCACTTGCGTCGCCACCCAGCTGGAGGGCGCCCCCGCCGACAACGTGCTTCCCACCGCGCCCTGGGCGGCGGTCAACTGCCGCATCCTGCCCGACGAGAGCATCGCGCAGACGCAGGAGCGGCTGAAGGCGGCCATCGGCGATCCCGGCGTCGAGATCACCCAGATGGACGACCTCGGCCCCGGCGGCAAGGTGCCGCTCGAAGGTCCGGTCCCCGCGGCGGTGCGCGCGGCGGCGAAGAAGCTGTGGGGCGACGCGCCGGTGGTCAGCGCCATTGGATTTGGCGCCAGCGACTCGCGCTACCTGCGCCAGGCCGGCATCGCCTCCTATGGAATCGACACCGCGCCGACCTCGCTGGAGGACATCCGCCGCGGCTTCGGCGCCCACGCCGCCAACGAGCGCGCGCCCCTCAAGTGGCTGCCGGCCGGGACCGACTTCTTGCGCGAAGTGGTCCGCGAGCTGGTCAAGTAGGCGCGCGCCGCTACGGGGCGACGGCGTCGAGCTCGATCTCGATCAGCATCTGCGGATCGATGAGCCCCTTCACTTCCAGCATGCTGGTCGCCGGCGGATGGGCGGAGAAGACCTCGCCGTGGGCGCGGCCGTACTCCTCCCAGCGCGCGATGTCGGTGACGAACATGCGGCTGCGCACCACGTGCTCGGGGCCGGCGCCCAGCTGCGCCAGCGCCCGCAGCGCGATCTCGAGGCAGCGCCGGGCCTGGGCGTAGGCGTCGCCGGGCGCAAACACTCCGCCGCCGTCGGCCACCGGCGCGCAGCCCGAGACGAAGATGTGCGAGCCGGCGCGGAGGGCGCGGCAGTAGCCGACTTTCGGCTCCCACTGGGTTCCGGAGAAGACGCGCCGGAACTCCATCTTACTTCTGCCGGTAGGTGATGCGGCCGCGCGTCAGGTCGTACGGCGACAGCTCGAGCTTGACCCGATCGCCGGGCAGGATGCGGATGCGGAACTTGCGCATCTTGCCGCTGGCGTAGGCGAGCACCGAGTGCTTGTTGTCCAGCTCGACGCGATAGTTTCCGCCCGCGAGCTCTTCGCGGACCGTCCCTTCGACTTCGATGCCTGCTTCCTTCTCC
>JAYWAJ010000381.1:0-10411 GCA_043782525.1 Deltaproteobacteria bacterium | reverse complement strand
TGAAATAGCCGGCCAGGGACGAGGTGCCGAAGACCTCGACGAAGCGCACCGGCAGCGAGGTGCTCCAGGCGCCCTGCACGCGCTCGACGGCCAGGAGCGCCAGCGCGATCAGGCACACCTGCGTCCAGCGGCGCGCGTGGTTGGTGGGGTCGGTGACCCAGAACTCGTGCGGCGGATAGAGGGCGGAGATCTGCGGCGTGAAGATCCAGAGCGCGATCCCGGCGGCGGCGAGGCCGGACAGCCAGCGGGCGGCGCCGCGGGCTCCCCCGGTGGCGCAGGCCGCGCCCACCGCGGCGCCGAGGTAGACGTAGCCGCTCCAGGGCAAGAGCGGGAAGAGCGAGCCGCTGCGGAAGCTGACGAAGTTGCCCCAGGGCGGCGGCACCTGCTCAAAGAGCGGCGCGATGCCGAAGGCGAGGGCGGCGAGGCCCAGCGCCGACCAGCGCAGGAAGCGCGGGTGCGGAGCCAGCAGGGCGAGGATAGGAAGGGCAATGAGCAGCGATAACCCGATGCAATGGAGGATATCGATGCGGATCAGCCAATGAGGCTCGCGGAAGATGGGGAACCAGGCCCAGTTGGTGAGGGTGGCGATGAAGAGCACCTCGCCGATGCGGCGCAGCGTGCGGCGGAAGCGGCGGCGGCGCGCGGCGGAGGCAGCGGCGGTGGCGGCGGTGCCTGGCGCAGCCGCCCGGTCGCCCAGCGCCGCCCGCACCTGCGTCAGCGCCATGGCGAAGCCGGCGGCGAAGATGAACGACGGCGCCACCAGCCCGTCGATCCATTGCAAGGTGCCGAAGAGGTCGCCCGCGCGCAGCTCCGGCCGGAGCAGCACCAGCGCGTGCGTCTGGATCATCACCAGCACGGCCAGGCCGCGCAGCCAGTCGAAGGCGCGGATGCGCCCGGACGCGCTCATCTTCCGCCGGCGCCGGGCTGGCTCTTCCACCAGTCGATGGTGCGGCGCAGCCCGTCCTCGAAAGAGGTGTGCGAGGCCCAGCCCAGCCGCTCGCGGGCGCGGGAGACGTCGAGCACCCGGCGCGGCTGGCCGTTGGGCTGCGAGGGGTCGAAGACGAAGCGGCCGGTGAAGCCCATCTCCTTGGCGATGAGCGTGGCCAGGGCGCGGATGCTGATCTCGGTGCCGCTGCCCAGGTTGATGGGCTCCGAGCTGTCGTAGCGCTCCACCGCCGCGATGAAGCCGTCGGCGCAGTCTTCGACATAGAGGAACTCGCGGGTGGGGGTGCCGTCGCCCCAGAGGTGGACCTCGCCCGCCCCGGCCGCGACCGCGGCGCCGATCTTGCGGATGAGGGCCGGGATCACGTGCGAGGTCTCCAGGTCGAAGTTGTCCCGCGGGCCATAGAGGTTGACCGGAAAGAGGACCGAGGAATTGAAACCATATTGCGCGCGATAGGCTTCCGATTGCACCAGCAGCATCTTCTTGGCGAGACCGTAGGGAGCGTTGGTCTCCTCCGGATATCCGTCCCAGATCTCCTCTTCGCGAAAGGGCGCCTTGGCAAACTTGGGATAGGCGCAGATGGTGCCGGCGGCGACGACCTTCCCCACGCCGGCGGCCCACGACTCGTGGATCACCTGCGCGCCCATCATGAGGTTGTCGTAGAAGAAGCGCGCCGGGTTCTTGCGGTTGGCGCCGATGCCGCCGACCCGGGAGGCGAGGTGGATGACCACCTCGGGCCGCGCGTCGGCCAGCACCCGGCGCACGGCCTCGCGGTCCACCAGGTCGTAGTCGCGCGAGCGGGGCACGAAGACGGTGGCGCCGCGCGCCTGCAGTTTCTCGACGAGGTACGAGCCGAGAAAGCCGGCGCCGCCGGTGACGAGGAACCGCCGCCCGGCAATGGAGGTGGTCATGTCCACACGCGGCGGTCGTCGACGCGCGGGGCGCCGGGGGGAATGGCAGCGACGCGCACCTCGCCCCGGACCTTGATGGTCTCGCGCAGCGCCTCGGCCACCTGCGCCGTATCCACCGACGCGCCCGGCGCCAGCTCGACCAGGTACTCGAGGTGGTCCTGGTGCTCGGCGCGGGTCACCACCGCCTGGAAGCGCGCGATGGCGGGGAAGAGCTTGAGGACCTCTTCCATCTGGCTGCCGCGCACGAACATGCCCTTGACCTTGAAGGCGTCGCCGACCCGCCCGAGGATGCCCTTGAGCCTGGGCGCGGTGCGGCCGCAGGGGCAGGGCGCCTCGCCGGGCAGGAGCGCGCTGACGTCGCCGGTGGCGAAGCGCAGCAGCGGATAGTCCTGGTCGAAAGTGGTCCCCACCACCTGTCCGGGCTGCCCGGGCTCGGCGGGCGCTCCGGTCTCGAGGTCGAGGATCTCGACGATGCACTCGGGCTGGAGGTGCATGCCGTTCTTCTCGCTGCACTCGTAGGCGAGCACGCCCAGGTCGGCCGTCGCATAACCCTGCAGCACGCGGATGCCAAACGACTCCAGCTCGGTGCGCAGCGATTCGGGCAGCATCTCCGCGGTGGCAAAGGCCACCTCGAAATGCAGCGGCAGGTTCATTTCGCGGCCGCGCAGCAATAAAGTCCGCAGGAAGCTCGGCGTCCCGGCATATCCGGTCGCCTGCAGCACCGAGGCGGCCTTGACCTGCGCCACCGTCTCGGCGGTGCCGGCCGGAATCACCACGCAGCCGAGGCTGCGCAGCCCGGCGTCGAGCATGAAGCCACCCGGCGTCAAATGATAGGAGAGGGTATTCAGCACCACGTCGCCGGGGCGCATTCCGGCGGCGGAGAAAGCCATTCCAAAGCGCCAGTAATCGACCGCCGAGCCCTGCGGCACCTGGGTGGGGCCGGGCGAGACGAACAGGCGCCGCAGCCGCGCCACCGGCCCGGCGAGAAGACCGGCGAAGGGCAGCTCCGCCTCCTGCAGCTTGGAGAGGTTGTCCTTGCGCGTGATCGGCTGTGCGCCCAGGTCGTCGAGCCCGAAGCCCCGCGTCGCGCGCAATCGCCTGTCCAGGTACGCGCGCCGCGCGGGGGCGCTCTGCGTCTCCAGCTCCGGGTTGAGCAACACCCCTGCACGCAACGAAGGCATATCCGGCTCCCTTACGACAACCAGCGCTTGCGGCGGCGATAGGACTTGACGGCCTTGTAGCTCTTCTTCGCTCCGCTGCCGCCCAGGTAGAACTCCTTGACGTCCTCGTTGGCCTTGACCTTGTCGGTCTCGCCTTCCAGCACCACCCGCCCGCCTTCCATCAGGTAGGCGAAGTGGGCGATGGCCAGCGCCTGGTTGGCGTTCTGCTCGACCAACAGGATCGTCGTCTTCTCCTGCTCGTTGATCTTGCGGATGATGCCGAAGATCTCCTGCACCAGCCTGGGCGAGAGGCCCAGCGACGGCTCGTCGAGGAGGATGCAGCGGGGCCGCGCCATCAGCGCCCGGGAGATGGCCAGCATCTGCTGCTCGCCGCCGGAGAGATATCCGGCCAGCTTTCCGCGCAGGTTCTTCAATTGCGGGAAGTAATCGAAGCAGAGATCGCGGTCCCGCCGCAGGCCTTTGCGGTCGCCGCGGATATATCCGCCCATGGTGATGTTCTCGTCGACGGTGAGGTCCTCGAAGACCCGGCGGCCCTCCATCACCTGGAAGATGCCCAGCCGCACGATCTGCTCGGCGCGCAGCTTCTCGATGCGCCGGCCTTCGAACTCGATGGCCCCGTCGGTGACCTCGCCTTCCTCGGTGGCGAGCAGGCCGGAGATGGCCTTCAGCGTCGTGCTCTTGCCGGCGCCGTTGGGACCGAGCAAGGCGACGATCCGGCCTGAAGGGACTTCCAGCGAAAGCCCCTTCAGGACCAGGATGACGTCGTCGTAGATGACTTCGATGTTCTTCAGGCGAAGCATGGATCAGAGCCCGAGCCACTCCGGCTTACGGCCCATGTCGTATTCGCCGACCTTGACCAGCTTGCCGCCCTTGACCATGTAGATGGGCGTCTTGGTCGAGGCGCGGTGATCGGTGGGCGTATAGGTGATGGGATTGGTCAGCCCGCCGACGTCGAAGTTGCGCAGCTCTTCCATGGCGTTCTTGACGCCCTCGCCGTTGAGCGCGTTCTTCTTGTCGGCGCGCTTCAGGGCCTCGCTCCACACCAGCAGATAGGTCCAGCCGCGGACGTACATGGTGTCGTGGGTGTCGTCGGGGTGGTTCTTCTGGTGGAAGTCCACCAGCTTCTTCATCCCCGGCACGTTCTCGCCCCAGGGAGCGTGGGGCATGACGCCGGTGACGCCTTCGGCCAGCTCCTTGGCCACCAACGGCAGCCCTTCGCCGAAGCCATAGGGGTTGCTGCCGAACTTGAGGTTGAGCCCCAGCTTCTTCGCGTCCTTGAGGACAGTGGAGACGCCGGTGGTGGTGACGTTGATATAGACGTAATCGGCGCCCTTCTGCTTGGTGTTGAGGAGCTGGCTGGTGGCATCCTGGAAGACGCCGGGCAGGATCTCCTCGTCGACGAGGTCGATGCCGTTCTCCTTGCAGAAGAGCTTTCCGGCTTCGATGGGGCTCTTTCCATAGGCATTGTCGCCATAATAGAAAGCCATCTTCGGATTGCGCGTCTTGTCCTTCCAGTCCTCCTTGACCCACGACAGCCAGGCGCGCAGCTGGTCGGAATAGCTGGGGCCGACGAAGAAGTTGTAGGGCGTCTTGGTCGGGTCGGAGATCTTGGCCGAGAAGGAGGCGGAGACGTAGGGCGTCTTGTCGGCGTTGACCAGCGCCTTGAGCCCCTCGGTGTCGCCGGTGCCCCAGCCGTTGATCATGATCACCTTGTCGTCGTTGACCATGCGCTTGTAGGCGGCCACGGCCTCGGGGATCTTGTAGCCGTAGTCGACCTCGACGAGGGTGATCTTCTTGCCGTTGATGCCGCCGTTGTCGTTGGTCCAGGCGACGCCGTCCCGCACGCCGCGGGCGAAGGACTTGCCGACGTCGGAGGTGACGCCGGTCAAGTCGAAGATGCCGCCCACCTTGATGTCCCCGGCAGGGGTTGCGGCGGGCGCTGCTGCCAGCGCGAATGCGACGAGGATGCCAATCATTGCCGACTCCTTTCAGTACGAGAATGGATACAGCTTCCAGTACGCCTTGATGCGGTGCCAGCGGGCGGCCATGCCGTCCGGTTCGAAGATGAGGAAGAGGACGATGGTGAGGCCGAAGACGCCCAGCTTCAGCGCCGCGAAGATCTGCACCAGCGTCGGCAGTTGCCCCGAGAGCGCGCTGGTGCCGAGGCGCAGCAGCTCAGGCAGGAGGGTGATGAACGCGGCCCCGAGGATGGAGCCGAGCACGCTGCCCAGGCCGCCGATGATGATCATCCCCAGCTGGTCGATGGCCACGCTCAAGGGGAAGTTCTCCGGGCTGATGATGCGCGCCTGGTAGGCGAGCAGCGAGCCGGCCACCCCGACGAAGAAGGAGCTGACGGCAAAGGCATACAATTTGTATTTGAAGACGTTGACGCCCATCACCTCGGCGGAGATGTCGTGGTCGCGCACGGCGATGAAGGCCTTGCCCATGCGGGTGCGGAAGAGGTTCTTGGCGAACCAGAGGTGAAACGAGGCCGCGGCCAGCACGATGTAATAGAGGCGCTGGTCGCTGTCGAAGACGAACGACCCGATCCGCGCCGGCTCGACCGAGGTGCCGTTGACGCCGCCGGTGACCGAGTCCCAGTGGGTGACGACGAAGGCGATGATGAAGTGGGCCGCCAGCGTGGCGATGGCCAGGTAGAGGCCCTTCAGGCGCAAGGAAGGAATGCCGAAGACCATGCCCACCAGCGCGCTCACCAGGCCGGAGAGGTACATGGCAAGGACGAAGGGCACGCCCTTGTTGGACAGCCAGGCCGTCGTGTAGGCGCCCACCGAAAGGAAGGCGGCGTTGCCCAGCGAGATCTGGCCGGTGAAGCCGGTGAGGAGGTTGAGGCCGAGCGCGGCGATGGTGGCGATGCCGACGCGGCTGGCGACGTCGAGCCAGTAGCTGGTGGCGACGGCGGGAAAGGCGAGCAGGGCGACGAAGAAGGCAGCCAGGAGCCAGCGGGACAGGTCGCTGTCGAAGACGGCCATGTCGGACTGGTAGCTGGTGCGAAAATCGCCGCAGCGCATCTAGACCCTCTCGATCTTGATCTTGCCGAAGAGCCCGTAGGGCTTGACCATGAGAATCAGCACCAGCACCACGAAAGGCGCGACCTCTTTCACCCCGCCGCCCATCAATGGATCCAGGTATCCACCCGATAGGTTTTCCAAGACACCGATGACGAGCCCGCCGACGATGGCGCCGGCGATGCTGTCGAGGCCGCCCAGGATCACCACCGGCAGCGCCTTGAGGCCCAGCACCGCGAGCGAGCCGTCGACGCCGCCGCGCAGGGCGCCGAGCAGGATCCCGCCCAGCGCCGAGACCACCGCGGCGATGCTCCAGGAGATGGCGAAGATGCTGCGCACCGAGATGCCCATCGACTGCGCCACTTCCTGCGAGAAGGCGGTGGCGCGCATGGCGATGCCGACGCGGGAATAGCGGAAGAAGAGGGTGAAGGCGAGGAGCAGCGCCGCCGAGATCACCATGCTGAAGAGATAGCCCTGCGAAATGGGCACCGGGCCGAGCATGACCGGCGCGCTGGAAAAGAGCTCCGGATAGGGCCGGGTGTCGGTGCCCCAGATGCCCAGCACGATGGCCCGCAGCACGCTGGAGAGGCCGAGGGTGACCATGATGACGGAGATGATCGGCTCGCCGATCATCGGGCGCAGGACCAGGCGCTCGAGGGCGAGGCCGAGGACGATGCTGAAGAGGATGGTCAGGGCCGCCGCCCAGGGCCAGGGGGCGTGGTTCTCCACCAGCGCCCAGAAGACGTAGCCGCCGAGGAGGAGGAATTCGCCCTGGGCGAAGTTGAGCACGCCGCTCGACTTGTAGATGATGACGAAGCCGAGCGCGACCAGCGCATAGATGCTGCCCACCACCACGCCGTTGAGGGCCAATTGGAAGAAGAATTCCATCTCAGAGCGACCGCACGGCGAGGTCCGCCTGGATGCGGGCCGTCTTGCCGTCCTGGAACCGGATGGTCGTGTCGATGGCGATGTGCTGCTCTTCACCATAAAGCGCGGCGATGATGGTCCGGTAGCGCTCCTCGACGAAGGAGCGGCGGACCTTGCGGGTGCGGGTCAGCTCCTCGTCGTCGGCGTCCAGCTCCTTGTAGAGGAGGACGAACTTGCGGATGCGGGCGGCCTTGGGCAGCGTCTCGTTGACGCCGTCGAGCTCCTCCTGCACCAGGTCGTAGACCTCGGCCTTCGACGAGAGATCGGTATAGGTCGTATAGGACAATTTGCGCGCCTCGGCCCACTTGCCGGTGGTCTCCCGGTCGATGCAGACCAGCGCGGTCAGGAAGGGCCGGTCCTTGCCGATCACCACCGCCTCCTTGATATAGGGCGAAAACTTCAGCCGGTTCTCGATGAACTGCGGCGAGAACTGCGTGCCGTCGCCGAGGCGCAGCACGTCCTTGATGCGGTCGATGACCACCAGCTGGCCTTCTTCGGAGAAATAGCCGGCGTCGCCCGAGCGCAGCCAGCCGTCCTGCAGCGCCTCGCGGGTGGCCTCGTCGTTCTTGTAGTAGCCGATGAAGACGGCGCGGCTCTTCGAGAGGATCTCGCCCGTCTCCGAGAGCTTCACCTCGGTGCCGGGAATGGGCACGCCGACGGTGTGGAAACGGATGGCGTCGCCGCGGTGGATGCAGGAGATGCCGCTGATCTCGGTCTGCCCGTAGATCTGCCGCAGCGGCACGCCGATGGCGTGGAAGAAGCGGAAGACGTCGGGGCCCAGCGCCGCCCCGCCGGTGGAGGCGCTGCGCAGCCGGGAGACGCCGAGGCGGTCCTTGAGGGCGCGGAAGAGGAAGAACCAGGCCAGCCCATACAACAGCCGCCATTTCAGGGAAGGTGCCCGCCCCTCGAAGCGCTGCTCCGCCAGCGCATAGCCCACCGGCATGAAGCGCTGGTACATGAAGCGCTTGAAAGGGCTGGTGTCCATGATCTTCACCTGCACCATGGAGGTGAGGTTCTCCCAGAAGCGCGGCGGGCCGAAGAGGATGTGCGGCCCGATCTCGCGGATGTTCTCCGCCGCCGTCTCCGGCTCCTCGGGGAAGTTGACGGTGAAGCCGATGGAGAGGGCGGTGGCGATCGACATCATCTGCTCGCCGATCCAGGCCAGCGGCAGAAACGACACGAACTCGTCGTCTTGGCGGCGCGGGTCCACCTGGTGCAGCGCCAGGGCCATGGTGAGGAGGTTCCGGTAGGAGAGCATCGCCCCTTTGGGAAAGCCGGTGGTGCCGGAGGTGTAGCAGATGAGCGCGAGGTCCTCGCCGGTGCCGCGGGCGACGCTTTGCTCGAAGAGCGCGGGGTCCAGGGCCCGGCCGCGCGCCCGCACCGACTCCAATGACATCAATAAGGGGTGCTGATAGGAGCGCAGGCCGCGCGGGTCGTCGTAGACGATGGCCCGGACCTTGGGCAGCTTCTCGATCATCTCCAGGATCTTGTCGACCTGCTCCTGATCCTCAGCGACGACGAGGCGGGCGTCGCAATGGTCGATGACATAGGCCACTTCATTGAGGTTGGAGTCCTGGTAGATGCCCACCGAGGCAGCGCCCGCCGCCTGCGCGGCCAGCTCGCTGCAGATCCAGGCCGGCCGGTTGTCGCCGAGGATGGCGACCTTGTCGCCCCGCTCGAGCCCGAGCGCGACGAAGCCCAGCGAGAGCTCGCGCACGGCGGCGAGATAGTCCGCCCATGAGGTCTCCTGCCAGATGCCCAATTTCTTTTCCCGCAGCGCCGTGCGGGCGCCGTGCGCCTGGGCGTTGTGCAAGAGCAGCTTGGGGAAGGTGTCGCTCAAGCCTCCGCTCCCAGATAGGCGACCTGCACCTCGCGGTTGCCCTGCACTTCCGCGGGCAGCCCCTCGGCGATCTTCTTGCCGAAGTTGAGCACGCAGACGCGGTGGGAGAGGTCCATGACCACGCCCATGTCGTGCTCGATCATCAAGATGCTGGTGCCCTTCTCCTCGTTGACGTCGACGATGAAGCGGGCCATGTCCTCCTTCTCCTCCGCGTTCATTCCCGCCATCGGCTCGTCGAGGAGCAGGAGCTCGGGCTCCAGCGCCAGCGCCCGCGCCAGCTCGACGCGCTTCTGCAGGCCATAGGAAAGGGTATGGACCACTTTCTTGCGGATATGCTCGATCTCGAGGAAGTCGATGATCTCCTCCACCAGCTTCCGCTCGGCGATCTCCTCGCGCTGCCCGGGGCCGTAATAGAGGCCACCGGTGAGGAGCCCCGTGCGCTGGTGGAAGTGGCGCCCCACCATCATGTTCTCCAGCACGGTCATGCCCTTGAAGAGCGCGATGTTCTGGAAGGTCCGGGCGAGGCCCAGCCGCGTGCGCGCCGAAGGCTTGAGGCCGGTCACGTCGCGGCCCTCGAAGCGGACGGCGCCCAGGGCAGGGGTGTAGACGCCGCTGATGCAGTTGATGAGGCTGGTCTTGCCGGCGCCGTTGGGGCCGATGATGGCCACCAGCTCGCCCTTGCCGACGTGCAGGCTGACGTCCTGCAGCGCGAAGACGCCGCCGAAGCGCAGCGAGATGTGGTCGACCTCCAGCCGGTGCATGGCGCCTCGGAGCGGGCCGGCGAGACTAGCAGAAACGAAGCGCGAGGGGAGGCCTACGGGCCGTTCCGCCACACCGGGGCCCGCTTCTCCAAAAACGCGCTCATCCCCTCCTGGGCGTCGTCGGCGGCGGCGTTCAGCGCCATGACGTCCTGCGCGTAGTCGTAGGCGAGCGGCTGCGGCATCTGCAGCTGGCGCCAGAAGGCGCGCTTGCCCAGGGCCACCACGTACGGGCTCTGGGCCGCGATCTTCGCCGCCAGCTCGCGCACGGTCCCGGCAAGCTCCGCCGCCGGCACCACCCGGCTGACCAGGCCGGCCTGCAGCGCCTCCTGGGCGGAGATGGCGTCGCCGGTGAGCAGCATCTCCATGGCCCGCTTGCTGCCGACGGCGCGGCTGAGCGCGACCATCGGCGTCGAGCAGAAGAGCCCGATGCGCACGCCCGGAGTGGCGAAGCGCGCCTCCTGCGCCGCGACCACCAGGTCGCAGGAGGCCGCCAGCTGGCAGCCCGCCGCGGTGGCGATGCCGTGCACCTGCGCGATGACCGGCTGCGCCAGATCCTGGAGGCACTCCATCAGCGTGGTGCAGGCCTCGAAGAGCTGGCGGTAGAAGGCCGGGTCCCGCGCCTGCATCTCCGCGAGATCGTGTCCGGCGGAGAAGGCGGGCCCGTTGCCGCGCAGGACCACGACCCGCGCCTCCGGCCCCAGCGCGCGCAAGGCCGCCGTCAGCTCCTGCAGCATCTCCAGCGAGAGCGCGTTGCGCCGCTCGGGCCGGTTGAGCGCAACCACTGCGGTCGTTCCATCCTGCTCGACGAGGATGTTCCGGTAG
>JAYWAJ010000380.1:0-10420 GCA_043782525.1 Deltaproteobacteria bacterium | reverse complement strand
GCCCATGAAGCGCGGCCGATGAAGAACGGCGTCGAGCAGGAGCGCGCCAGCTTCACCCCCTGGTTCTGGAGCTACCGCTGGGCGGCGCGGCTGGAGGCGGCGGTGGTCCTCTGCGTCTTCGCCGGCGTGCTCTTCATCATGGGCTACCTCTTCCAGATGCCCGGCCCCCTGGTGGTCCACGTGCAGGACGACCGGCGCGAAGCCATCAAGAATGCGCGGGTGCGCTGCACCGCTCCCGGCGGCGAGCAGAGCTTCGCCGGCCTCACCGACGTCTTCGGCGAAGCCAAGTGGCCCGGCCTCGACAAGGGCGCCTGGAGGTGTGAGGTGACGCCGCCGGAGCAGTTCCACGGCGGCGTCACGACGGGCTACGCGACGGTGGCGGCGCGCCATCCGGCCATCTGGGTGGCGACGGTGGAGCGGCCGGGGCGGATCGCGGTGCAGGTGGTGCGGCCGGGCGGCGCGGCGCGGGCCAAGGTCGCCGTCCGCGCGGCTTGCGCAGGCGGCGCCTGGGAGGCGCGGGCCGGCCTGCTCGACGGCCGCGCCATGCTCTTCGTGCCGCACGGCGCCCCCTGCCGCGTCGGCCTGGTGCGGCCCGAGCTTCCCTTCGACGGGACGCCGACCCAGAACGCGCTCGACTGCGAACACCAGCCTTGCAGCGCGGCGGTGAGCGCGGGCGTCGGCCAGGAAGCGAGCGTGGTCCTCCAGCCGACGCCGCAGCAGTGGGAGGCCGCGCGGCCGCCCCCCGAGCCGGAGCAGGCTCGCTAAGGCTGCAGTGGCCGCCCAGGCCCAGCGTCTGTCTCCCGTCATGCGCCTCGCCCTCCCGCTCGCTTTAATCGCGCTCGCCTTGATCGCGCTCGCATCCTCCGTCCGCGCCGACGGGCTGCGCATGAGCCTCACCGGCGGCACCGGCATCGGGCGCGACGCGCCACCCTCACGGCGCGGCGCTTATTTCCTCGGCGGCCAGCTCGAGGCCGGGTTCGGTCACTGGACGGTCTTCGCGGGCGAGCTCGTGGTCGTGCCCTACCAGCGTCCGGACCATTCCATCGCCTTCGGAGCGCGCTGGTCGATGCAGCCCGATGGCAGCGGGTTCGGCGTCGCCTTGCAGAGCGCGATCTGGACCAGCCACGGCCCGCCCTCGGTCGATTACCGCGAGTCGACGACCGTCGTCGCGTCGACCGCGCACTGGCGCTGGCTCTTCTGGAAGCACCTCGTGCTCGACGTCGGCGCCGGGCCCGCGCTCAGCTTCGACAGCTACCGATTCCCGACCAGGGACTACGACGCGAACAACGGCAAGCTGCTGCGGCGCACCTGCGTCGGCATCCTCGGTGACCCCGGCGAATGTCTCTATCCGCTCGATCTCGAGCTGGGCCTGGGCCTCGCCTTCTGAAGGCTACTTGCCGAGGTAGATGTCCATCACCTCGCGGAGGAGCTTGATCGCTTCCTCGCGGGGGCGCTGGAAGGCGTTGCGGCCCATGATCGATCCGAAGGCGCCACCGTCGCGCAGGCCGCGGATCTCGGTGAGGATCTCGTCCGAGCCCTTGGCCTCGCCGCCGGAGAAGATGACCACCCGCTTGCCGTTGAAGCAGCTCTGCACCACGTGCCGGGTGCGGTCGGCCAGCGTCTTCCAGGGGATGCTGTACTTCTCGAAGACCTTCTGCGCCTCGGGCTGGTAGACGAACTCGGTCGGCGGCTTGACCTTGACGATGTGCGAGCCGAGCTGGCAGGCGATCTGGGCCGCGTAGGCCGCGACGTCCACCGCCGTCTCGCCCTTCTTGTCGGTGATGCCTTCGCCGCGGGGATACGACCAGGTCACCGCCGCGAGGCCGTGCGCCTTGGCCTCCTCGATGAGCGCGCGCAGGTTCTCGAACTGGTGATTGCGGGCCGAGGAGCCCGGATAGATGGTGTAGCCGATGGCGGTGCAGCCCAGCCGGACGGCATCGCGCACGCTGCCGGTGACCGCGCTCTCGGGCGAGATGCCCTTGGAGAGCGAGTCGCTGTTGTTGAGCTTGAGGATGAGCGGGATCTGCCCGGCGAACTTTCCGGCGATGGCCTCGATGAACCCGAGCGGCGCCGCGTAGGCGTTGCAGCCGGAGTCGATGGCCAGCTGCACGTGGTACTCGGGATCGTAGCCGGCCGGATTGGGCGCGAACGACCGCGCCGGCCCGTGCTCGAAGCCCTGGTCGACGGGAAGGATGACCAGCTTGCCGGTGCCGCCGAGGCGGCCGTGCATGAGGAGCCGGTAGAGGTTGGCCAGCGTGCCGGGGTTGTCGGACGGATACCAGCTGAGGATCTCGCGGACGCGCGACGTCGTTTCCATGCGGTGTTCTCCTTGAACGAGCGGCGCGAACCTAGACTAAGCCGCCCGCGTCCTTCAAGCGCGATCGCGCACGCCGTGTTGACGAGCGGGCGGCTGGCGCGGCTACAGTGCGCCGATGGGGGAGGCCGAAGCCGTGCAGGCCGCGCCGCGGGCGCGCCTCGAATCGGTCGATCTGGTGCGGGGCCTCATCCTGGTGGTGATGGCCATCGATCATGTCCGCGACATGATGGGCCCGCGCCTCGACCCGAACGACCTCGCGGTCACCACTCCGGCGCTCTTCCTCACCCGCCTCGTCACCCACCTCTGCGCGCCCGGCTTCGTCCTCTTGGCGGGGACCGGCGCCTTCCTCTCGAAGAAATCCCCCTCCGAGCTGTCGCGCTTCCTGCTCAGCCGTGGCCTCTGGCTGGTGGTGGTCGAGTTCACCATCATGAAGGTCGCGTGGACCTTCAATTTCGATCCCCACATGATGGGGCTGCAAGTCATCTGGGCCATCGGCTGGTCGATGGTGGCGCTGGCCGCGCTGGTCCGCCTGCCGCTCCCGGCGGTGGGCCTGTTCGGCGCGGCGATGATCGCGCTGCACAACCTCTTTGACGGAGTCGCGGTCGGCGCACTTCTGGCCGGGCCGCGTGGCCACCGGGTCTTCGCCGGCACCTTGCGCGACTGGCTGATCAGTTTCGCGCACGTGCAGAACCGACCCATCGTCTATCCAGTCATCCCCTGGATCGGTGTGATGGCGGTGGGCTTCGCGCTGGGCCCGCTCTTTCGCATGGAGGCTTCGCCGCGGCGGCGGACCTTGGCGTTGCTGGGCGTCTCGCTCTGCGCGGCGTTCCTTCTCTTGCGCGCCCTCAACGGCTACGGCGATTCGCAGCCCTGGTCCGCACAGGCGAGCCCCGCCTTCACCGCCATCTCCTTCTTCAACACCGCCAAGTATCCACCCTCGCTCGACTACCTCTTGATGACGCTGGGGCCAATCTTCCTGCTGCTCCTCGCGGCGGAATCCCTGCGCGGAAAAGTGGCGCGCCCGCTCATCGTCTTCGGGCGCGTGCCCTTCTTCTTCTATGTCCTGCACGTCTACCTCATCCACGGGCTGGCCCTCGCGCTTGGCATCGGGACCGGCTTTCCCGCAGCGGACTTCCTGGTAGCCTGGCCTGCCTTCCCGAGAGGATTCGGCGTGGGGCTGACGGCGGTCTATCTGACCTGGGCGCTGGTGGTGCTCGCGCTCTATCCCGCCTGCCGCTGGTTCGCGCAGGTCAAGGAGCGCCGCCGCGACTGGTGGCTCAGTTATCTGTAGAAGCGGGACCAGAGGATCGCCGCCCCGGCCACCGCCAGCAGGAAGACGACGCCGGAGATCCGCCGCCTCCGCCGCGCGATCTCCTTGTCCTGCGCCTTGATCTCGGCGAGACCGGCCAGCACGTCGCGGCGGTCGACGCGGGTCCCGGGCGGGAAGTCGGGCGTGCGGGTGAAGATGATGCCGAGCCGCCGGGTGATCTTCATCCGCGGGTTGATGGCCCAGCCGCTGGCCTCGAAGAGCATGCCCATGTCGCGCCGGCGCAGCTTGAGCCAGGCGAGCAGGGCGGAGAGGCCGGCCAGCCCGGCCGCCAGCCCGGCGATGCCGCCCAGCAGCTTGAGCGGCGCGATGCTGGTGACGGCGGAGACGACGTACGCCAGCGCCGAGCCGATGGCGGCGAAGGCGATCGAGCCGCCGATGAGGAGATTCTGCATCCCGGCGCTGTCCTTCTTTTCCGCGGCCGGCGCAGCGGGGGCGCCGGCGGCCGCGGTCGAGACCAGCGCCGCCTCGTGCGCGGCCTGCTGCTTCGCCAGCATGGATTCGACGCGGTCGGCGATCATCTTCTGCGCACGGCGGAAGGGCAGAAGCATCGCTTCCTTGATGCTGATGGGGTTCTCCACCACCTCGACGATGACGGCGTCCCACTCCTTGCCCTGCACGTCGATGAAGAGGCCGCGCTTGCCTGCCCGCAGCCGGCCCCGCTCGCCGCTGGTGACGGGCGCGACCACCTCGAAGGCGGGCGCCGCCGAGTCCTTCTCCAGCACCTGCGCGTAGACGAGGAAGATGAGGCTCTCGGAGGCGACGGCCTTGTGCGCGGCGCGGTTCTCGACGCGGGCGCAGAACTCCAGCCGGCGCCCGTCGACGACGATGGTGCCCATCTCCACCAGCGCCGTCTTCGAGGGATCGTAGAGCGCGGAGAAGTTGACGAAGTTGTTGGCAGCTCGATGAGGAAGCGCTGGTAGAGGATCAGCTTCTCGACCTCCGCCACCTGCACCAGCTCGGGCGCGGCCGCCTTGTCGACGTCGATGTAGCCGCGCAGCTTGCTCTGCAGCGGCGCCATCAAGTGCTCGTCGAGCCGCTCCAGCTTGACCGCCTCGAAGGGCTCGGCCGGCTTCTCCTTCTGCCAGGAGAAATACGGATCGAAGGTCGCCTTGAGCTTGCGCCAGGCGACGCGGTCGATGGTCCCCTGTCCGGGAAGGAGCGGCGAGAGCACCCGGTCGTGGAGCGCGGTCCAGGCGGCCTGGAAGGCGGGGTTCACCGCCGCCGAGAGCGGCAGCTCGCCCGCCGGGTTGGGCGTCGCCAGCGGCGCCTGGGCGAGGTAGAGCTCGATGCCCGGGGCGCCTCCCGCGCGCAGCGACTTCAGCTCCTCGTCGGTGCTGCGCAGCGCGCTGGCGGCCTGCTGTTCCTGGCGGAGGAGATCGCAGACGAGAAAGAACTCCTCGATCTTCCCGTCCAGCGCCTGGACCGCGGCCACCGCCGGCTCGGTGCGGTCGCCCAGCGGTACCAGGTTTGGGGAGCTCTGCGGCCTGGCCTTCCAGCTGAGGAACGCCTTGCCTCCCTCGAGAAAGCGCGAGAGCTGCGCCTCGCCGACGCCGTTCTCGCCGCTCCGGTCGGGAGCGCTGCCGACCACCGACATCACCTCGCGGGCAAAGTCGGCGACGTCGGCTTCGGGGACCAGCGTGGGCGGCACCACCCCGTCTCCGTTGGCCAGCGTCCTGGCGTAGCCCGCGCGGAAGGCGCGGACCTGGGCGAGCGTGAGGCGCGTCGGATCGGGCAGGCCCAGCTCGCGAGCGACGTGCCCGGCCGCTTTCTGCAGCTTCAGGCCATCCGCGGTGGAGATGTCGAGATCGTCGAGAGCCAGCTCGTCGCTCTGCTGCTCGAGGCGCCGGCGCGTCTTCAGTCGCGCGAAGAGCCAGTCGCGCGCCGCCAGCAGCTCCTGGACCCGGATGCGGCCGTTGCCGGCGGTGTCGACGAAGGCGAGGAAGGCGGGGTCGCAGTGCAGGTCGCGCAGCGGCGCCGAGGTGGCCGCCCAGCGCGCCGGATCGAGGGCGTCGATGGCCGCGAGGTCGACCTCGCTCGAGACCACCAGCTGCTGGACGCCACCAAAGTTGCGCAGGATCAGGTCGGGCATGGTCCCTCTTCAACGCAGGAAGAGGTCGGCCTCTTCCGCCAGCAGGGCGAGCTTATCGGCGCTCGCCCACTCCGGCGTCAACGAGAGCTTGCTGCCGACGACCACGCCCCGGTCGCGGAAGACGGCCAGCGCGTTCTCCAGCGAGGGCTTGCTCAAGGCCTCGAGGCGGAGGATGCGGCCGGCCAGGTAGGCGGCCCGCCCTCGGTCGAGGGCGAGGCGGGTCCACTCCTTGGTGGCGAGCGGCGCCTCGAGGAGGAGCTGCAGGGCATCGGCGGTCACCCACACCGCCTCGCCGAAAGGCCGCAGCAGCTCCGCCAGGAGCGAGAGCATGCGCAGGCCGCGGGCCACCGGCTGCACCGCCTCGCCCGCCGTCCTCTCCACCAGGCCCCAGCGGAAGAGCAGCTCGAAGGTCTCGTCGACGGTGGACTCGAAGCTCTTCCCCGGCGGGTAGATGAACTCGTACTTGAGCAGGCGCGAGGCGTCCTTGGCCCGCAGCATCAGCTCGGAGAGCGGCGCCGCCTGCCCGCGGAACGAGCGCAGCGCCGCCGAGAGGATGGCCGGGGCGACGAGGAAATGGAGGATGGAGTTCTTGTGGTAGTCGAGGACCATGCGCCGCTCTTCCGGCACCGAGTAAAAGCGCTCGCCTCCCGCCTGGTGGCGGCGCAGGGTCCCGTCGGCCACCAGCGACTCCACCGCGCGCAGCACCAGGGGCCGGGGCGACTCGCGCTCGGCCCGCGCGCCGCAGTCGAGCGCCGAGGCGTGGAGGAAGTCGGCCCGGTCGAGCAGCTCGTCCTCCGAGAGCGCGCGGCGGTCGTGGCTGAGCAGCGCCGCCGAGGCGAGGCCGATGGCCGAGAGCGGCGCCGCGGCGTTGATCCCCGCCGAGATGCGCAGCCCGAGGTTCTGCACCAGCTTCTTCTTCTCCTCGGGCGTGCAGCTCTTGGGATCGACAGAGCGCTCGCGGAAGAGCTGGGCGATGGAGATGGGCTCGTCGACGCGGATGGTGATGCGCCCGTAGCGGCTGCGCAGGACCCGGGTCGCCGAGAGCAGCGCCTTGGCGTCCTCCTTCTGCTTCTCGCCGCCGAGCAGCTCGTCCTGGTAGCTGCGCGCCTCGACGATCTTTTCGTAGCTGAGGCTGATGGGCGCGAAGTAGGCATCGGGCCGCACGCCGGTGAGCCAGGCGTCGACCTCCAGCGTGAGCATGCCGAACTTGGGCGGCAGGAGCTTCCCGGTGCGCGATCGGCCGCCCTCGATGAAGAACTCCTGGGTGAAGCCGTCCTGGAGCAGGCGCTTCACGTAGGCGCCCATGGTCGCCGAGTAGATGCGGTCGCCCTTGAAGCTGCGGCGGATGAAGAAGGCGCCGCCGGCGCGGAGCAGGCGTCCCACCGGCCAGAAGTTCAGGTTGTCCCCGGCGGCGACGTGGGGCGGCTGCAGCCCGTAGTCGTCGCAGATCATCGAGAGGATCATGTAATCGATGTGGCTCTTGTGACAGGGGCAGAGAATCAGGGGCGCCTTCTTCGAGGCCTCCACCAGGCGGCGCATGCCGGCTTCGTCGACGTCGACGCCGTCGTAGATGCGGTGGAAGACGAAGTTGAGGAAGCGCTTGAGCAGGCCGACCGCCAGCGGGCTGTAGCGGGCGGCGATCTCGCGCAGGTCCTTGCGCGCTTCCCGCTCGACGCTTGCGCGCTCGCGGCCCTTCTCGCGGGCGATCTCGTCCAGCGTGCGCCGCAGGGTCAGGTCGCGCAGCGTCTCGTCGGCGACGCGCTGGGGCGGCTTGAGCGGAGGCCCGGTGACCACCCGGGTCTCGCGGGCGAGGTGCTGGTGCAGCCAGCCGCGGACGCGCCGGGCGACGCGGGCCGGCTCCGAGCCGCGGTTGAGGGCGTCGATGTCGCTGAGGAGCACGGTCTCGCCGACCTTGACGTAGGCGCCGGCGCCGCTGAGCAGGTAGCCGAGCAGGGTGCGGATGGCGCCGGGCTCTTCCGGGTCGCCGAGCAGGACGTCGCGCCAGGAAGCCTTGAGGTTCTTGGGGCGCTTGTGCTGCAGGTAGGTGAGCGGCACCAGCGCGATCGGCCTTCCGGGCTGCGTCCGCTGCAGCGCCAGCAGCGCCGGGAAAGGATCGGCCAGGGTGGACACCGCCGAGGGCAGCGTGCGCGGCGCGCGCAAGAAGACCATGGCCGCCTCGCCGCGGCGGACCGCCTCGATTACCTGCGCCACCTCCCCGCGCTCGGCCGCCTTGATCTGCGGCCCGCCCAGGTACCAGCGCGCGAACGGCGCGAAGATGCGGTAGCCGAGCCCGGTGGCGGCGCGGGCGACGGGCAGGCCCAGCCGGGCGAAGGTCCAGTTGAAGTAGAGCAAGTGTAAAAGTGAGCTGGAGCGGAGCACGTAGACCGGCGTCGCCTGCGCCGCCTGCTGCAGCCGGGGCAGCTCCGCCGCAGGGAACTGCACCGGATCGAAGAGCCGGTGCAGGAGCCAGCGGGCGAAGGGCCCGTAGCGCGCGGGCGCCCCGCGCGGGGGCGGGGCGGACTTCTCCAGCGCGGCGGAGGGGACGGGCTCGGACATTTGCGCGCACTCTACCGCGGGCGCACCCTAGCGCGTCGAGCAGCCCGGCGAGCCGCCCAGGCCGTCCAGCTCCACCACCGACTTCCCCGGCTCCGCCTGCAGTGCCTGCGCCAGCTGCGCGAGTCGCTGGGCCGCGCCGGGAGTGGCGCGAAGCCAGGCGACGCAGGACGCGGCCGACGAGCGCTCCAGCCGCTCCGCCCGCCCCCGCGCCTCCCGGACCTCGTGCAGCCAGAGGTCGCCCGCCGCCTTCTCCAGCGCGTCGAAGAGCCCGCGCCGCTCGGCCAGCTGCCCGGCGACGTCGAGCTCCGCCTCCTCCTCGGTCAGCTCGTCCTCCTGCGCGCGCCGCACCAAGCTGCCGAAGAGGGCCGTCTCGCCGGCCGCCTCCAGCTCGGCGCGGACCCAGGTGACGAGGAAGCCCGGCTCGACCTGGGCGGCCATCAGCGCGGCGCGTATTCGACGTCGTGCCTGGCGGTCTTGCCTTCGGCGATCTCGACCTCGGCCTCTTTTTCGCCCAGCCGCTCGTGCCAGATCTTGATCCTGTGCTTGCCGGGCGGAACGCCCTCGATACGCCAGGCGCCGTTCTCGTCGGTGATCGCCAGCTTGGCGGTGGGCAGCACCAGCAGCCAGGCCCGCATCCAGGGATGCACGTCGCAGCTGACCTTGAAGATGCCCTGCTTCTTCAGCCGCGTCGGCACCACGTGGCCGGGGATGGGCATGGCGTAGTTCATCAGCTTGAGATCGCCCTCCTGCGCGCGGACGTTGTGCAGCGCCTTGTCGCTGTTGACCACGTCGACGCCCGCCCCGAGCGGCGCGGCGAGGACGTGGGGCGAGAACGAGCACCCCGTCTGATCCAGCTTCTGCTTCACCGGCTTCGCGTCCCTGGCCTCGGGCAGGTCGGTGAACCAGATGACGGCGTTCTTGACGCCGCCGTCTTTGACCTCGAGGGACTCGTCGGGCTTGCTGGTGCCGCAGACTTTCATGTCCCGGGTGACCGGCAGGGTGGCGAGCTTGGGAGCGAGCCCCGCAAGAGTGACCTTGCCGGCGAGGGTGCCGGTGTCCGCGGCCAGCAGCAGTGCGAGCAGGATCATGGCGGCTCAAGTAGACCAACCCCGCCCCGCTGACAAGCGCTGGCCCCTTGACAGACAGGCGGACCTGTCTACATTCGCGCCCCCTTACGAACACCGGAGGCATCATGTCGGCGAAAGAGATCACCTTCCACCAGGCGGCGCGCGAGCAGATCTCGCGCGGCGTCAAGATCCTGTCGGACGCAGTCGCGGTCACCCTTGGCCCCAAGGGCCGCAACGTCGTGCTGGAAAAGTCGTTCGGCGCGCCGACGGTGACCAAGGACGGCGTGACGGTGGCGAAGGAGATCGACCTGGCCGACCGCTTCCAGAACATGGGCGCGCAGATGGTCCGCGAGGTCGCCACCAAGACCTCCGACATCGCCGGCGACGGCACCACCACCGCGACCGTGCTGGCCGCCGCCATCTACCACGAGGGCATGCGCCTGGTGGCCGCCGGGCACAACCCGATGGGGCTCAAGCGCGGCATCGACCTCGCCGTGACTGCTATTGTCGAGGAGCTGAAGAAGCTCTCGGTGAAGACGCAGGGCCGCCACGAGATCGCCCAGGTCGGGACCATCTCGGCCAACGGCGACGAGACCATCGGCTCCATCATCGCCGAGGCGATGGACAAGGTCGGCAAGGAAGGCGTCATCACCATCGAGGAGGCGAAGGGCCTCGAGACGACCCTGAAGGTCGTCGAGGGCATGCAGTTCGACCGCGGCTACATCTCGCCCTACTTCGTCACCGACCCGGCCCGCATGGTGGTCGAGCTCGAGGAGCCGTTCATCCTCATCACCGAGAAGAAGGTCAGCGCCATGGCGGACCTGATCCCGCTGCTCGAGCAGGTGGTGCGCAGCGGTCGGCCCATCCTCATCGTCGCCGAGGAGATCGAGGGCGAGGCGCTGGCCACCCTGGTGGTCAACAAGCTGCGCGGCACGCTCAAGGTCGCGGCCGTCAAGGCGCCCGGCTTCGGCGATCGCCGCAAGGAGATGCTCAAGGACATCGCCGTCCTCACCGGCGGCCAGGTGATCGCCGAGGAGCTGGGCAAGAAGATGGAGCAGATC
>JAYWAJ010000379.1:0-10427 GCA_043782525.1 Deltaproteobacteria bacterium | reverse complement strand
TGACGGTCTTGTTGTTGAATCCGCTCTCCTTGTTGACGGCGACCACGCTCAAGCCGGCCGGCGCAGCGGCATCGCCGCTCGTGACCTTGCCCTGGATGGTGGCGGTGCTGACCTGGGCCCGTGCCGTCCCTGCCAACAGGAACACCAGCGCCGCTGCCGCAACCTGACGACAGGACTTCTGCAGACATCTCATGTTTGCCTCCTTGAGCCCGCGGCCTCGGACCGCAGGCGGGTGAGCACACCTCGAGAGCGCTCGGCGGGGCCTGAACGCTCTGCGCCAGCCGCCATCATCTTGTCGACTTCCCGGAGCCCCGCCGCCATACCGCGCCTCGCCGGGCACCCGCAACTGCGCCGCACCACCAACTGTGTGGGCAAGACCTGGGACTGGCGCCGCGAGGCCGGCTGGGCCACCCGGGCGAGCAGCAGCCGCACCGCCTGCTGGCCGAGGTCGCGCATCGGCTGCCGGACGGTGGTGAGCGAGGGCTGCACGTGTCGGGAGAGGGCGATGTCGTCGAACCCGGTGACGGCGATGCCGGACGGGACCCGCAGCCCGGCGGCGCGCAGCACCGCCAGGCCGCCCACCGCCATCTCGTCGTTGCCGAAGAGGACCGCCTGCGGCGCCTTCCCTTTGGCCAGCAGTCCCCGCATGGCCCGGGCGCCGCCGGCCTCGGTGAAGCCGCCGTCCGCCGCGGGCCGTCCGGGAACGGGAAGCCCGGCCTCGCGCAGCGCCTTGCGGAAGCCGGCGAAGCGCTCCTGGGAGTCGGGCGAGCGCGCCGGGCCGCCGACAAAGGCGAGGCGCGTGAACCGGTGCGCGGTGAGGAGGTGCGCCGTCAACTCGCGCATGCCGCCGCGGTTGTCGGCCCCGACGTAATCCAGCTTCGACCGGTTCGACCGATCCGCCAGCACCACGATGGGCACGCTGCGTGAGAACGTCTCGATCTCCGCGACCGTCAGGCTGCGCGCCAGTACCACCAGGCCGTCGACTTGCCCGACGACCGCGCGGGCCAGCTTCCGGCCGGCCCCGCGGGTCGAGGCGATCAGCACCGCGACGCCGGCGGCGGCAGCGGCCCGCTCCGCGCCCCGGATCACCTGGTCGATGTAGAGCGGGGACTCCTCCTCGGACTCGCTGAAGGGCGCGAGATCGGGGAAGAGCAGGCCGACGATCCCGGTCTTGCGGAAGGCGAGGCCGCGGGCCGGACCGCTCGGCACCCAGCGCAGCGCGGCAGCGGCCGCGAGCACCCGCTGGCGCGTGGCCGGCGAGAAGCCGGTGCCGTCGTGCATCACCCGCGAGACCGTGGCGGTGGAGACGCCGCAGCGCTTTGCGACTTGGTAGATCGTCGATCGGGTCGCCACGGATGGTCACCGCCGGATTTTACGCAACCGCTTACGGCGAGGTAAGCGCTTACCTTCCGCGCTTGTCAATGACGTGCCGGGTCATGGATCCGTGGGGAATGCCCGGGCGTAGAAGCCGACCTGCGTCGCACCACGGTATTGACTGCGGGCCCGCCGGCTCGCAGTCTGCGCCTCTTCGGCAGTCCACTGCGGAAGGAAGCCCCCCATGAAGCGCCTCTCCCTGCTCGCCCCCGTCTTCGTCGCCTTTGCCGCCGCAGCCCTGCACGCCGCCCCGGCCGCGGAGCCGTTCCATCTCGTCGAGGCCACCATCGACGACATCCAGGCCCAGTATCGGGCGGGGACGCTCCGTCCCGAGGAGGTGGTGCGGATGTATCTCGCTCGCATCGCCGCCTACGACCGCTCCGAGGTCGGGCAGCCGCTCAACGGCGGCGTCGGCCAGCAGCCGCTGAACAGCTTCATGCACTTGAACGCGCAGGCGGTCCGGGACGCGCAGCGGCTGGGTGACGACGGCGACTTCGAGGAGGGCGGCGACGACGACGGCGGGAGGCCCCTCTTCGGCATTCCCATCATCCTCAAGGACAACATCGCCACCCGCGACCTGCCCACCACCGCCGGCTCCGTCGCGCTGGGCGGATCGCAGCCGGAGAAGGACGCCTTCATCACCCGCAAGCTCCGCCGCGCCGGCGCCATCATCCTCGGGAAGGGCACGCTGACCGAGTTCGCCAACTTCATCGCCCTCGGCATGCCCACCGGGTTCAGCTCGCAGCTGCGCTTCCAGCTCTTCCAGGTCCCGGGCGCCGATCTCGCCAAGGTCGGCTACGGCTTCAACTCGTATGATCCGCGCATCAACCCCAGGACCACGGCGCCGTTCAACGACGGCCGCCCGGTGCTGGCGACCGGAGGGTCCAGCTCCGGTCCCGGCATCGCCGTGGGCGCGAACCTGGCCACGGTCGGCGTCGGCACCGAGACCTCGGGATCGATCCTCAGCCCCTCCGGCCAGAACAGCCTGGTGGGCATCAAGCCGACGCTCGGCCTGGTCAGCCGGCACGGGATCGTGCCCATCACCGCCGATCAGGACACCGCCGGCCCGATGGCGCGGACGGTGACCGACGCGGCCCGGCTGCTGGGAGTCCTCGCCGGCTTCGACAAGAAGGACCCCGCCACCGCCGCCTGCAAGACGCCCGGCAACTGCTTGCGCGACTACACGAAGTTCCTCGACCCGAAGGCGCTGAAGGGCGCGCACATCGCGGTGCCCAAGAAGACGTACTTCGTCGATTTCGGCCTGGGCGCGGCGCGGACGGCGCTGATGGAGGACGCCATCGCCACCATGACCTCGCTGGGGGCGACGTTCGAGACCTGCGAGATCCCCTCCCAGGACGTGCTGAACAACTACGGAACCTGCGTCACCACCGCGGACGTCGCCGCCCGCCGGGCCACCCCCGCGGGAACGATCCCGCCGTGCTCGACCGTGCTGCTCTTCGGCTTCCAGCGCGATCTGAACAGCTATCTCGCCGACAAGTCCTTCGGGCCGGGCGTGAGCGCTTCCAGCGCGCAGATCCCGGTGCGCACCGAGCACACGCTCTCCGACGTGATCTCCTTCAACGCGGCCCACCCCGAGGTGGCCCTCAAGTACGGACAGGCCATCGCCATCGGCGCGGACCTGCTCAACGTCGGCCCGGGCCAGGATCTCGACGATTACCTGGCCGATCGCGCGCTCGATCTGAAGTTGACCCGGACTTGTGGCCTGGACGTCCTCTACACCGGCGTGGTTCCGCCGGAGTGCGCGGGGCTGGTGGCCGACCAGGGGAGCTGCGCCGGGAAGAAGTTCGACGCGGTCCTCTTCCCCGCCAACTTCGGCGCCAACGCGCCTGCCCGCGCGGGGTATCCGAGCGTGATCGTGCCCGGCGGGTTCTTCCCCAATCCGGCGCCGGGCCTTCCGGCGGCCTTCAAGGCGCAGCCCTCGCCCTTTGGCGTCACCTTCTCGGGACCGGCCTTCAGCGAGCCCAGGCTGATCGGGTACGCCTACGCGCTCGAGCAGGCCACGCACCACCGCGTGCCTTCGCCGAGCGTGCCGCCCCTTCCTTCGGACACGGTGACGAGCCAGCAGGACGAGTGACCGACGCTGCTCATCGCGGAGGCGCGGGCTCCCTGCGCCCCCGGATGAGGCGGTACAGGCCCCAGGCGAGGGCCGCCAGGGACGCGAACTGCGCGGGCGTGAGGCCCAGATAGCGGGCGTCGACATACGGCAGGTCGGTGGCGCGGAGGAAATCGAGCAGGAAGCGCGAACTGCCGTAGAGCACCGCCAGCAGCGGCAGCAGCCGGCCGTGCAGCGCGCCGCGCCGGTCGAGCGTGTAGAGGACCAGCGAGAAGACCGCGAGCGCCATCGCATCGTAGAGGCCGAGGTCGTGACGGGCGCCTCCGGCAAAAGCGACCGCGAGGGGAAACGAAGTCAGGACGCCCGGGTGGTCGTGCACGGAGAAGCAGCCGAGGCGCGCGACCATCCACCCGGGAGCCACGGCCAGGGCGAAGACATCCGCGTACTGCCGGAAGCGGAGGTTCTGGGAGCGGAAGAAGAGGAGGATGGCGATGAGCCCGCCCACCACGCCGCCGGTGGAGGAGAGGCCGTCCCAGACTTTCAGCAGCTGGAGGACGCCGCCCTGGCGGAGTTCCTCCGGGTGATAGAGGAGCACGTGGACGAGGTGGCCGCCGACCAGGCCGCCGAAGAGCGCCCAGCTCGCCGCCTTCTCGATGGGCCGCGGCGGAAGTCCTCGCCGCACCGACTCCCGGACCAGCAGGCTGCTCGCCAGCAGGATGCCCGCAGCGGCCAGGATTCCGAACGGTTGCAAGACCAGCGGACCCAGGTGCAGCGCCGGAACGACGAACCAGGGAATCATCGAGAGCCACCGCCTTGGGGCGTCCTCCCTGCCGTGCGCGCGGGGTCGCCCTCACCCTCATCCCATGAATCCTCGAGCCCAGGAACTGGCTCTCCTGCTACAACCCCGCGATGGCCCCGCGCATCGAGGATTACGCGGTCGTCGCCGATCTGCAGAGCGCCGCCCTGGTGGGCAAGGACGGCTCGATCGATTGGCTCTGCCTGCCGCGCTTCGACTCCGACGCCTGCTTCGCCGCGCTGCTCGGGACCCGCGACAACGGCCGCTGGCAGATCGCCCCCGCGCAGGGCGTGACCGCGGTCCGCCGCCGCTACCGGCCCGGCACGCTGGTCCTCGAGACCGACTTCGAGACCGGCGAGGGCGCGGTCACGCTCATCGACCTGATGCCCATCTCGGGGAAGGGCACCGACCTGGTGCGCATCGTCGCCGGCCGGCGCGGCCGGGTGGCGATGAAGATGGAGCTGGTGATCCGCTTCGCCTACGGCCAGGCGGTTCCCTGGGTGCGCGCCATCGAAGGAGGGATCGAGGCCGTCGCCGGACCCGAGGCCCTGCGCCTCTGGACGCCGGTCGAGACCCGGGGCGAGGAGCTCGCCACCGTGGCGGACTTCTCGGTCGGTCCCGGCGAGCGCGTGCCCTTCGTGCTCACCTGGGCTCCGTCGCACCTGCCGGACCCGGGGCACGCCGACGCCGAGCAGGCCCTCGCCGAGAGCGAGACGCGGTGGCGCGAATGGTCGGACCGCTGCACCGTGCAGGGACCCTACCGGGAAGTCGTGCAGCGCTCGCTGATCACGCTCAAGGCGCTCACCTACCAGCCGACCGGCGCGATCGTGGCCGCCGCGACCACTTCCTTGCCGGAGCAGATCGGCGGCGTGCGCAACTGGGACTACCGCATCTGCTGGCTGCGCGACGCGACCTTCACGCTCTATTCGCTGATGAGCGCCGGCTACTCGGAGGAAGCGCGCGCCTGGCGCCGCTGGCTCCTGCGCGCGGTGGCCGGCGATCCGTCGCAGCTGCAGATCCTCTACGGCATCGGCGGCGAGCGGCGCCTGCCCGAGCTGGAGCTGGACTGGCTGGCGGGCTACGAGCAATCGCGGCCGGTGCGCATCGGCAACGCGGCCTCGCGCCAGCTGCAGCTCGACGTCTACGGCGAGGTGATGGACGCCATGCACCTCTCCCGCCGCCTGGGGCTCGACGACGAGCAGGCCGGCTGGGCGCTGCAGAAGGCGTTGATGCGCTACCTGGAGACGATCTGGGAGCAGCCGGACGAAGGCATCTGGGAGGTGCGCGGCCCGCGCCAGCACTTCACCCACTCCAAGGTGATGGCCTGGGTGGCCTTCGACCGGGCCGTGAAGGGCATCGAGCAGTTCGGGCTCGAGGGCCCGCTTCTGCACTGGCGCGCGGTGCGGGACCGCATCCACGCCTCGGTCTGCGCCGGGGGATTCGACGCCTCGATCGGCGCGCTGGGCTCCTTCGTGCAGGCGTACGGCTCGAAGGAGATCGACGCGAGCCTGCTCATGTTGCCGCTGGTCGGGTTCCTGCCTCCCGCCGACCCGCGCATCCGCGGAACGGTGGCCGCCGTCGAGCGCGAGCTGCTGCGGGACGGGTTCGTCGCCCGGTACCGCAGCCGCTCCAGCGTGGACGGGCTGCCCGCGGGCGAGGGCGCGTTCCTCGCCTGCTCGTTCTGGCTGGTCGACAACTACGTGCTGCAGGGCCGGACCGCCGAGGCGCGGGACCTCTTCGAGCGACTCTGCCACCTCGCCAACGACGTCGGGCTCCTCTCCGAGGAGTACGATCCGGTCGCGCGGCGGCAGGTCGGCAACTTCCCCCAGGCTTTCTCCCACGTCTCGCTGGTCAACTCCGCGATCAACCTGACGGCGGCGGAGTGTCCGGCGCAGAGCCGCAGCCAGACCTGAGCCGCCTTGTCACGCTGGCTGCGTTTCCCGATACTCGCGCGGTGAAGTTCCACGCCATCGCCGCGCGGGGGATCCGCTTCGTCCTCCACCGGCCCAAGCGCTCCGAGAACATCGGCGCGGCGGCGCGGGCGCTCGCCAACACCGGCGCGGGCGACTTGTGGCTGGTGGCGCCGCGGGCGTGGGACGAGGAGACCGCGGCCAAGGTGGCCACCCGCGGCGCGCGGCACGTGCTCGAGCGGATGCGGGTGGTGGACACGCTCGACGACGCGCTCGCCGGCTGCGTCGATGTGGTGATGACCTCGGGCCGCGAAGTGCGCGGCGCGCTCGACCCGCCGCAGGCGGCGCAGCGGCTCATCGCGGTCCCCGGGCCGGCGGCGCTGGTCTTCGGCGACGAGCAGAACGGGCTCGACAACCTGACGCTGCGGCGCTCGAGCGCGGCGGCCACCATTCCCACCGTCGAGAAGAGCTCGCTCAACCTCGCCCAGGCGGTGCTGCTCTTTGCCTGGGAGGTGCAGCAGGCGGCCGGCGCCGCGCCCTTGCCGCCCGCGCCACGACGGCCGCTGGCCGACGAGCGGCACCTCGCCATCCTCCGCGAGCGGGCGGGGGTGGCGCTGCGCCGCGCCGGCCTCAGGCCGCGCCACCATCCCGATCGCGTGGTCGACGACCTCATCCGCGTCCTCCAGCGCGCCCGCGCCACCGCCCGCGAGGTCCGGCTGCTCCTCGCCCTCATCCGCAACCTGGGCGGGTGGCCCTGAGGCTCGCCCAGGCTCCGTCCAGGGTCGCGGACGAGCTTCACCGGGCAGTCGCCGTTTGCTAAGTTCCCGCTCCCTTCCGCAGCGAGGTTCTCCATGAGCTCACAGGTGCTCCTCTCCGTCTTGCTCGCCGGCCTCGCTGCTTCGGCCCAGCCGGTGGTCTTCGAGCACGCCCGGCTCATCGACGGCACCGGCCGGCCGCCGGTGGAAGACGGCGTGCTGGTCATCGACGGGGCCCGCATCGTCGCCGTCGGCAAGGCGGGGCTGAAGCGTCCCAAGGGCGCCCGGGTGATCGACGCCACCGGCAAGACCCTCATGCCCGGGATCATCGTCTCCCACGGTCACGTCGGCGTGGTGCTCGAGGGAAAGAACCGTCCCGACGCCTATACCCGCGAGAACGTCGAGCACCAGCTGCTGCAGTACCAGCGCTACGGAATCGCCGCGGTGCTGGCGCTGGGCCTCAACCGCGACCTCGGCTACCAGCTCCGCGACGAGCAGCAGGCGGGGAAGTTCCCGGGCGCCTCGCTCTACACCGCCGGCCGCGGCATCGGCGTGCCCGACGGCGCGCCGCCGCTGCCGGTCGCGCCCGACCAGGTCTACCGGCCGCAGACGGTGGAGGAGGCCGTCGCCGAGGTGAAGGAGACCGCCGGCCACCACGCCGACATGCTCAAGATCTGGGTGGACGACATCTTCGGCAAGATGCCGAAGCTGAAGCGCGAGATCTACCAGGCGGCCATCGACGAGGCGCACCGCAACAAGCTGCGGGTGGCGGCCCACGTCTTCTACCTCGAGGACGCCAAGGCGCTGGCGGCCTCCGGCCTCGACGCGCTCGCCCACAGCGTCCGCGACACCCACGTCGACGACGCGCTCATCCAGCTGATGAAGACCAAGGGCATGGTCTACATCCCCACCCTCAACGTCGACGAGTCGTCCTTCATCTTCGCCGACGAGCCGGCGCTCCTCGACGATCCCTTCCTCCAGGGCGCCATCGGCGCGCCGCAGCTCGAATATCTGAAGAGCCCCGAGTTCAAGAAGAAGCTCGACGCCGATCCCAACCTCGCCAAGAACCGCGCCGCCCATGCCAACGCCATGTACAACCTGAAGGCGATGCACGACGGCGGCGTGAAGATCGCGCTGGGCACCGACTCGGGCGGCAACCCCGTCCGCATCCAGGGCTGGGGAGAGCACCGCGAGCTGGAGCTGATGGTGCGCGCCGGCCTCAAGCCGATGGAGGCGCTGGTCGCCGCCACCCGGGGCAGCGCGGAGTTTCTCGGAGCGAAGGACCGCGGCACCCTCGAGAAGGGCAAGCGCGCCGACTTCATCGTCCTCGCGGCCAATCCGCTGGACGACATCAAGAACACCCGCAAGATCGACGCGGTCTGGCTGGGCGGCCGCGAAGGTCCGGAGAAGGCGGCCGCCAGCGCGAAGTGACGGGTCCCTAGCGCGTCGTGCTGCCCACGGCCGGACCCCGCCGCTGCGCCGAGGCCTCGTCCGAGATCTCGAAGCCGGTGTAGTCGGCGACGCTGGTGCTGCGCGTCTGGTCGCCGTCGGTGAGGAGGCCGAGGCCCTGCAGCTCCGGCACCTCGCCGCCGAAGTGCTGGCGGAAGAGCGCGTCGGGATCGATCTCCTCCTCGACCCAGCGGCTCCCGCCGCCGCCGCTGCGCAGCACGATGCTGTCGGAGGCGACCAGCGGGTTGCGGATGGAGTTGCAGGTCGCTCCCAGCGGCGCCGCCGTGCTCCAGACGAACTTGAGCGAGTACCAGCGCAGCCCGCGCTTCCAGGTGACGTAGACCGCCGCGGCCGAGTCGCCGCGCCCCTCGACGCATTCGTTGCCTCCAGCGGGCAGCTCGATCGCGCGCCAGCGCCAGCGGATGCGCCGCACGCCGGTGCGGAAGCGATCGGGCACCGGCGCAAAGAGGGTGACCGTATGCAGGGGCGGCGCGTAGAGGCCGCGGATGAAGAGCGCGGCCCCGGGATCGACGACCCGGTAATAATTTTCGGGACCGGAGTCGCGCTCGAGGACCTGGAACGCCCGCACGTCGAGGGGAGCGGCCAGGGAAGCGGCGAGAAGGAAGGCGGACCACATGGTCGGCTTTGGATGCGCGCCTCGCCGGGGAGGTGCGCGCGGTTCACCGGACCGCGACCGCCTTGAAGAAGGTGTAGCAGAAGACGCCGTCGGGTTCCGCCGTCCGCCGCAGCGCTTCGATCCCGCGGCGCCAGGTCTCGGGGTCGAGAAGACCGGCGGCCAGTGCAGCTTCCCGGACTCCCTCCACCATCGCGGTGAAGGTGTTCCGGGTGAACCCTTCGACCCACTCGGGCCGGCTCGAGTCCACGTAGACCATCCGCGGCGAGACGGTCACCTCCCGCAGGCCAGCCTGGAGGAGCAGCGGGTAGAGCGCGCGCCCGATGAGCGCGTTCCCCTGTGCGCGCGCTTGCAAGGTGACCAGGCACTCGATGGCCCGCCTCGCGTCCGCGTCCTCGGGATGGAAGAACGTCGAGCCATGATCACCCTCGATGACGGATGAACGTAGTGGTCGCGCATGCGCCGTTCGCTACCCGAGCGCCTTGATGCGGGCGTCCTCGGCCATGGTGGCCAGGGTCCGCTCCGGGTGCATGGTGAAGCTCAAGGCCGCACCGAAGGCGAGCAGGCCGATGGAGCCGATGAAGGGCAAGGTCCAGTTGCCGGTGCGGTCGATGACCACGCCGAAGACCAGCGGCGAGAGGATGGCCGCCAGCGCCGAGCCGGTGTTCATCAGGCCGCTCGCCGTCCCGGAGAACTGCGGCGCGATGTCCATGGGGATGGCCCACATCGGCCCGATGCTGATCTCGAGGAAGAAGAAGGCGAGGCTGAGCAGCACCGCGATGCCGACCAGGTCGTGGACGAAGAGGACGGGGATGAGGCAGGCGAGCGAGAGGATGAGCGTCCCGCAGACGAGGTGGGTGCGGGCGCGCACCACATTGCCGGTGCGGTGGAGGATGGAGTCGCTGATGATTCCACCGAGGGCGTCGCCGACCACGCCGGCGAAGAAGACGGCGGCGGAGAAGAGCGCCGAGTCCTTGAGGTTGAGCTTCATGCCGTGCTGGAAGAACGACGGCAGCCAGTTCAGGTAGAGCCAGAGCGTCCAGCCGTAGCAGAAGTAGACGACGATGACCGGCGCCATGCGGCGGACCAGCACGCCCCAGGGAACCGGATCCTTGCGCAGCTGGTCGGCGGTCCGGAACTTGGGGAGCATGGCCAGCTCCTCTTCCGAGATGCCCGGGTGGTCCTTGGGATCGTCGCGGAAGTAGAAGGTCCAGGCCGCCACCCAGATGAGGCTGACGAGGCCGAGGGCGACGAAGGCTCCGCGCCAGGTGAGCAGCGCCATCAAGGCGACCACCAGCGGCGGGGCGATGGCGTTGCCCAGCCGGGCGAAGGAATGGGTGATGCCCTGCGCCCAGCCGCGCTTGCCGGCCGGCGTCCAGTTGGCCATGGCGCGGGTGGCGGTGGGGAAGGTCGCGCCCTCGCCGATGCCGAGCAG
>JAYWAJ010000378.1:0-10439 GCA_043782525.1 Deltaproteobacteria bacterium | reverse complement strand
CCATCAACCCCGCCATCGACGTCAAGATCGCGCTCGACCGCAGCAGCACGATCAGAGCCTCGGTCGCCGACGTCCAGTTCACCCTGCTCATCAGCGTCGCGCTGGTGGTGCTGGTGGTCTTCCTCTTCCTGCGCAGCGGCAGGGCCACCGTCATTCCCACCGTGGCGGTGCCGCTCTCGCTCATCGGCACCTTCGGCTTCATGTACCTGCTCGACTACAGCCTCGACAACCTCTCGCTGATGGCGCTGACGATCTCGACCGGCTTCGTCGTCGACGACGCCATCGTCGTCACCGAGAACGTCTCCCGCTTCATCGAGAAGGGCGATACGCCGCTGCAGGCGGCCTTCAAGGGCGCGAGGCAGATCGGCTTCACCATCGTCTCCATCACCGTCTCGCTCCTGGCCGTCTTCATCCCCCTCTTGATGATGGGCGGCTACATCGGCCGCTTCTTCCGCGAGTTCGCGGTGACGCTCTCCATCGCCGTCGCCATGAGCGCGGTGGTCTCGCTGACCTTGACGCCGATGATGGCCTCCCGGCTGCTGCGGCCGGAGAAGGAGCAGAGGCAGGGCTGGCTGTTCCGCGCCTCCGAGGGCGCCTTCGCGGCCCTGCACCGGCGCTACGCGCGCGCGCTCGCCTGGGTGCTGGAGCACGACAAGCTGATGCTGCTGGTGACGCTCGGCACCGTCGCCTTCACGGTCTTTCTCTACGTCATCGTGCCCAAGGGGCTCTTTCCCCAGCAGGACACGGGCTCCCTGGCGGGGGGCACCGAGGCGCCCCAGGACATCTCCTTCCCGGCGATGAAGGCGCGGACCGAGGCGGTCAACCAGGTGCTGGCCAGCGATCCCAGCATCGACCACTTCGTCTCCTTCATGGGGCAGGGCAACACCGGCTTCGTCTTCGTGCAGCTGAAGCCGCCCGGAGCCCGCAAGCTCAGCGCCGACCAGGTGATCGGCGCGTTGCGGCCCCGGCTCGCCCGCGTCTACGGCATCAACCTCTTCCTGCAGAACGTGCAGGACCTGCGCATGGGCGGCCGCCCCTCGCGGTCGCAGTACCAGTACACGCTGGTGGACGCCAACCTCGCCGAGCTGAACGCCTGGTCGCCCAGGCTCCTGGAGAAGCTGCGCACCCTGCCGGAGCTGCGCGACGTCAACACCGACCAGCAGACGCAGGGACTGCAGCTCAACGTCGAGATCGACCGCGACACGGCGGCGCGGCTGGGCATCACCTCGGCGGCCATCGACGACACGCTCTACGACGCCTACGGGCAGCGCCAGATCGCCACCCTGTACACGCAGCTCAACCAGTACCGGGTGGTGCTGGAGGTGCTGCCCGAGTTCCAGAAGAACCCGGCCTCGCTGGGGTCGCTCTACGTGCGGACGGCGGCGGGCGAACCGGTGCCGCTCTCCACCCTTGCGAAGATCACCCAGACGCAGACGGCGCTGTCGGTGAACCACCAGGGGCAGTTCCCGGCGGTGACGCTGTCGTTCAACCTCGCGCCCAACGTCGCGCTCGGGCCGGCGGTGGAGGCGATCCAGAAGGCGAAGCTGGCCATCGGCCTGCCCGGCAGCGTGCGCGGCTCCTTCCAGGGGACGGCGCAGGCGTTCCAGCAGTCGCTCGCCTCCGAGCCCTTCCTCATCGCCTTCGCGCTCATCGCCGTCTACATCGTGCTGGGCGTGCTCTACGAGAGCCTGGTGCACCCCATCACCATCCTCTCGACGCTGCCGTCGGCGGGGGTGGGCGCGCTCCTGGCGCTGCTGCTCATGAACACCGAGTTCAGCATCATCGCGCTCATCGGCATCATCCTGCTCATCGGCATCGTCAAGAAGAACGCCATCATGATGATCGACTTCGCCATCGAGGTGGAGCGCGAGGAGGGGGTCTCTCCCAAGGAGGCCATCTACCAGGCGTGCCTGCTGCGCTTCCGGCCGATCATGATGACCACCATGGCGGCGATGCTGGGCGGGGTGCCCCTCGCCATCGGCCGCGGCGCGGGGGCGGAGCTGCGGCAGCCGCTCGGCATCACCATCGTGGGCGGGCTGCTCTTCTCGCAGCTCCTGACGCTGTTCACGACGCCGGTCGTCTACGTCGCCCTCGACAAGCTCTCCCGCCGCCGCCGCGCCCGGGCCGCCGTCGCGCAGCCCGCCGCCAGCCAGGCCTCCGCTAGCTCTTCCTGAGTCTTGCCACGGCAGCGCGGAGGCGGGCCTGCGAGGCCGGGTCGAGCCAGCTCGCCACCCAGCGCTGGCTGTCGGCAGCGGAGACGGCGCGGATCGACTCCGCCACCGGACGGCGCAGCGCCGCCTTGATCTGCCGCACGCCGGCGGGCGCAAGCTGCGCCAGCGCCTGCGCGCGCTCCAAGGCCTTCTGCACCAGCCCGGCTTCCGGCACCACCTCGTGGACCAGCCCCAGCTGCAGCGCCTCGCGGGGCGAGAAGAGCCGGCCCTCGAGCGCGATGGGCGACAGCGAGCTGCCCGGCACCTGGCAGCGCAGCGTCTCCAGCACCACCGCCGGAAGCCCGAGGCCGAGCTGCGCTTCGTTGAGTCCGAGGCGCGACTCGCGGTCGGCCGCCAGCCGGAGGTCCGCCTGCAGCGCCAGCACGCAGCCGCCCGCGATGGCATGGCCGTTGATGGCCGCCACCAGCGGGATGGGCAGCTCGAAGAGGCGCAGCATCAGCGCGTTGAACTCTTCCATGAAGCGTTGCATGGCCGCCGGGTCGAGGTCGATCAGCGCCGGCAGGTCGAGGCCGGCGGAGAAGACGCTGCCCTGGCCGGTGACGACCGCGGCGTTGGCGTCGGCGAGCCCGTCGAGGAGCTGGTTCAGGCCGGCCACGAAGGCGGGGCCGATGGCGTTCACCTTGCCGCTCTCGAGGCGGAGCAGCGCTACGCTTCCATGCCGTTCGATGCGCATGGGCTTTTGCATAGCACGGGCTGTCCGGGATCACCGGAGCACGTGCTTTTTTGCAGCCTGGACGATCTGCGGGCGGCCCTGGCTGCGGGCCAGTGCCCGCAGCTCCGAGACCGGCAGCCGCGGCAACAACTTCAGCGCCACGGGCACCGGCGTCTTGGGATTCCGCACCAGCGCCGCCGCCACGCCCGGGTTCTGTCCCCATTCAGGATGCTCGGCGATGATCTTGAGCGCTTCCGGATTGAGCGTGGTCAGCTTCGCCGCCCACTGCACCTCTTCGAGCCCGATACGCGGGTTCTTCATCACCAGCGGATGGAGCTGCTTGTTGGGGTCGCGCAGGAACTGGAAGCGCAGCTCGCGGTCGCAGGACATGGCAAGGTGCATCTTCTCCGGGAGGCTGAGCGTCTCCTTCTGCGGCGGGCCGCGCAGCCGGGCGGCGAGCGCGTCGAGCGCGGCGGGCTTCCCCTCGAAGAGCACCATCACGCCGACGCCGGGCGTGGCCGCAGCCAGGCGGGCCGAGGTCGCGGCTGCGTCCTTGCCGGCGATGCGGATCTGCAGCGAGCAGTCGGCGAGCGGCGTGCCCGGCGGAAGCTCCGCGCCGCGGACCAGCAGGCCACCTTGCGCGATCTCCTGCTCGTAGACGGCGAGGAAGTCGGCGGTGGTGGCGAAGTCCGCGACCAGTTGCATGGGGAGAGACTACCGCTACCGCGGCGCCGGCGCAGCCTTGGGCGGAGCGGGAGGCGGCAGGGCGGGCGGCTGCGGCAGGGATTCGTTGCCCGCCTCGTCGGCGGAGGAGACCGCGAAGAACCAGTCGTCGACGTTGACCGACGGCAGGGTGACCTCGCTCACCTTTCCCAGCGCGACGATCCTCTCCCACTGCACCGCGTCCGCCGGCCGCCGGTAGAGGACGACGTCGCGCAGGCGGGGGTCTCTGGGCAGCGTCCAGCGCAGCTTGCCGTCGGGGGTGTTCGCGCTCGCCAGCAGGACCTCCTGCGGCGGCGCGGGCGAAAAGCCCAGCGCGCCCACCGCACCCGCCAGCGCCTTGCAGAGCCGCGCGGCGTAGGGCGCGTCGAAGTGCGCGAGGTCGTCGCCGTACTGGACGCCGTTCTCGGTGCGCGGCGTCTGGTGCTGGCGGTGGTAGTTCTCCCGCGCCTCGCTCATCCGCAGCGCCGGAAAGCCTTCGTGCAGGAACGACATGTGGTCCGACCCGCGGGCGATGCGGTCGCGGCGCAGCATCACCCGCAGCTTGAGGCCGCTCGAATAGAGCTCGCCCACCCGCTGTAAATAGCGCGCCCACTCCCGCGACGGGCTGTCGTTCTCGTTGCCGATGGCCAGCCGCAGCTTCTTCTGCGCCTCGCTCTCGAGCTCGGGCGTGCCCTCCGAAAAGAGGCGGCCGGTGGTGCTGTCCTTGACGCCGTCCTGCCCTTCGCTGTTGCCGGCGATGTCGACGCTCACCATCGCCAGGACCTCGACGCCCTCTTTCTTCAAGCGCTCGGCGAGGTGCTGCGAGCCGACCAGGCCCTGCTCCTCGCCGGCCACCGCCACGAAGTAGAGGGTGACGGCGGGCGACTCGGCGGCGAAGGCGTTGGCCAACTCCAGCGCCATCGAGGTGCCGCTGCCGTCGTCGTTGGCGCCGGGCGCGTCGGCCTTGGGATCGAGCACGTCGCTGGGCATCGAGTCGTAGTGGCCGGTCATGACGATGGCCTGCCTCGCCCGCGCCGCATCGACGCCGGGCAGCACCACGCCCAGGTTGACGATCTCGACCGGCGCCGGGATGCGCCTGCCCACCGGCGCGACGAAGCGGTCCTCGAAGGTCTTGAGTCGCGCGCCCGGCCGCGCCGCGATGGCGGCGAACTCGCCCGCCAGCCACTTGCGCGCGGCGCCGATGCCGCGGGCCGGGTCGTTGGCGTCGGAGATGGTCAGCCGCGTGCCGAAGCCGACCAGCCTCGCCACCGTCCCCTGCATCCGCGCCGCCTCGACGCGGGCGACGATCTTCTCCACCCGCGGGTCGCGCCGCTGCTGGGCCAGCGCCGGCAGCGCCAGCAGGGAAACGAGAGCGAGGATCTTCATTTGGGTTCTTTCATTTGGGTTCTCCCAAGGGTCTTTGCCGCCGCCAGAGGAGGTAGGCGGGAATGCCGGCGAGGGTCAAGGCGAGGCCGATGAGGCTGTGTCCGGGATCGTGGACGAAGGTCGCCTGCACCACGAAGAGGCAGATGGCGATGAAGACCAGCGTCGTCACCGGGTGGCCGGGCATGGAGATCTTCTCGCCGCGGCGGGCGAAGACGAAGAGGCAGGCGGCGGTGAGCGCGAAGAAGATGAAGTCGATGGAGACGACATACTGCAGGATGGCCTCGAAGGTCCCCAGGAGCGCGATCAGCGCCGCCAGCGCGCCTTGCAGCACGATGGCCGTCACCGGCGCCCGGGTGCGCGGGTGGACGCGGGCGACGCTGGAAAAGAAGAGCCGGTCCTCGGCCATGGCGAAGTAGACGCGGGGCGCGGTGAGGATGCTCTGGCTCAAGAAGCCCAGCGAGGAGAGGGCGACGCCGGCGGCGATGAGCGCCGCGCCCCGCGGCCCCAGGGTGAGGCGGGCGACGTCCATGGCCGGCGCCGTCGAGGCGGCCAGGCCGGCGACGCCGAGGATGCGCGCGCAGGCGAGGGCGACGCCGGTGTAGAGGAGGATGACGCAGAGGACGCCCGCCACCAGCGCGCGGGGCAGGTCGCGGCGGGGCTCCTTCAGCTCGGCGGCGACGAAGCAGGCCGTCTGCCAGCCGCCGTAGGAGAAGAGCACGGGGATGAGCGCCTCGCCCAGGTCGCCGGAAGCGGCCGGCGCGGGCGGATGCGCCGTGCCGAGGAAGAGGCCGGAGCCGATCAGCGCGGCGAGGGCGAGGATCTTGAGCAGCATGAGCAGGGTCTGCACCCGGCTGCCGGCGGCGACGCCGAGGCAATTGATCAAGGTGAGCAGCGCCAGCACCGCGGCGGCGACGATGCTCTCGGGCAGGC
Source organism: Deltaproteobacteria bacterium (assembly GCA_043782525.1). Lineage (GTDB taxonomy): Bacteria > Myxococcota > Myxococcia > Myxococcales > 40CM-4-68-19 > 40CM-4-68-19. The sequence goes on along the minus strand of JAYWAJ010000378.1, from coordinate 4,538 downwards.
CGAGCCCGGCGTAGCGGGCAAAGGTGATGGCGCAGGCGGCCATCCCGCCGGTCTGGATGACGAGGAGCAGCGCCCAGCCGTAGAGGAAGGCCACCGCCGGATGGAAGGCGTCGCGCAGGTAGACGTACTGCCCGCCCGCCTGCGGACGCTGCGCGACCAGGTTGGCGTAGAGGAAGGCGCCGAGCAGGGCCGCCACTCCGCCCAGGAGCCAGGCGGCGATCATCCGCACGCCGCCCGCCTGCGCGACCACGGCGGGAGTGACGAAGATGCCCGAGCCGACAATGCCGCCCATCACCACCATCGTCGCGTCGAAGACTCCGATGCGGCGGGCGAGCTCGGGCACGCGGGCAGCGTATCAGGGACCGATGCGCCAGGCGCGTCCGTCGCGGCGGACGAGGAGGACGGCCCCCTGCGCCGCGGCGATCGACTGCGGCGACCCGGCGGGCAGCGGGCCGCTGGTCCAGCTGCCGCCGCGCTCCTGCAAGAGCTCGAAGACCGCGCCCACGGCCTGGGCCGGGCCCAGCGAGATCTCGTGCTCGGTCTCGCTCTCGCTCACCAGCAGCGAGACCATCGCCTCCCACGACTGCGGCGTCGGCGCCCAGGCGACGTCGCCCTCGACCCCGCTCACCGGCGCGCCGCCGTTGAAGCGCGCCACCAGCCGCTGCGGATCGAGGAAGGCGAGCAGCGTGTCCGGCGCCGGCGCGCGGGTGGAGGGGCCCTGCGGCCCGGTGGGCGTGGGCGGCCGGCGCGCCCCGCTGTTGCGCCCTCCCCCGTACTGCGCGAAATCCCGCTCCTCCGCACCACCGCGGTCTGTTTTTCCTGAAGCCTGAGGCCTGAAGCCTGAGGCCTGAGGCCTCAACCCCGGGCGCACGCCGTTGTCCGGCGGCCGGTTCTGCGGCTTGGGCGGCGGCGCCGGGGGCGGCGCTGCGTGGGCTGCGTCCTGCCCGCCCTTCTCCACCGCGGCGCGCAGCGCCAGGGCCACCGGCAGCGGCGGATGCTCGACCCGCTCCCAGCTGGCGCCGCCGTCGGTCGAGCGGAAGGCGAGCGCGTCCGCCGCGGGTCCGGCCAGCAGCGCCTCCCGCCCCGGATAGGGCAGCGCCTCCCGCAGCGCCGGCCCGCTCACGCCGCCGCCGCGCATCTGCAGCTCGGCGGCGCTGGCCAGATCGGCGTGGCGCCGCGCCAGCGCCGCCGAGAGGAGGATGGGCTCGGCCGCCGCGGCGTAGAGAGCGCCGTCGTGCGCGGCCAGCCAGGCGTCGAGGGAGAGGGCCGTCTTCTTCCAGCGCGCCCCGCCGTCCTCGGTGACGTAGACGCCGTCGGCGGCAGCGCCCCAGGCCACCGCGCCCCGCTGGTGGGCGTCGACCAGCTTCAGCGCCGAGAGCGCTTCGTCGGAGCTGTAGTCGAGCAGGGCCTTGAAGCGCGGCAACAGCTCCACCTGCGGCTCGGTGCGCAGCGCAAGGTAGACCACTTGCGGCCGCAAAAGGTCGGGCACGATGTTGCGCGCCCGCCAGGGCGGCTGGGCCGGGAGCGGCAGGGCGATGGGCTTCCAGGTCCGCGCGCCGTCGGCGGAGAGGTAGAGCTGGCTGCGGCCGGCGGCGTAGAGGAGTCCGCCCGGGCCCAGCGCCAGGGCGTCGAGGCGGTCGTCGGAGGAGACCACCGCGGCGCTCTCCCAGCTTTGCCCTGCGTCCTCGCTGTGGAAGACGCGGTTGGCGGTGCGGCCGTAGAGGTGGCCTTCGCTGAAGAGCACCTCGCGGAAGTCGAAGGGCCCGGCCGCGAAGGTCCAGGTCCGCCCCGCGTCGCCCGAGGCGAGGATGCCCCGCTCCGGGCCGGCGACGGTGGCGAGGGCCACGCTGCCGTGGGCGAAGACGCGGGCGATGACGCCGTCCTCGCCGTCCGACTTGAGGAGCCCGAGCCGCGACTTCTGGTAGCGCACCGGGATCGGCTGCACGCCGCCCTCGAGCGGCGGGGGCGGCAGCACGCGGTAGCTGGCGCAGGCGACGAGCGCGAGAACGAGCGGCGCGAGCCACGGGCCGCCGGCCCAGAACCGCCTGCGTCGGACGCCCATGCGCGCAGGATACCCGCCCGAAGCGCATCGCGCACCCTGCAAATGCCTCCCGCGCCGGCGCCGCTCAGCGCGCCTTCAGCTTCTCCCAGCGCGCGAGCAGCTGCGCCGTCTCCTTGAGCACCTGCTCCGCTGCCTGCACTCCCTGCGGCGTGGGCGCGTTGTCGGTCGACTGCAGGAGCTCGTAGGCCGCCTGCAAGCGCGCGTTCCAGGCCGCGAGCGCCGGCTGCTCGTCGCGCTTTTCCCACGGGCGCCGCGGCTCGGGCTCGCCTTCCAGCGTGGCCAGCTCCTTGTCGTCCGGGCGCGTCTTGCGCAGCTCGCGCAGCGCGGTCAGGGCGTCGAAGGCAGAGTCCAGCGCCGCCGCCAGCTTCTGCGAGAGCGCGAACTGCTGCTGCAGCGCCGCCGGCTGCGTCTTCAGCCGCGGGTCGAGCTTGACCAGGAGCGGCTGCGAGAGCGTCTTGCCGCCCGCGGTCAGCCGCACCGTGTACTTGCCGGGCAGCGCCCAGGGCCCCCGCGGCTCGCGCGGCGTGTTGCCGGGGATGGCGCCGATGGGATAGCCGTGCTCCAACGTCTTCGGCGCCGGCCAATGCAGGTCCCAGACCAGCCGGTGCAGGCCCGCCTCGCCCGAGGGCAGCGCCGCCGGACGGATCCACCAGCGCGGGACGTTGCCGTCGTCCTTGATCTCCGCCGCCTGGTCGGTGCTGGCAAACCTCCGCACGGTCTTCCCGGCCGGATCGACGATCTCGATCACCGCCTCCCCCGCCGTCTTCAGCAGGTAGTCGACGATGGCCCCGTCTGGTGGGTTGGGGCCCATCGGCTCGTCGGGCGGCGGCGGCGTGTCGGTGTAGCTGTCCCAGCGCATGCGGAAGACCGGCGCGGGCCGGAAGAGGTGCGCGTCCGCGGCGGCGATGGTGTCGTCGATCTCCCGGAGCGGCTCGATGTCGTCGAGGATCCAGAAGCCGCGCCCGTGGGTGGCGACGGCGAGGTCGTCGTCCTTGACGATGAGGTCGCGGATCGAGGTGGCCGGCATGTCGAGGCGCAGCGGCTGCCAGTGGTCGCCGTCGTCGAACGAGACGTAGACCGCCTGCTCGGTGCCGCAGAAGAGCAGCCCGCGGCGCCGGGGATCCTCGCGGACCACCCGGGCGATGCCGCCCTCGGGCAGCCCGTGGACGATCTCCACCCACGTCTTCCCGCCGTCGTGGGTGCGCAGCAGGTGGGGCCGGGTGTCGTCGAGGCGCATGGTGTCGATGGCCGCGTAGGCGGTCAGCGCGTCGGAGTGGCCGGCGTCGAGGATGGAGACCTTCCACCACGGCTGCAGCAAGGGCGGCGTGACGTCGCGCCAGCTCTTGCCACCGTCGTGGGTGAGATGGATGAGCCCGTCGTCGGTGCCCGCCCAGAGGGTGTTCTTGTCCACCGGCGACGCGGCCACCGCGTAGATGACCCCGCGCTGGAAGGGGCGGGCTGCGTCTACGCCCGTATACTTGCCGACGTTCTTCGGCACCTCCCAGGTGGGGCGGGTCAGGTCCGGGCTGATCCGGGTCCAGCTGCGCCCGCCGCTCTGGCTCTTCCACAGGACGTTGGAGGCGAAGTAGAGGGTGTGCGGATCGAGCGGCGAGAAGAGCACCGGCGCGGTGCGGATGACCCGGTAGTCCTTGCCCCGCAGCGGCACCGGCGCCACGTTCTGCTGCTGCCCGGTGCGCCGGTCCCAGCGCTCCAGCTTGCCGCCGTAGACGAGGTCGGGGTCGAGGGGGTCGGGCGCGGCGTAGCCGTACTCCTCGACGCCGGCCGGGTGCCAGTCGCGGGAGGTGATGGCGCCGTCCGCCCCGCGCGAGGAGACGCAGGCGGAGCCGCTGTCTTGCTGGCCGCCGCAGAGGCGGTAGGGAAAGGCGTTGTCGGCGGTGACGTGGAACATGGCCGCCGTCGGCTGCGTGTACCAGCTGCTCCAGGTGGCGCCGGCGTCCACCGTGATGATGGCGCCCTGATCGGAGGCGATGAGCAGGGTGCTGCTCCGCGCCGGATCGATCCAGATGCGCTGGTAGTCGTCGCCGCCGGGAGCGCCGCGGAAGGCGGTGAAGTTCTTTCCACCGTCGGTGGATTTCCAGACCACCACGCTCGCGGTGTAGACGACGTCGGGGTTCTGCGGGTCGACCTTCACCTCGGCGAAGTCGTCGGCGCGCTCGGCCACGCGGGCGTCGTCGCAGATGCGCGCCCAGCTCTCGCCGGCGTCGTCGCTGCGGTAGAGGAAGCCACCCTTCTTGGTGTTGACGGTGGCGAACAGGCGCGTGCTCCGCGAGGGCGCGACGCCGATGCCGATGCGGCCGGCGCCGTCGTGCTCGAAGTCGGGCAGGCCCTTTGCGAGCTGCTTCCAGGTGGCGCCACCGTCGCTGGACTTGTAGAGGCCGCTGCCGGGACCGCCGAACTCGCCGTTCTCCCAGGGCGCCTGCCGCGCCTCCCAGAGGCTGGCGTAGACGATCTGCGG
>JAYWAJ010000377.1:0-3953 GCA_043782525.1 Deltaproteobacteria bacterium | reverse complement strand
TCCTGCGAGGCCACGCTGCCCAGGCCCGGCTCGTTCTTGATCACCAGCAAGCGTCCTTGGTTCGCGAGCAGGCCGTCCCGCTTCATCTTGTTGATGAGCGTGCTCACGAAGGAGCGGGAAGCGCCGACGAGATCGGCGAGGTCCTCCGGCCCGACGGCGCGGTCATGGAAGAGCTCGCGGTCAGCTCGGGCAAGTGTGAGGTGTGGAGCATCGAAGGCCGCGACTTCCGCGCGCTGCTCGAGGCCCGCCCGGCGCTCGCGGTGGATGTCATCCGCGCCCTCAACGAGCGCGTCCGCCAGATGCGCCAGCGCGTGCTCGGCCTCACCCGCAAGGACGTGCCGGCCCGCCTCGCCGAGATGCTGCAGTCGCTGGCGGCGGCGCACGGCGAGCGCATCGCCCCCGGAAACGAGCTCTGCCTGCACGGCATCACCCAGCAGGACCTCGCCGACCTGGTGGGCGCCTCGCGGTCGTTCGTCTCGACCCTGATCAACAAGATGAAGCGCGACGGGCTCCTGGCGAACCAGGGCCGGCTGCTGGTGCTGCGCGACGAGGAGGGCCTCACCCGCGTGGCCTCGCGGGAGAAGTAGAGCTTCTCACCCGGCGACGGGTGGCGGCGGCGGTCGCCGCGAGCGAGACCCCCCCTTGCTCCCTGCGACCGCGCCGCTTGTTTCCGGGCCCCCCTCGGGTCCTGAAAGCAGAAGGGCCGGTGGCTCCCCGCCGCCGGCCCTTCGTCTTTTGCGAGCTGCGGAAATCGAGCTAAGCCTTGGCGGCGGGCTCCTTCTTCTCGGCGGCCTTCTCGGCGGCGCCTTCCTTCTTCTCGGCCTTGGGCTTCTTCGGCTTGTCGGACTTGGCAGCGGCGCTCTTCGGGGCGGTCGCTTCCTTCTTGGGCTTCTCGACGGGAGCCGGCGTGTTCGCGTACTTCTTGCGGAACCGGTCGATGCGGCCGGCCGTGTCCATCAGCTTCTGCTTGCCGGTGAAGAACGGGTGGCAGTTGCTGCAGATGTCGAGCTGCAGGTCGCCGTGGGTGGACCGGGTCTCCCAGGTGGCGCCGCAGGCACAGTGGACTTTGGCTGCAGGGTAAGCCGGATGGATGCTCTCGCGCATGCTCTTCTCTCGGAAATGCCCGCGGATTGCTCGCAGCGTTGGGCTGCGGGGTCTTCCGCCGGGCGAAAGGGGCGGGTTGGATAGCGGATCGGGTCGCCAAAAGCAAGCGGTGGCCTTGACTTCCACCCGGAACCGGACGAGCTTCGCCCGCCATTCGACGCCCGCGGGGGCGGCGGTCGCAGCGGAGCGCGCCCTGAAGCTCTCGATCATCATCCCGGTCTACAACGAGGAACGGCACCTGCTCGACGTGCTCCGCCGGGTCGCCGCCCTGCCGGTGGACAAGGAGCTCGTCGTCGTCAACGACGCCTCCCGCGACGGCACCCGCGCCGTGCTCGACCAGGTGCAGGCCAACCCGGCGCTGGTGCTCGACGGCCTGCCCGGCCAGACCGAGATCCGCATCTTCCACCAGCCGGTCAACCGCGGGAAGGGCGCGGCGCTGCACCGCGGCTTCGCCGAGGCGCGGGGCGACGTGGTCGTGGTCCAGGATGCGGACCTGGAGTACGACCCGATGGAGCTGCCCGCGCTCCTCGAGCCCATCGCCCGCGGCGAGGCCGACGTCGTCTACGGCAGCCGCTTCCTCAACGGCTACTCCGGCTTCCCCTTCTGGCACACGCTCGCGAACCGCATGCTCACCTCGGCCAGCAACCTCTTCACCGGCTTCCGCATCACCGACATGGAGACCTGCTACAAGGTGATGCGCGCCTCCATCATCAGGGATCTGGCGCTGCGCGAGGAGCGGTTCGGCTTCGAGCCCGAAGTCACCGCGCTGCTCGCCCACCGGCACCGCCGCGAGCCGCTGCGCCTGGTGGAGAGGCCCATCTCCTACCAGCCGCGCTCGGTGGCCGAGGGCAAGAAGATCGCCCTCAAGGACGCTTTCCGCGCCGTCTACTGCATCGTCCGCTACGGAGTGGTGCCGCCGCCGTCCGGCCCGATCGTCGCCGCGAGCCACGCCGAGCCGTGACGCCTGCGCGGATCGCGGCGGCGATCGCGGTGCTCGCGGCGGTCGGGTTCTGCCGCACGGCCTACTACCACTTCGTCGCCGAGCCCCGGCACGAACGGCCCCTCCCGGGCCCGCCCATCGACGATCAATTCCGCGCCTTGCTGCCGCTCTTGCCGCGGTCCGGAGAGGTCGGCTACGTCACCGACGAGCCCATCCTGACCACGCCCGGCTTCGAGTACCAGGGCGCCAAGCAGCGCTTCCTGCAGATGCAGTACGCGCTGGCGCCGCTGGTGCTGCGCTACGACGACGACCGCGCCGCCCTGGTAGTGGCCAACGTCGCCGACCCGGCGCGGCTCGGCGAGGTGCTGCGCGCGCACGGGCTCGCCGCGGTGGCGCAGGCGGGCCCTACCACCGTGGTGGCGAAGGCGGTGGCCAACGCGGTGGCGAGGCCCACGCCGTGAAGGTCGCGGTCGCGCTTTTGGCCATCGGGCTCTGCGGGGCCGGGATGACGGTGCGGCTGCGGGGCGGGCTGCGCCTCGCGGCCGCGCTGCTCCTCGGGCTCGGCGCCTGGTCGGCGGCGTACGCGGCGGCGATCCTGCTCTTTGGAACCGACGGACGGGTGCTGCTCGCCAAGGATGCGGCGCTGGCGCTGCTGGGCGCGCTGCTCCTGCGGGTCGGTGAACGGCGTTCACCGGCGCTCTCGGCGGAAGTGAACGGCGTTCACCAGGCGCCGCCGCCGCGCTGGCTCAAGCTCTTCTTCGCCGCCTCCTGCGCGCTGGCGACGGCGGCGGTGGTCGAGCACACGCTGCGCTTTCCCGACGGCGGCTACGACGCCTGGATGATCTGGAACACCCGCGCGCGCTTTCTCTCCCGCGCCGCAGACCTCCACGCCGCCTTTTCGCCGCGCCTGCTCTTCTGGCTCCACCAGGACTATCCCTGGCTCTTGCCGGGCGCGGTGGCGCAGGTCTTCCTGCTCGGGCGCACCGAGGCGCTGGCGGCGCCGGCCCTCCTCTCGCTGCTCTTTGCCGCCCTGGCGCTGGCGGTGCTGGCCTGGTCGGTGGCGCGGCTGCGGGGCCCCACCTGGGGACTCCTGGCGGGCCTCGTCCTCGCGACCACGCCCTGCTTCGCGACCTTCTCCTCGAACCAGCAGTCGGACGTGCCGCTCGGGGCCTTCCTCGTCCTCTGCGCCGCGCTGCTGACGCTGGCGCTGGAGGAGGGCCGCGGCCACCTCCTCGTGCTGGCCGGCTTCTCCGCCGGTCTCTGCGCCTGGACCAAGAACGAAGGCCTGCTCTACCTGGGCTGCTTCGCCGCCGCGCTGCTCTGGCGCGAGCGGAGGCTGCGGCCGCTGTTGCTCTTCGCCCTGGGCGCGCTGCCGCTGCTGGCGCTCCTGGCCGGCTTCAAGCTGGGCCTCAAGCCGCCCAACGACTTCGTCCTCTTCACCACGCCGCAGGGGCTGCTCGACCGCGCGCTCTCGCCGGGGCGCTGGGGCGAGCTCGCGCTGCTGGTCTTGCGGCGCATCGTCTATTTCCAGGACTTCGCGCTCTGGGTGATCGCCGAGCTTCTGCTCCTCGCGCTGGTGCTGCGCAAGCTGCCGGGCAGCGTGGCCGGCACGGCGCTGCTCCTCGCCTGCGCCGCCTACGCCCCCATCTACGTGCTGCAGCCGCACCCGGTCGAGTGGATCTACCGGACCTCCGTCGACCGCCTCTTTATCCAGCTCTGGCCGGCGGCGATTTTGGCGACGCTTCTTCCGCTGGCGTCAGCGACAGCCCGAGCAGGAGCCACAGCCCGTACATGACCTTGGTGTCGTAGAGCAGGTCGTGCGCCTGGGCGATGACGAAGAAGGCGAGCAGCGCCGCCATCCCGCCCAGCGCCAGGCCGCCGGGGCGCATCCGGCGCCGCAGCGCCACCG
>JAYWAJ010000376.1:0-10447 GCA_043782525.1 Deltaproteobacteria bacterium | reverse complement strand
GCTCGAACGGGTTCTCCTCCATCGCCGCCGCGAGCACGTCGTCCATCGAGAGGGCGAAGATGAACTCCATCTCCTTGCGCGCCTGCTCCGGAACGTCGGCCAGGTCCTTCTTGTTGCGCTCGGGCATGATGATCCGCTTGATGCCCGCCCGGTGCGCCGCGAGGACCTTCTCCTTGATGCCGCCCACCGGCAGCACCAGGCCGCGGAGCGTGGCTTCTCCCGTCATCGCCACGTCGCCCCGTACCCGGATTCCCGTGAGCAGTGAGGTCAGCGCCGTGAAGATGGTGACGCCCGCCGAAGGACCGTCCTTGGGAATGGCGCCGGCCGGGAAGTGGATGTGGATGTCCTGCTTCTCGAGGAAGCGCGGGTCGATGCCCAGCTTGGGCGCCTTGTTGCGCGTGTAGCTGAGCGCCGCCTGGCAGGACTCCTTCATCACGTCGCCGAGCTGTCCGGTGAGCGTGATGCCGCCCTTGCCCTGCATCTTGGTGCACTCGATGAAGAGCAGGTCTCCGCCCGCAGCCGTCCAGGCGAGGCCGGTGGCCACGCCGGGAAGCTCGGTGCGCTCGGCCGTCTCGGAGTAGAACTTCTCCGGTCCAAGGATGATCTCCAGCTCCTCAGGCGAGATGCTCCGCTTCAGCAGCGAGCCCTTGGCCACGTCCACCGCCACCGCGCGGCACACGTCGGCGACCGTGCGCTCGAGGTTGCGGACGCCGGCTTCCCGCGTGTAGCCGGAGATGAGCTTGGAGAGGGCCGCGTCGGTGATCTCGATGTTGTCGATGGAGAGGCCGTGCTCCCGCACCTGCTTGGGGATGAGGTGGTTCTTGGCGATGTGAACCTTCTCCTCGAAGGTGTACCCGGGCAGCTCGATGACCTCCATGCGGTCGCGCAGCGGCGGCGGAATGGGGTCGAGCTGGTTGGCGGTGGCGATGAACATGATCTTCGAGAGATCGTACGGCACGTCGAGGTAGTGGTCGGAGAAGGTGTTGTTCTGCTCCGGGTCCAGCACCTCGAGGAGCGCCGCGCTGGGGTCGCCGCGGAAGTCGGCGCCCAGCTTGTCGATCTCGTCGAGCATGACGACGGGGTTCACCGTGCCCGCCTTCTTCATGCTCTGGATCACGCGGCCCGGCAGCGCGCCGACGTAGGTGCGCCGGTGGCCGCGGACCTCGGCCTCGTCGCGCACGCCGCCGAGGCTGAGGCGGACGAACTTGCGGTTCGTCGCCCGCGCGATCGACTGCCCGAGGGAAGTCTTGCCGACTCCGGGCGGACCGACCAGGCAGAGGATGGGCCCCTTCATGTCGTTCTTCAGCTTGCGGACCGCCAGGTACTCGAGGATGCGCTTCTTCACCTTCTCGAGGCTGTAGTGGTCCTTGGCGAGAACTTCGCGGGCGTTCTCGACGTCGAGGTTGTCCTCGGTCTTCTTGGTCCAGGGCAGGTCGGCGATCCACTCCAGGTACGTCCGCGCCACCGTGTACTCGGAGCTGGCCGTCGGGATGCTCTTGAGGCGGTTGAGCTCCTTGTTGGCGACCTTCTCCACCTCGGGCGGCAGGCCGATCTTCTTCAGCCTCTCCCCGAGCTCGTCGAGCTCCTCCTCCTCTTCACCCAGCTCGCCCAGCTCCTCCTTGATGGCCTTGAGCTGCTGGCGCAGGTAGTACTCGCGCTGGGTCTTCGACATCTCGCCCTTCACCTGCGAGTCGATCTTCGAAGACAGCTTGAGGATCTCGCGCTTCCGGTTGAGGAGCTCGAGCACCAGCTTCATCCGCTCCTTCAGGTCGACGGTCTCGAGGACCTGCTGCTTCTCCTCGATGGGCACGTCGACGTTGGCGGCGATCAGGTCGGCGAGGTGGCCGGGCTGCGTGATCGACTCCACCAGCTCGGTGGCGGCGGCCGGCAGCTCGGGCATCATCTCGATGACCTCGCGCGCCAGCTTCTTCAAGTTGATGCCGAGCGCCTCGATCTCGACCTCGTCGAAGCTGGACTTGTCGTCCACCGGCTCGATGCGGGCCTTGAGGTAAGGGTGCTCCTGCACCAGCTCGACCACCCGGAAGCGCGCCAGGCCCTGCACGACGAGCGAGTAGTTGTCCTCGCCCATCTTGAGCAGCTTCACGATCCGCGCCACCGTTCCCATCTGGTGGAGGTCGGAGGCGCCCGGGTCTTCCTCTTCGGCCTTGCGCTGGGTGACGACGCCGATGACCTGGTCGTCGCGCACCGCGTCCTTGATGAGCGCGATGGTCTTCTGCCGTCCCACGGCCAGCGGCAGCACGCCACCCGGAAAGAAGACTGAATTCCGCAGCGGCAGGATGGGCAGGACGGGCGGAATGTCCTCCTTGTTGATGAGCCCCGGTGCTGCCGGGGTCACGATTTTGCCTTTCTCGGACATCGTTTGGTCTCCCGTCCCTAAGAAAACTGATTCTGCGTGTCTAACGGCAAGTTCCCAATGTAGCCACAGCGGGCGGTCTGGCAACAGCCCTCAGTCGCGGAGCTGGCATGCAAGCTGCGGCAGGCTTGACGGCACGGCGCGGCATCCAAAGGTTGCGGGCCAGCAGGGGGTCCTTCCTTCGCATGCGCACCGTCACTCCAGCCAGGCTGCTCATCGTCCGATTCACGCTGCTCGCAGTTCTGGCGGGGTGCCAGAGCTATGTCGCGGTGCCTGTGCAACCGGTGACACTGGTGGCGGTTTCGCAGCGCTCGAAGGTCCGGGTTGCGACGAAAGCAGACGTTCTCCTCGTGGTGGACGACAGCCTCTCCATGTCCGGCAAGCAGGATCGCCTCGCCGCCGCCCTGCAGAACTTCACCGCGCAGCTCGACGCGCTCAAGCCGCCCATCGACTATCAGGTGGCGGTCACCACCACCACTGTCTCGGAGCGGCTCGGGGCCTGCGGGCCCGCGGGAGATCCCAACGCCGCCGGCCAGTGCAACAGCGAGTGGGAAGCGACCGGCTTCTCCTGCGACAGCGCCTTCGCCTGCTTCCGGTCGTTTCCGGCGGCAGGCCAGTTCCACCGCGGACCGGGCGTGCCGGCCCTGGTCCTGCGTCGCGCCGACTCCACCGCGGCCGACTTCGCCGCCTACCTGGCCGCCAGCGTGAAGGTCGGCACCGCCGGCTCGCGCCAGCCGCAGGGCCTGCAGGCGATGGAGCTGGCGCTGCAGCAGCCGGGCTTCCTGCGCGACGGCGCCAAGGTGGTCGTCGCCTTCTTCACCGACGCCGAGGATTGCTCGGACCCCGCCCACCGGCTCTCCATGCTGGTGAAGGATCCGGCCACCGGCAACATCATCGACAAATGCGCGCAGGAGGCCCGCAGCGACGGGTCGGCCGCGCCCTCGCTCGAGCCCGTCGCCAACTACGTCAACTTCCTGCGGGGCCTGAAGAACCTGGACGGGCAGCCGAAAGAGGTCGAGGTCGGGGCCGTGGTCTCCCTGCAGGACGGGACCCAGGACCCGGGCGTCTGCGCCAACCCCACCTGCGACGCCGCCTGCGACGCGCCCGCCGCGGTCACGGCCTGCCAGGTGCGCTGCGGCCAGGCGCCCACCTACCAGATCTGCGTCTCCGACTGCGCCGCCCAGTGCCACACCTTCTGCGGCGGCCAGGTGCCGGGGCGTCGCTATCTCGAGCTCGCCTTCGCCTTCTCCGGCGTGGCCGCCAACGTCTGCAGCGACGACGCCAGCCCCGGCCTCTCCAGACTGTCGGCGGTGATCGGCATTCCGGCGCAGATCCAGCTGCGCGCGCGCCCGTCGTCGGCGGATTACCTGGTGGTCCGCCTCGAGCGCGGCGGACAGTCGTTCGAGTGCGTGCCCGGGCAGGGCTACACCATCGTCGACGGGCCGGACGGCATCTTCGTCAAGTTCGCCGGCGCCTGCGCGCTGATGCCCGACGACATCTGGGACGTGCGCTACCTGACCAACAAGTAGCTGCCCGCTTCTGCATTGCCCCTCTCCGGTCTCAGTGGTAGGCCTGCGGGCCCCGGAGACACGCATGCGCCTGCTCGCCCTCGCCTTGATCTTCGCCGCGCCCGTCCTCGCGCAGCAGCACGCGCCGCAGCCCCCGCCCGGGGGCGCTGCTCCGGCGCCGGCGTCATCGCCGCCCGCCGCCGCTCCGCCCACCGCCGCGCCGCCGCCCGCCGCCGCGCCCGCCGCCACGCCCAGCACCTGGACCGGCAAGTTCGACGAGCTGTGGAAGAAGCGCGACCAGCCCGCGGCGCTCAAGGAGATGCACGCGCTCGTCGACCAGCAGCTGGCCGTCGACGCCCGCGCCTTCGAGGCCAACTGGCGCCTCGCCTCCCTCTACAACTGGGAGGCCAACGGCACCGAGGGCGACAAGAAGGCCGAGCTGGGCAAGATGGCCTGGGAAGTGGGCGACCGGGCCATCCTCGCCAAGCCCGGCGACGTGCGCGGCCAGTACTACGCGGGCCTCGGCGTCGGTCTCTACTCCGAGGGCATCGGCATCCTCACCGCGCTCTCGCAGGGAGTCGAAGGCAAGTTCCGCGAGCGGATGCTGGCGGCCCTGCGCATCGACAAGGACTACCTCGACGGCGCGCCGCAAGTGGTCTGGGGGCGCTACTTCTTCAAGCTGCCCTGGCCCAAGCGCGACGTCGACCAGTCGATCAAGGTGCTCGAGGAGTGCATCGCCGGCCACCCCGACAACTGGCGCGCCAAGATCTACCTCGCCGACTCGTTCGCCGATCAGGGCAAGACCGAGGACGCCCGCCGCTTCATCCAGGACGTCCTCGACGCCCGCACCGGCAACGACCCGCCCGAAGATCGCCGCCTGAAGGACCTGGCGAAAAAGTGGATGGGCTCGCACTGACTTTCGAGAGGGACGGAAACCATGGCAACCGCAGAGAGCCATCTCCACCAGATGCAGTCGCCGGGCCCCACCGGGGCGCAGTCGGTCGCGCAGCTCTTCCGCTCCCGCGCGGCGCAGGACGCGGCCCGCACGGCGGCGCGGCGCAAGGTCTCGGGCAGCTGGAAGGACGTCAGCTGGGCGCAGCTCGCGGCAGAGAGCGAGGAGATGGCCTGGGGGCTGCTCGCGCTCGGCCTCAAGCACGGCGAGATGGTCTCCATCATCGCCGGTACCCGCGTGGAGTGGACGGTGGCCGACATGGGCATCGCGCTCTCGGGCGGGGTGGCGGTGCCCGTCTACCAGTCGAACACGCCGGAGGAGTGCCAGTTCATCCTCGAGAACGCCTCTGCGGTGGTGGTCTTCGCCGAGGACAAGAAGCAGCTCGCCAAGCTGACCGCGGTCAAGGCGCGCCTGCCCAAGGTCCGCTGCGTGGTGCTGATGGACGGGCAGGGCGAGGGCGACTGGGGGCTCTCGTTCGAGGCGCTCAAGGCGCGCGGCCGCGAGCAGAAGGCGAAGACTCCGGGCGAGCTGGAGGCGCGGGTGGCGGCGGGCCGGCGCGACGAGCTCTCCACCATCCTCTACACCTCGGGGACGACGGGCGTGCCCAAGGGCGTGATGATCACCAACGACAACCTGCTCTTCGCCGCCGAGTCGTCGGTGAACAGCAAGCTGCTCTCCCGCGAGGACAGCCACCTGCTCTTCCTGCCCTTCGCCCATTCGTTCGCCCAGATCATCAAGGCGGCCTGGTTCGGCAGCGGGCTCACCATGATCTTCGCCGAGTCGGTGGACAAGCTGGTCGACAACGCCGGCGAGACCGGACCGACGGTGCTCTCGGCGGTGCCGCGGGTCTACGAGAAGGCCTACAACTCGGTGCTGGCGGGCGGCATGGCCGGCACCGGCCTGCAGGGCGCGCTCTTCCGCATGGCCATGCGCGAGTTCGAGCTCTACGTGAAGGCGCGGGGCGAAGGAAAGACCTACCGCTCCCTCGCCTTCACGGTGGCGAAGAGGCTGGTCTTCCCCAAGATCCGGGCCCGGCTCTCGAAGCGGTTCGGCGGGCGCATCGTCGAGTTCGTCTCGGGCGGAGCGCCGCTGGCGCGGAAGATCGCCTTCTTCTTCGACCTGCTCGGCTTCCACATGCTCGAAGGGTACGGCCTCACCGAGACCATCGCGCTCACCAGCGTCAACCTCCCCAAGCAGGTGCGCATCGGCACGGTGGGACGGCCCTTCCCCGGCGTCGAAGTCAAGATCGCCGAGGACGGCGAGATCATCATGCGCGGCCGCAACATCATGCGCGGGTACCTGGGGCTGCCCGAGGCCACCGCCGAGGTCATCGACCCGGACGGCTGGTTCAAGACCGGCGACATCGGCGAGTTCGACGCCGAAGGGTACCTGCGCATCACCGACCGCAAGAAAGACCTGATCAAGACCAGCGGCGGAAAGTACATCGCGCCCCAGGCCATCGAGGGCGCGCTCAAGACGCAGAGCGAGCTGATCAGCCAGGTGGTGGTCATCGGCGACAAGCGCAAGTACGTCTCGGTGCTGGTCACCGTGGTGGAGGTGGAGGCGATCAAGGCGGCCAACGCGGCCACCTACGCCGAGGCGGCCAAGAGCGAGGCGGTCAAGGCAAGAGTCCAGGACGCCATCGACAAGGTCAACGCGACGCTGCCCTCCTACGAGACCATCAAGCGCTTCGTCATCCTCGACCGCGACTTCTCGCAGGAGCACGGCGAGCTGACGCCGACGCTCAAGGTCAAGCGGAAGGCCTGCACGGTGAAGTTCAAGAAAGAGATCGACAGCATGTACGACGGCGAGAGCGCCGACTAAAAAGCCCGCCGCGCCTACCCGGCCAGGCTCTGGCGGGGCGCGCGCAGGCTGTCGACCAGCGCGGGAACCGGCTCCGCCAGCTGCAGGGTGAAGAAGAAGGTGGTGCCCGTGCCGACGGTGCTCTCCACCCAGAGCCGCCCGCCGTGCGCCTCCACCAGCCCCTTGACGATGCTGAGGCCCAGCCCGATGCCGCCGCGGTTGTTGTTTTTCGCCTGCCAGTAGCGGTCGAAGATCCGCGGCAGCTCCAGCTCGGAGATCCCCGGGCCGGTGTCGCGGACGAAGAACTGTGCCTCGTGCCCGGCAGACCTGGCGTCGATGAAGACCGACCCTCCCTTGGGGGTGAACTTGACCGCGTTGCCGACCAGGTTGGAGAAGATCTGCAGGAGGCGCTCGCGGTCGCAGCTGACGTGCAGGCCGTCGCTGACGAGGCCGTCGAACTGCAGCTCCTTGCGGGAGGCGAGCGGGCGCAGCATCTCGAGGCAGTCGCGCACGATCCCCTCCGCCGCGTGGGCTTTCTGCTCGACGGCCAGCTTGCCGGCGTGGATCTGCGCCAGGTCGAGGAGGTCCGCGATCAGCCGGGTCATCTGCTCGGCGGCGCGGAGGATGGCCGCGGCGGACTTGCGGATGCGCTCGCCTTCCAGCCCGTCGCCGCTGGTCCGCTGCACGAAGGCCGCGCCGCCGACGATGACGCTGAGCGGATTGCGCAGGTCGTGCGAGACGATGGCGAGCAACTCGTCCCGCGTCGCCACCGCCGCCTCGGCCTCGGCGCGGGCGGCTCGCTCGGAGGCGGCCGTGTGCTCGAGCGCGTCGGCCTTGTCCTCGAGCTGGAGGTTGGCGCTGGTCATCTTGTGGTTGGCGTCGGCCACCTCCCGGTACATCCGGTCCAGCTCGAGCTGGCGCGAGCGGAGCTCGTCGAAGGCCCGGAGCAGGTCGACGTTCTGCAGCCGGATCTCCTCCAGCAGGCTGGCCGGAGCGAGCCGGGTGAGCGCGTCGCTGATCCGGGAGATCAGCTGCGGACTGACCTTGGGCGCCTGGGCCGGGAGCGCCTTGCCCAGCTCGATGGTGGTCCCGTGGCCGAGGACGGTGTCGGCGTGGAAGGAGTCCATCAGCTTCTTGGCGCCCCGCATGCCCAGGCCCATTCCCGTCCCCGACTGGTAGGTGCCGGCGAGGATGGCGGACAGGCTGGAGATGCCCTGGCCGCGGTCGCTGATGCGGATGACGAAGTGCTCGGGCGTTCCCCCCTCGATGGAGAACTGGGCCCGCCCGCCGAGGGCGTAGAGGAAGGCGTTGCGCGCGATCTCGGAAACCGCCGTCGCGATGCGGGTCTGCTCCTGGGCGTCGAACTCGAGGAGCGCGGCGATCTGTCTCGCCCGCTGGCGCACCAGGACCACGTCCAGCTCGGTGCGGATTTCTGAAGTGAGCAGCAGCGTATTCATGGAGCACCTCCCTCTGTGGTTCTCTTCTCGCGCTCGCGTCCGACCAGGACGACGACGTCGTCCCGCCGGTTGGCGAAGTCGCGATAGAGCACTCCCGCGATCAGGCTCGGGTGCTTGCGGCTGAGGCCCCGGTAGGGCTCCAGCTCCCACGGGTTCAACAGTCCATCCGAGTGGAGGATGATCAGTCCCTCCTCCGGCCAGCGGTGGGTGAACTCCTGGAAGCGGGTGACGTTCTCGCCCAGCGTGCCGCTGTGCGAAACCAGGTTGGAGATCCTGCCTTCCCGGGGGACCAGCGAGCCGGAGATGTTGCCCGCGCCGGCGTAGCGGACCTCGCGACGCCGCCAGTCGACCTCGAGGACCGCGGCCACCGCTCCCCGGCTGGACCGGTCGGCCTGCATCGAGGCGTGCAGGGCCCGCAGGCTCTGCTCCGGGCCCTCACTCCCCTGGGCGCGGAACGCGCCGGCGACCCGCTGGGCCGCCTCGAAAGCGAGCGGTCCGTGGCCCAGCCCGTCGACGATGAGGACGCTGCTGCGGCCCGGGCCGCGGGTGACCGCCCAGGCGTCGCCGCACACCTCTTCGCCGTGCTTGGGCGCGCAGACCACGCCGAACTCGAGGCCGGCCGTCCGGAAGGGCTCCGACCCGGCCGGCGCGATGCGGGCCAGGATCGCCGTTCCCTTTCCCGGGGTGGAGGTGATCTCGAACGCGGTGGAGAGCCTGGCGATGGCTCCGAGCCCCAGCCCGGCCGAACCGCCCGTCGAGTACCCGTCCTGCAGCGCCTGCGCCACCTGGGCGATGCCGGGCCCGCGATCGAGCGCCAGCACCTCGATGCTCACCGGACTCTCGTGCACCAGGGGCCGCAGGAGGATCTCGCCGTGCCTCGCATGCTGCACGATGTTGGTCGCCGCCTCGGTCACCACCAGCGCCACCCTGCCGGCGTCGGACTCGTTGAACCCGTGCACCTGGGCGAGCCTGCGCCCGTACCGCCGGGCCCCGTCGACGCCGCTCATCTCCTCGACGCGGAGGACGATGGAGACGTGCGGCGCGGGCAGGGTCACTTCCATCGCGTCGCCGTGATCCGGGTGCCTGCGCCCAACTGCGTGACCACCTCGAACTCGTCCACCAGCCGCTTGGCGCCGCCCAGGCCCAGCCCCATGCCGCGCTTGGTGGTGAAGCCGTTGACCATCGCCTGCGACACGTCGGAGATGCCGGGCCCCTGGTCCGCGAAGGTGAGCCGCAGGCCCCGGCGCTCGTCGTCGGCGATGCTCTCGAGCTGCATGGTGCCGCCCAGGCCGTGGAGCAGCGTGTTGCGGCCCAGCTCGCTGGCGGCGGTGATGATCTTGGTCAGGTCGAGCAGACCGAAGCCAAGCTCGGTCGCGCACTCCCGCACCAGCTGCCGGGCGAACATGATGTCTGCCTCCGTGCGTACGGGGACCGTTTCACTCCGCAAAAGCCTCGTCATCCGGACGCTCCTCGGTCCGGGCGCGGAGCATGGCCATGCCCTTTTCCACGTCCAGCGCGGTGCGGACCCCGGTCATGGCCACGCCCATCTCGACGAGGGTGATGGCCACCGCCGGCTGCATTCCCACCAGCGCCGTCTCCGCGTCCATCACCCGGGCGATGTGGGCGATGTCGGCGAACATCCGGGCGATGAACGAGTCCACCACGTCGAGGCCGGAGATGTCGATGAGGATGCCGCGGGCGCGGGTCTCGGAGATGCGGTTGGCGAGGTCGTCCTTGAGCCGGGTGGCGAGGCGGTCCTGCATGTCGACCTGGATGGTGACGAGGAGGAAGTCGCCCATGCTGAGAATCGGGATGCGCTCCACCTTCAGACCGGCTCGCCGGCAGGACGCCGCGCCGGAACCACCGCGAGCCCCATCCGCTTGAAAGCGAGCGAGAGGGCGCCGGCCAGCGAGGCCTTGGTGGGCACGCCGCCCAGGCTGACGCCGAGGTGGACGATGGTCTGGGCGATCTGCGGCCGGATGCCGGAGATGATGCACTCGGCGCCCATCAGGCGGGCGGCGCTGACGGTCTTGAGCAGGTGCTGGGCGGTGAGCGTGTCCACCATCGGCACGCCGGTGATGTCGATGATGGCGACTTCCGAGCGCGTCTCCGCCAGCCGCTTGAGCAGGGTCTCCATCACCAGCTGGGTGCGCTTGGAGTCGAAGTTGCCGATGATGGGGAGCCCGAGGATGCCCTGCCACAGCTCGACCACCGGGCTGGAGAGCTGGAACATCTCGTTCTGCTGGCGGCCGATGACCTCCTCCCGCGACTTCTGGAAGACCTCGGTGGCGTAGAGGCCCAGCTTGTCGAGGAGGACGGTGGCATTCCAGAGGTCGGCGAAGAGGTAGTCGGG
>JAYWAJ010000375.1:0-10462 GCA_043782525.1 Deltaproteobacteria bacterium | reverse complement strand
TCAGGAGCGCCGACCCGGCGCGCGAGGTGGTGCTGCAGATCCAGGCGGAGCGCAAGCGGCGCGGCCTGCCGGCCCTGCAGCGCGACGGGGCGCTCGATCAGATCGCCCAGGAGGAGGCAGCCAGCGCCGCGCGAGGCGGCGAGGCGAAGCTCTCGGGCGAGACCGCGGGCCGCGCGCTGGCCAAGGTCCCCTCGCTGCACAGCGCCCTGGCCGAGCTCTTCGTCGGCGGCGGGCCCGACGTGGTGACCCACTCCAAAAACCTCGCCGAGCCGCGGTGGACGCGGCTCGGCGCAGGTACGGTTTATGCCGGCTCGAAAGCCTGGGGAGCCGGCGGTCTGTGGGTGGTGCTGCTTTACGGGAGGTGACTTACGCCGACTTGCGCTGGGTCGCGAACGCCTCGATGGAATTCTCGGGCGCCACGTGGGTGATGCTGTAGTTGGGGCAACGCACGCAGGTGAAGCTGTTCCACCCGCGCTTGACGGCCTCGTCGAGGCACTCGTCGTACGCGGTGCAGAACAGATTCCGATGGGCCTCGACCGACATCTTTTTGTTGCCCTCGAGGTTGATCGGGGTCGTCATCTCGGTCGGGTACGGCTTGGCCAGCAGAGACATTCTGGTCGGACCTCCTTCAAAGGCGCGGGCATATAACAGAACGCGTCAAGACGCGCCAGTCAGGCAGCGGGGGAAGGCCAATGTGATGATCAGTCGGAGAGTGTGCAAGGGGGCGGATACGCGCGTGAGATCAGCCTATTGGGTCGTTTTGCTCGCTCTCTCGACCTCGGGGCCGCATCAGTCGATCGGCGAACAAACGAACAGAGCCGCCCAGGCAGGCGCTCTTCTGGCTGCCGGCAGGGCCGACGAAGCGGCGAGCCTGGCGGCGAGCTGCGGGGAGCCTCGCTGCCGGCTGGTGGAGGGGCGCGCCCTCTTCGGCCTGGGCCAGCTGCCGGCGGCGGCGGAGGCGCTGCAAAAGGCGGCCAGCGCGCCGGGGGAACTCCAGCCGCACGCGCTGGCGCTCCTCGGCGAGGCGCTACTGCACTCGAATCGCGCCGCCGAGGCGCTGGTTCCCCTGCGAGCGGCGGCGGCGATGGCGGGCCCCGCGGGGCTGCGCGCCTCGGCCCTCCTCGCCGATGCGCTCCTGGCGACGCACGCGTTCGCCCAGGCCCAGCGGCAGGCGGAGCACGCGGCGTCGCTCGCGGGCCAGCCCGCGGAGGTGCGGGCGGGCCTCTCCTGGACCGCGGCACAAGCGCTGGCCAGCGAGGGTGCGGAGAATCCGCAGCTCGCCCGCCCTGCCGCCGAGGCGCTGCGGACCTTCTGGCTCCTGCACCCGGAGCACCCTGCTGCAGAGAGCGCGCGGGCCCTGGAGCGCTCCCTCTCCATTTCCCTGCCGGAGGATTCCGGCCGCGCGCTGCTCCTGCGTGCCTCCCGCCTGCTCTCCTCGGGCCTGCCGGCGGCGGCGGCGGCGCAGGCAGAGAGCGCGGCCCGACAGCTCTCGGGCGTCGAAGCGGCGGAGGCAGCGCTCCTGCGGGCGCGGGCGCTGTCGGCGGACGGAAAGCGCAGCGAGACGCCGCCCATCCTGCAGGAGGCGTGGGCGCACGGGGCAGCCCACGTCGCCGCGGCGGCGGGCATGCTGCTCGCGCGGGATCGGGCGCGGCGGGGCAAGGACGACGAGGCCCTCCAGCTCGCCGACGCGGTGGCGCACCGATTCGTCGACGCTCCGGAGGCGGGGGAGAGCGTACTCTTCACCGCCCGCCTGCTCGCCGACGCCGGACAGCGGACCAAGGCGCGGGCGCGGCTGGCGAAGCTGGCGCGCAAGCGCAACGGCTCCAACGCCTCGGCGGCGCGCTGGACGCTGGCGTGGATGTCCTTCCAGGATCACCTGGGCGACGCGCACGAGCGCTTCGCCGAGTTCGCGGGCAGCGCCGCCAGCGACGAGGAGCGTGCGCAGGGCCTCTACTGGGTGGCGCGCTCGAAGACCCCGCGGCCCGATCCGTCGCCGGCGCAGGCAGCTGCCGACGCCAAGGCGTTCGCCGCGCAGATGACCCGCGTCACCGAGCTGGATCCACTCGGCTGGTACGGCCTGCTGGCGCGGCAGATCCTCGGGCAGTCCGCGCCTGCAGCGGTAGCCTTTCCCCGGCTGCGGCCCACGCCCCCGGCTCCTGCCGCGCTGAGGCTCGCGGTCGACCTCGCCTCGCTGGGCCTGCTCGCGGAGGCTGCAGGGGAGGCGGACTGGTTCGTCGCCCGCCATCCCGGCGACGCCGGCGCAGCCGCCCTGCCCGTCTACGAGAGCGCGGGCCGGTACGACCGGTCGGTGGCGCTGGCCGAGTCGCTGCTGGGCGGACGCGGGCCCCGCGCGCCGAAGCTCATCCTCGACGCGGCGTACCCGGCGGCGTTTCCGCTCGAGGTGGCGAGGAGCGCCGCCCGGACCCGGATCGATCCCTATCTTTTATTGGCGGTGATGCGCAGGGAGAGCCTCTTCAAGCCCGACACGCGCAGCGTCGCCGGCGCCGTCGGCCTCCTCCAGCTGCTCCCGGCCACGGCCCGCCGCGCGGCGATGGTGCTGGGCCGCCCCCCGCTGCGCGACGAGGAACTGACCGTACCGGGCACCGCCATCGATCTCGGCGCCTGGTACCTGTCGGAGCTGTTGGGCCGCTTCGGCGATCCGGCGCCGGCGCTGGCAGCCTACAACGCGGGGCCGCGCGTCGCCGGTCCCTGGGCGTCGCGGGGGGCGGGCCGGCCGCTCGACGCATGGGTGGAGGATATCCCCTACCGCGAGACGCGGCGCTACGTGAAGATCGTCATCGGCTCCTGGAGCGCTTACCGCCTCCTCGCCGGCGGGGCCGCTCCGCAGCTCGCCGCCACCGTCCCGGCCCCCCGCCCGGGGGCGAACTTCTGAGCGTCTTCCGGCAGGGGCGCGTCCTGCGGGCGGACCGATCGCCTCAGAGCAGCTTCTGCTGTTGCGGCTGCGCGGGCGGCTGGGCGAGCACGCCCAGGATCTCGGCGCCGTAGTGCTCGAGGCGGAAGGCATCCATCCCCTCCACCTGCGCCAGCGCCGGCGGATCGCGCGGGTCGGTGCGCGCGATGGCCCAGAGGACGGCGTTGGGCGCGATCACCTGCACTTCCACTTTTCGCGTTGCTGCCCTCCCCTTGCGCCAGGCGCGCAGCCGCTCGTAGCGCTCCTCGACCTCTGGCGGCGGCGCGCCCGGACCGCCGCGCCGGAAGCGCTGCCCGTTGGCCACCGGAGGCCGGGGCCTGGCGAGGGGCTCGGCGGCGAGCCCGCGGACGACGGCCTCGAGCACCTCCGCGCCGATCTTCTTCAGCGCCTGCGCCGAGGTGCCGGGCACGCGCAAGAGCTCCTCCTCCGTCTTGGGCAGCCGCCGCGCCACCTCCGCCATGAACAAGTCGGAGAGGACCTTGAAGGCGGGCCGGTTCACCTCGCGCGCCCGCCGGTCCCGCAGCAGGAACATCTCGCGCAAGACGCCGCGCCCGCGTCCATCCAGCGTGCGCGCCGCCTTCATCCTCTGCCAGCCGTCGGCGTCGAACTCCCGCGCGCGCGGCTCCTTGGCGATGAGCCGGGCAAACTCCGCCTCCGCCTCGGCGGCCAGCCCGCGCTCGGCCAGCTGCGCGGCCAGCTGGTCGCGCATGGCGAGCAGGTACTGCACGTCGGCGAAGGCGTACTCCAGCTGCTGCGCCGTGAGCGGCCGGCGGCCCCAGTCGCTGCGCTGCTCGTCGACGGTGAGCTGCACGCCCATCTGGTCGGCGAGCAGGTTGTGGAGCCCGACCTTCTCGATGCCCAGCGCCTTGGCGGCGGCGTGGGTGTCGAAGATGCGCCCGAAGCGCAGCCCGTAGTCGCGCTTCATGCAGAGGACGTCGTACTCGGCCGCGTGGAGGATGATCTCCCGCGCCGGGTCGGCGAGCAGCGGCAGCAGCGGATCGAGCTTGAGGCCCAGCGTGTCGACCGCGAAGTCGGCGGTCTCGGTGGCGATCTGCAGCAGGCAGACCTTCTCGTAGTAGGCGTGGAAGCTGTTCGACTCGGTGTCGACCGCGATGCGCGGGCTCTGCGCCACTGCCGCTGCGCAAGCCTCGAGCTGGGCTGGGGTCTCCACGAACGTCTGCGCGCGCTCCACCGTGCCTACGCTCTACCGCGTTCCTGGATCTCCTGCAGCACCGCTTTGAAGGGGCCGCGCGCTTTCAGGAGGCGCAGATCTTGCGCCAGGCCGGCGGCCGAGCGGTAGAAGAGCAGCGCCTCGGCCGGCGGCTTGATGCGCATGGCGATGGCCGGAGAAGCGCGGAAGACGTCTTTCATGTCGCGGATGAGCGCGTCCTCGCCGAAGTCGAAGACGTCCTGCTGGATGGGGCGTTGCACCACGTCGGCCATCTTCTGGCAGAACTCGAACCCCTCCTCCTCGTCGTCGCCGAGGAAGCGGAAGCCCGCCTTCTTGAGCCACGGCCCGACGTCGGGATGGGCGCGGCCGGCGGCGTTCTCGTCGAGGAAGTGCCGGTAGGTGGCGGAGAACTGCTCGGAGAGCAGCTTGGTGGCGCCGTAGTCGAGCACGCCCAGCCGGCCGTCGGGGAGCACGAGGAAGTTGCCCGGGTGCGGGTCGGCGTGCACCAGGCTCGCCGCGTAGAAGGGCCCCCAGATGGCGAAGAGCATCAGCCGCGCGACGCGAAAGCGCTCGGCCTCGGGCAGCTTCGCCTCGATGACATCGAGCAGCTGCTTTCCGTGCAAGCGGGTGAGGCAGAGGACCTTGGCGGCGCTGCGGTCCGCGATCACCTCCGGCACCACCAGCTCCGGATAGCGCGCTGCCGCCTTGCGGTACGCCTCGGCCTGCTCCGCCTCGGCGCGGTAGTCCAGCTCGCGCAGGAGCGAGGCGCGCAGCTCGTCGTAGTACGGCCGCTGGTCCAGCGTCTCGCCGGTGAGGGCGAAGCCGCGCACCAGCACGCCGGCGTTCTTGAGGTCGCTGTCCAGCGCCTTGTCGACGCCCGGGTACTGGACCTTCACCACCACTTCGCGCCCGTCGTGCAGCGTCGCCGCGTGCACCTGCCCGAGCGAGGCGGCGGCCAGCGGCTCGCGGTCGAAGGTCGCGAAGAGCGCGGCGGGCGGCTTGCCGAGCTCGCGCTCGACCACCTCGGCGACCTGGGCAAACTCCATGCGCTCCGGCGCCTGCGAGAGCAGCTTGGCCACCACGGCGCGGGCCTCTTCAGGCAGCGCGTCCGGATCCATCGCCAGCGCCTGGCCGAGCTTGAGCGCCGCACCCTTCAGCTCTCCCAGCGTCGAGAGGATGCGCTCGCCAGCCTTG
Source organism: Deltaproteobacteria bacterium (assembly GCA_043782525.1). GTDB lineage: Bacteria > Myxococcota > Myxococcia > Myxococcales > 40CM-4-68-19 > 40CM-4-68-19. The sequence continues at coordinate 5,165 of JAYWAJ010000375.1, read as the reverse complement.
CGCAGGTCGTCGGGCGAGGCCTCCGCCCCGGTCAGCTTGCGGCGCGCCTGGGAAGCGAGCAGGTCGCCGGTGGTGCGCGCGGTCAGGTACGCAAGCCGGCTGAGTCGCTTCAGCCGGCCGGAGGGAACGTGCTCGTCGTCGGGCATTGCGATCACACTAACGGGCGGTGCCCGGGCGCGCGACGAAGGATGTGCCCGCCGCCGCGAGGCCGGATTTTCCCGTTCCGATCCGCCCGCCGCCGGGGCATTCTCCGCGGCGATGCGCGCCGAGGCTCTCATCGCAGCAGCGCCGGTGCCCCTGGCGCTCTACGCGGCAGACGGAACCTGTCTCGCGTCGAGCGGCGCTTTCCGGGCCCTGGACCCGGCGCCCGATCCCCATGCCCCCGCACACGCGGACGCCTTTCGCCGCGCGCTCGCCGGCGAGACGGCGGCGGCGGCGGGCGCCACCTGGTTTCCAGTGGAGGGCGGCGCCGGCGTCTCGGTCTCCGCGCCGGACCCGGTGCGCAGGCAGCTCGAAGGACTGCTGGAGCGCATGCCGGTGGCCTTCGCCGTCAACCAAGGCCCGGCGCTGGTCTTCCGGCTGGCCAACCGCGCCTACCGCGCCTTCTTCGGCGGGCGCGATCTCGCCGGCCTGCCCCTCTCCGACGCGCTCCCTCCGCTGGCGCGCTCCCTCCCCCTCTTCCGCCGCGTCTACGAGACCGGCGAGCCCTACGCCAACCCCGAGCTCACCCTCCGCGTCGACCGCACCGGCGCGGGCTTCCACGACGACGCGGTGCTCTCCTTCCTGGTCGAGCCGCTGGTCGAGGAGGGCCGCGTCGCCGGCCTCTTCACCCTGGCCATCGACGTCACCGATCCGGTCGAGGCCCGCCGCCGCGCCCAGGCGCTCGCCGCCGAGTTGGAGGGCGCGGTGCGGACGCGCGAGGATTTTCTCTCCGTGGCCGCGCACGAGCTGCGCACGCCCATCACCGCCCTGTCGCTGCGGGTCGAGCACGCGCTGCTGGTGATCGGACGCGGCGAGGCCGAGCTGCCGGCGCTCGCCTCCAGCCTGCGGACCGTGCTGCGCAACACGCGGCGGCTGAACACGCTGGTCGACGACCTCCTCGACGTCTCGCGCATCGCCGCGGGCCGCATGCGGCTGGCGGCGACGGAGGTCGACCTGGTGGCGCTGGTCCGCGATCTCCTCCAGCGCCACGAGGACCTGCGCGCCCGCGCCGGCTGCGCCATCGTGCTCCACACCGAGGCGCCCGCGGTCGTCGGCCACTGGGACCGCGCACGCCTCGAGCAGGTGATCACCAATCTGCTGACCAACGCCCTCAAGTACGGCGCGGGCCTCCCGGTCACCGTCGAGATCGGCAACGGCGACCCGGTGCGCCTCGCCATCGCCGACCGCGGCATCGGCGTCCATCCCGAAGACCAGGCGCGCATCTTCCAGCGCTTTGAGCGGGTGGCCTCGCGGTCGTTCGGCGGCCTCGGCCTCGGGCTGTGGATCGTCCGGGAGGTCCTCGCCGCGCACGGCGGCAGCGTCTCGGTGTCGAGCGTGCCCGGGGCCGGCGCGACCTTCACGGTGCTGCTGCCGCGCAGAGCGCCCGCGCCACCGGGCGACGGCTGAGCCGAGGGGCACAGCGCCAGGTGCCGAGCGTGGTCGGCGCGCTACCCGAAGACGCCGGCGGTGAGCCCGCCGTCGATGGAGAGGGTCTGTCCGGTCACGTAGCGCGCCGGCTCGCCGCAGAGGAAGGCGACCAGCGGCGCGTATTCCTCCGGCGTGGCGGCCCGGCCCAGGGGAACGGCAGCCACCGCTGCGGCGACCTTTTCGGGCGTGTCGTAGATGCTGCGGAAGCGGTCGGTCAGCACCAGGCCCGTGGCGATGGTGTTGACGGTGATTCCCTGGGAGGCCACCTCGCTGGCCAGCGACTTGAGCGCCGCCGCCACCGCCCCGCGGAAGACGTTCGAGAGCACCAGCGCCGGGATCGGCTGCTTCACCGTCACCGACTCGAGCGCGACGATGCGGCCCCAGCGCCGCGCCCGCATGCCCGGCAGCACCGCCGCGACCAGGCGCAGCGCGCTCTGCAGCGTCAGCGCGTAGGCGGAGTCCCAGTCTCCCGGCGCCATCTGCGAAAACGTTCCGGGCCGGGGCCCGCCGCCGTTGATGACCAGGATCTCGATCGGCCCGCACTGCGCCTCGACCTCCCGGCAGAGCCGGGCGATCGACTCCGCGCTCGACTGATCGACCGTGAAGGCGCGCGCTTCCTGCGCGCCCGCGGCCCGCGCCTGCGCCGCCACCTGCTCGAGGAGGTCGCGCCTGCGGGCGGCCACCGCCAGCCGGGCGCCTTCCGCCGCCAGCGCCAGCGCCACCGCCTCGCCGATGCCCGCGCTCGCGCCGGTCACCAGCGCCACCTTGCCGCGAAGCCCGAGATCCACGGCTACTTGCCGCGCAGGTACTGGTCGGTCCCGTCCAGCCAGTCCTGCCGCGGCGGATCGAAGATGTCGACGTCGAGGGTGTCCTCCAGCGCCTCGGCGGTGTGCGGCAGGTTGGGCGGGATGGTCAGCACCTCGCCCGCGCGCACGGTGACCTCCTGCGCACCCTCGGCCCCGAGGTGGAAGCGCAGTGCGCCCGAGAGCACGTAGGTGATCTGCTCGTTCTCGTGGGCGTGGCGCGGGACCACGCAGCCCTTCTTCAGATAGATGTGCGCGATCATCATCCGGTCGCCGGTGATCATGCGGCGGTCGATCTGCGGGTTCAGCGCTTCCTTCGGCATCGACTCCCAGCGGTGCAGCCGGGCCTTGCGCTCGACGTCCATGGACGGCTCCAGTCAGGCTTCAGGCTTCAGGCCTCAGGTTAGGAATCGCATGGCGCGCGGTCTGTCAATACAGGTAGCGGAGCATGGCGGCGAAGGAGAAGAGGGTGCCGCCGTACGTGGAGCTGCCGGTCGGGTCGGCGAGCTGCGCTTTTTTCGCCGTTCGCTCGTTGGCGACGATCAGTTGCCCGCCCAGGTCGAGCGAGACCGGGTCGCTGAATACTTCCAGCGGATCGGTGAAGCGGAAGGTCGCCCCCGCCGAGAAGCTCTCGCTGGAGTCGTCGAGGTAGTTGGTGGTCCCGGTCTGGTCGGGCGTGACCGCCGGCCGGATCGAGGCGCCGGCGCGCAGCGCGATCCAGTCGGCCGCCTGGTACTCGGCGGCGAGGTGCGGGATGACGATGTTGGCGAAGCCCATCTTCGCGTCGGCGGAGTCGACCTTGAGCAGCGCGTCGAGGCCCAGCGCCGTCAGCACCGCGCCGCTGGGCGTCACCGTGACGTGCACCTGGTCGTTGGGCGCGCGGCTCCAGAGGTAGTAGTCGGCCTGCACCGCGACCAGCAGGCGCGGGGTGAACCTGAGCGAGACCGCGCCGGAGAAGACGTGCGGCCAGTACTGGGCGAGGCCGGTGACGTCGAGCTTGAGCGCGCCCACGTCGCCCAGGTCGATGGTGGTCGGCTGCTCGTAGTAGAGCTGCGCCTCCTTGCGCCAGGAGAGGCCGATCTTCACGGTCTCGCCCGGCTCGATGAGGATGCCCGCCGTCGGCGTCGGCACCGTGTTCAGGTCGACGGTGATGTCGCGGGAGATGAACTGCCGCGAGGCGACGTCGAGCTTGAAGTTGACCCGCCCGAGCTGCTCCGCGGTGATCTGCACGCCAGCGCCCACCGAGAGGCCGTCGGCGATCCGAATGCCCACCGCGGTATTGAGCGCGAAGCGCTGCGCCTTCGACTGGTACAGGTAGAACTGCGGGCGCGACTGATCGACGGTCTGGACGCGGATGAGCGAGCCCACCGGGTGTCCGCCGCCGATGGCCAGCACCACCCGGTCCTTGAGCAGCTTGCCGCCGAGCGGGAAGATCAGGCCCAGCTCGAAGCGGGGCGTGTTCTCCGCCATCGAGGTGGGGATGGCGCTGCTGCCGCTTCCGCGGTCGAGGTAGAGCCGCGAGATGGTGTCGGCGAAGCCGATGCCGAACTCGGTCTTGGTGTGGCCGAGGAGCGCGCCGGGGTTGTAGAAGCTCGCGCCCAGGTCGTCGCCGATGGCGGTCATGGCGCCCCCCATGCCCAGCGCCCGCGGCGTGAAGCCATAGAGCTCGAAGGGGTTGGCGAAGGCTCTGGGCGCGGCGCAGACGAGAAGTGCGGCGAGGAATCGCGAAGTGGTTTTCATCGGTGGCGGCTCAGTGCGCGGCGGGAGGGCTGCAGGTGTAGAGGAGGTCGTGGAGCAGGCTGATGAACTCGCCCAGCACCTGCTTCTCGACCAGGACGCTGAGCGCGGGCAGGAGCTTCTGGCCCTCTTCCGCGGTCAGCGAACTGGCCGCCAGCGAGGCGACCGCGTCGCGGGCCTCGTGCGCGTCGTTGGGATCCGCGCTGCCCTCGATGCCCTGCACGATCAGGCGCAGGGTGCGGCCGGCCTGGCCGGTCTGGTCGATCGCGGTCAGGCTCTTGAGCGCAGAGGCCAGCGTGGCCAGATCGACGCCGCCCTGCGCCTCGGTGCGCGAGAGGATGTCGTAGAACGCGCCCACCAGGTCGTCCTGGTTCCTGGGGCAGTGGGCGGGATCGGCGCAGCGGACCTCGGCGCTGGCGGCACAGCGCAGCATCCCCTGCAGGGGAACCCAGATGCCCGACGCCGGCGAGAGCATCTCGCACAGGCCCCCGCGCGAGGCGGCGCCGGCGGCGGGGCACTGGCCGGTGGCCGGGTCGACGCCGAGGACGTTCCTGACTTCGGTCTGGAAGGCCGGCGCGTAGTTGCTCGAGCCGTAGACCAGCGACTTGAGCAGGTCGTTGATGGGCTTGAGGGCGGTGGCGGCGTCGCTTCCGGGATGGGTCAGCCCGGGCGAGAAGGAGTGGAGCAGGACGATGATGCCGTCGCGGCCGCTGCTGCTGGTGCCGCTGCCGGCGAGGTCGGCGAGGAGCTGCCTGGTCTGCGGGTCGGCCAGCAGCGCCTGGATGGCGCCCAGCTGCGCGGTGGCCGCCAAAGGAGTCAGGTAGCCCAGCGCGTGGTCGAGCAGGGTCCAGAGCGCCGCCGGATCGCAGGAAGCGGTCTGGGCGCCGGCCATGCGGCCGATGGGAGCCAGGAGGTCGTAGTGGGCGGTGCCGTCGGTCTTGCCCTGCACGTAGTCGAGCAGCGAGACCAGCACCTTGCGGGCGTTGGCGTCGTTGA
>JAYWAJ010000374.1:0-10469 GCA_043782525.1 Deltaproteobacteria bacterium | reverse complement strand
GCGAATAGAGCTTGCGCGAGCGCAAATCGAGGATGCGGACGCCGCTCGATTCGCTGTCGGCGATGTAGAGGACCTCGCCCTGCAGCGAGAGCCCGCTGGGCTGGGCCAGCGACGCCGACTTGCCGGGACCGTCCAGCTGCGCCTCGCGGCCGTCGCCGGCGATGGGCTCGACGAAGCCGTCCTGCAGGAGCGCGATCTGGTGCGAGCCGGCCAGCGCCACGTACAGCTCCGGCCCGCGGGGCGCCACGTCCCAGGGCGAGCGCAGCGCGGTCTCCAGCGCGGGCGTCCTCTCCAGCAGCGGCCCGCGTCCCAGCGCGCCGGTGCCGGCCAGCCGCGAGAGGGTGCGCTCGGCCATGTCGGCGCGGAAGACCACGTGGGCGCGGGCGTCGGCGATGGTGAGCATGCCGTTCTGGAAGGCGAGGCCCTGCGGGTCGTCGAGCGCGCAGCTCTCGAAGCTGCCCTCGCGCATCCCGCGCAGCCCGCTGCCGATGGAGTCGATGACCGCGCCCCTGGCGTCCAGCACCAGCACGCGGTGGTGCCCCGAGTCGGAGACGAAGATCTTGCCGCCGCCCTGCGCGATCTTCCCCGGATAATTCAACGACCGTTGAATTTCGTCGGCGGGCGCTCCCGGCGGCGGCGCCTTCTCCCGCAGCGTGCCGGCGGCGCGCGCCTCGGCGAGGAGCTGCTGCACGAAGCCTTCCAGCATCACCGGATCCGGCTCGCCCGGCGCCACCGCGGCCAGGGTGCCGTCGGGGCGGATGATCACCAGCGTCGGCCAGGAGCGCACCGCGTACTGCGACCAGATGCGCTGCTCGCTGTCCACCGCCACCGGATGCGAGACCCCGTAGCGGCGCATGGCCGCGAGGACGTGCGCGCTGTCCTTCTCGGCGTCGAACTTGGCGGAGTGCACGCCGATGACCACCAGCGGATCGCCTTGGTGCCGCTCCTCCAGGTCGCGCAGGATGGGCAGGACGTGCATGCAGTTGATGCAGCAGTGGGTCCAGAAATCGAGGATGACGACCTGGCCCCGCAGGTCCTTGATCGAGAGCGGCGCGGCGGTGTTCAGCCAGGCGGACGCGCCGGACAGCTCGGGGGCATGGATGCGCTCTCGCACAGAGCCACGACGCGCACAGGATCGGCCGCGCCGCAAGAGGGAATCAGGGGCTGGTGCGCACTCCCGGAAGCGAGGCGGCGAAGTCGGCCCCGAAGGCGAGGGAGGGCGTCCAGGCGCCAGGCTGCACGGCGGCGGCCAGCACCCGGGCCGCGCACTCGAGCGCCGCCTCGGCGGTGAAGGTGTAGCCTTCGCCGATCTGCATGGTCATCTCCAGGCTCTGGGGAGCCGCGGACGCAGCGCCGTGTGCGGCCCCGCTCGAGGCGCTGCCCGCCGCGTCGGTGGCCGCGCTGGTCGTGACGCGGCCCCAGAACTGCGCGCTGCCCAGCGCCCGCTGCGCCGGGTCGGGACCCTTCACCTGCTGCTCGATGCGCGCCCGCAAAAAGGCCTGCACCGGCTTGAGCGCGAGCAGCGGTGCGCCGTAGCGCAGGAGCTGGGCGCCGCGGATGGCGGCAGGGCTCGCCGCCAGGTAGACGGTGATGTCGGGGATGCCGGTCGATCGGTACGCGGTGGCCAGGTCGCCCCAAGGGATCGACATCGCTTGGCGCGGCTTGTCGGCGAAGGGGACCTCCCGCACCAGGGAGGCGGGCGGGACGCGCACCAGCTTGCCGCCGCGCCGCAGCAGGCCTCCCCGGGGCGCGTTCTCGAGCGCGGTCTTCATCGTGCCGGGGCTGGAGCCGCCGCGGGTGGCGAAGGCGAGCTCCAAGGAGGCCGCGCCCGGCAGCCGCTGCTTGAGGAGCGCTGCCAGGCAGTCGCTCGGGACCACGTCGAAGCCGGTGCCGGGGAGGAGCACGATGCCGCGCTCGCGGGCCTCGGCGTCGCGGGCGAGCACCGCCTCGAAAACCTCGACCTCGCCGGTGACGTCGAGGTAGTGGGCGCGGGCGGCGAGGCAGGCGTCCACCATCGGGCGGCTGGTCTGCGAGAAGGGCCCGGCGCAGTGGAGCACCAGCCCCACGCCTTCCAGCTGCGGACTGGAGAGTGGAAAGGCGCGCCAGGGCAGCCCCAGCTTTCGCGCCAGCGGCTGGATCTTCTCCGCGCTGCGCCCGGCGAGGATGGGCGACCGTCCCTTCGACTTGGCCAGCTCCGCGATCAGCTGCCCGGTGTAGCCGCTCGCGCCGTAGATCATCCAATCCATGACCGCACTATGGCAGAGTGCGGGCATGCGCAGAGCGATGGCCTTTCCGGTGCGGTTCGTCGCCGAAGGACAGACGGTGCAGACCACTTCGCGCGACCTCGACGAAGAGAGCGTCTTCGTCCGCTGCGTCGAGCCGCCGCAGGTGGGCGATCGGGTGGCGCTGCGCCTCTACCTGCCCGGCATCGCCGAGGGCGACGCCCTCCACGGCGAGGTGGTCGAGTCTTCCGCCGACGGCTTCCGGGCGCGCTTCTCCGAGCTCGCCGCCGAGGCGCAAGAGCACATCGGCGCGGCGCTGGGCGCCGGCGCGGCCTCCCTCGGCGTCGAAGATCCCGACGCGCCGGCGGCCTCCGCGCGCGCCGGGGAGAATCGCCGCTACCTTCCGCGCTATCTCGACCGCTTCCGCGTCACCCTGGCGAGCGGCCAGCACCGCGCGCAGCGGGAGGCGCTCAATCTCTCGGCGAGCGGGCTCTTCATCCAGACCGAGGCGCCGCCGGAGATCGATCAGATCATCCAGGTCATCCTCGAGCTGCCCGACGGGCAGCCGCCGCTGGAGGTGCAGGGCCTCGTCCTCCACCGGTTGGTGCCGGGCGGCGAGGCGGCGCCGGGCGCCGGAGTGCAGTTCATCGCCGCCGACGACGCCTTCCGCGCGCGGCTGGACGCCTACCTCGAGAAGCTGCGCAGCCGCTGACGGGTCGCCGCAGGCAGTGGGCCGCCGCGCCGTGCGCGCCTACAACATCTCCTTGCCGGCGCGGGTGTTGACCACCTGGCGCAGGGCGGCGAGGTCCTTCTCTTCGGGCCGCCACTCGGCCAGGTGCGAGAGACGCCGCTCGGCGAAGCGGTGCCCGGCCGCCACTACCGAGGATACCAGCGAGGAGTCCGGCGCCCGGTCCGCCGCCGCCATCTGCTGCGCCTTGGCCTGCGCCAGCTTGGCGGTCTCGTGGCGGTGGTGCGGATCGACGCGCCCGTCCTCGCTCACCCGGATCTTGGAGAACCACACCCGCGCCACCTGCGCCGGCTTGCGGTTGTGCAGCTCGACCGACATGCCGATGCAGCGGACGAAGCCGTCGCCATCCTGCTGCAGCGCGCTCTCGCCGGTGAGGAAGCGCTGCATGAACGGATTGGTCATGCGCCGGATCTCGCCGGGGGCAGTGCGCTGGAAGAACCAGAGGGCGCGTCGCGACATGATGCCTGCTTGCGTACCACAGGCCTGCCGGGGCGCCAGAGACACGCCCTCGGTACCCTGTTCAGCGAGCGACAGCTTTTTCCAGGAGCCCGCGCAGCAGGGTGCGATGACAGCGGCGCGAATCCACGCACTGCCGCGAGCAGAGCAGGCTGACGGTCTCGCCGGCCTTCACCCGCGCCGCCAGCGCGGAGATCTGCTGCCGCTGCGCGCCCATCTCCGCGAGATAGCGCCGGCGGAACTCCGGCCAGCCGATGGGCGGTCCGTTCTTGCCGTGCCAGTCGGCGTGGAGCGCGCGGCTCGGGCCCAGCGCCGGCGTCCAGGCGTCCCAAGTCTCCTGCGCCTTGGGCAACGCCCGCGGACGGTAGCGGCAGACGAGCAGGCGAAAGCCGTCTCCGGGCTCGGGGGGGTCGTTCCAGCGCCGGGTGCGGATGGGCATGGCGGCGGATTCTTAATCCCGGCGCGACGCCGCCGCAGCGTCTGCAAACTTCTCATCGGGCTTCGTGTAAGATAAGTTTCGCGACGAGAGAGGGACTGTGCCAGCGACCCGCCTGCTGCTCATCGCCGACTCGAAGATGCTGCCTGCGCTCGCCAACGGCCTCCGCGAAGGAGCGCTGTACGACGTGCTCACCGTGGCCTTGTCGGATCCGCAGGCGGCCCAGGCGGCGGCGGAGCGCGCGGACGCGGTGGTGCTCTTCTACGGGGCCCCGGGCGCGCCGTTGCCGGCCGCGCTGCAGACGCTCTCGCCCAAGGTGCGCGATCGCGGCAAGCGCATGGTGACGGTGCTCCAGCGGGAGCAGGCCGCCCAGCGCGACGACTGTTTCCGCGCCGGCGCGAGCGACCTGCTCTTCATGCCGATGCCCAAGGAGCAGTTCATGGCGCGGCTGCAGAGCGCGCTCGAGTTGTCCTGGCCGCAGGAGAGCGGGTCGCCCGCGCCGGTCTCGGTGGCGGCGCGCACCACGACCTTCCGGCTCGATCAGGCGACGGTCTCCCTCGCCGGCGTCGAGTCCCCGTCCGGGCTGCCGCTCAAGGCGGGCGAGACGGTGCGGCTCACCTGGGGAGCGTTCCAGAGCTGGGGCCTGGTGGTGCGCGGCGGGCCTTCGGCGCAAATTCGATTCGCCGGCCTCGCGCCGGACGAAGAGGCGCAGGTCCGCGACTGGCTGAAGAGCGGCGCGAAGATCATGCCGGCGGACGCGCCGACTCCGCCGGGCGGAACCGCCGCCGTTGCTTCGACGCCCCCTCCGTCGCTGTCCGCTCCGTCGAGGTCGCCTCCGTCGAGGTCGCCTCCGTCGATGCCTTCTCCGTCCGGTGAACGCTCGGCGCCCGCCCTCGGGCCGCCGCCGGGATTTGCCGACCGCAAGCCGGTTCGCTCGCAGGTGCGGACTCCGGTGCGGGTGGCGCCGCCGGTGACGGCTGCGGCAGGGACGCCCCTCTCGACGCCCCCGGTCGCGCCGCCCCCGGTCCCGCCGGCGCCGGGGCAGGATTCTTTCTCTGCGCCAGTCTCGCCGCCGCTCGAGTCCGCCGGCTCGCCCGCTGGAGCGAACGGCGGTGGCGGTGGGGGCGGGTTCTCGTTCCCGGAGCCTGCCGCCGCGCCCGCGGCGGTGCCCGTCGGTCCCACCTGGCCGGTGCCCTTCGCCGCGGGCCTGTGCCGGGCCACCGCCCTGCAGATCCTCAAGGACAAGCTGGTCCCGACCGACCTGCCCCCGGGACTGGCGGCGTCGGCGAAGAAGGTCACCAACATGCTGGGCTCCGCCGAGCGCGCCGCGCTGGACAAGGCTCCCGAGTCGCCCTTTGCCGACGCCATCGCCGCCCGCATCGCGCTCGACGCTGCCACCTCCGAAGGCGTGAGGCTCTATGCCCACACCCCGGCGGTGAACGTCGACCCGTCCAGCGTCGCCGCGGTGATGAAGCAGGCCAACGAAGCCGCCGCGCTCCTGCAGAAGGAAGCCAACACCGCGGTCAGCAAGGGCGAGGTCGAATTGCTGCAGATGGTGACCGCGGCCAGCGCCGCGCTGAGCCGGGATCTCATGACCTTCCGGGAGACCAGCGACCGGCTGCGCGGCCAGAGTGCAGCGCCGCGCCTGGGAGCCGGCGCGCTCGATCCGGACCTGGTGCTGCCCAGCCAGGGAGCGCGCCCGGCGCCGGCCAAGACCAGCACCGCCCCGGCGCAGGTGCGCGCCGAGTTGCGCGACTTCCACAACCTCGACGGTGGGCCCGGCCGCGGCAAGACCATCCTCATGGTCCTGACGCTGGGCGCCTTCATCGTCGCGCTGGCCAACGCCCTCTACTTCGGGTTGCCGCGCCACAAGGAGCTGACCGCGGAGTCGGCCGGCAAGGGCATCGAGCGCATCGACGTCTCCGGCGAGGCGGCGCTGGTGACGGTCTCACAGGATTGGCTGATCGCCGCCGAGGCCAACCTTCCGCAGCTGACCACGGCGCTGCGGGGAGCCGAGGTGAAGAAGGCGGTGCTGACGCTCGCCAACGGCAGGCCAGCCGGCGTGCTCGACGTGGCGACGGGCAGGGTGAGCGGACTGGCCAGGCCGAAGGGTTCGCCGCCGGCGCGCTAGACTTAGAAGGTGGGGAACTCGGTGGGCGGATCGACGCTGCCGCTGCCGTGGAACACTTCGGTATAAAGGTAGTTGCCGGTCATCGGGCCGGGACAAGGCACGGTGTTGGCGCCAAGGCCGGCGAAGGCTCCGCAGACGCTGATGGTGACGTCGGAGACCCTGCCCGACGCGTCGGCCGCGCCCAGCGTGTACGAGTAGCGCATCCTCACGCCGCCCTCGGGCGGGAACTGGAAGTCGCTCCAGCCGGCCGCCGTAGTACTCCAGGCGGCCGCCGTCCCCACCGGGAGCAGCGTGGCCGGATTGACGGTGCTGCTGGCGCCGGGGAGGACGGTGCTGGACGTCGACATGGTGCCGACGTTGTCGTAGGTGTTCTTGAAGTAGAGCTTCAGCTTGGAGACCGTCTCCAGCATCTCCGAGCGCTGGGTCCGGGCGGTGAACTTCAGAAAGTTCGGGATGGCGAGGCTGGCGATGATGCCGATGATCCCGACCACGATCATCAGCTCGACGAGAGTGAAGCCCCGGTCCATCCGTCTGCGGTCCTGACGCATAGTCCATTGTGGCCCTGCCCGGAGGAGTCGCGCAACTCTACGGCTGTCCCACCCCTGCCTACTTTTTGCGAGCGGCGAGGAGGTCCGCGGGCAGCACCGCGCCATCACCGAACTTTTCCGCGATGGCGTCGAGCGACTGGTTGAGCCGCTCGCGCTTCTTGCGGCCCTGGTCGAAGAGCCCCAGCTGCGGCTGCTCCGCCCCGAGGTCGCCGGCATGGACGCCGGTGAGGCGGATCGGGCGCGGCTCCATTTTCGTCAACAGGCGCGCGGCGATTCGATAAATCTCGCCGCCGTCGTCGGTGGGGAGCGGCAGGGTCTCCTGCCGCGTCTGGATGCGGAAGTCCGCGTACTTGACCTTGAGGTGCACCGAGCGCGCCCGCACCCCGGCCCGCCGCAGCCGCGCGCCGACCCGCAGCGCCTGCTCGTGGATGAAGGGCAACAGCTCCTCGCCCTCCAGGTCGTCCTCGAAGGTCTCTTCGGCTCCCACGCTCTTCGCCTCGGTGTCGGGCTCCACCTGGCGCGGGTCGATGCCGTTGGCGAGGTCGTACAGCCAGGGGCCCAGGGAGCCGAGCCGCGCCTCGAGATAGGCGGGGTCGGCGCGGGCGACGTCGCCGATCCGGCGCAGGCCGAGGCGCTGCAGCTCCTCGTTGGTCTTCGGGCCCACCCCCCACAGGCGCGAGGCGGGCAGCGGCGCGAGGAACTCCCGAACCTGGCCGCGCGGGACCTCGACGAGGCCGTCGGGCTTGCCCAGGTCGGAGGCGATCTTGGCGGCGAACTTCACCTCGGCGATGCCGACGCTGGCGGTCAGCTGCGTCTCCCTGCGGACCCGCTCCTTGATCCCGCGCGCCTGCTGCAGCGGGGTGCCCAGCAGCACCTGCGAGCGGGTGACGTCGAGGAAGGCCTCGTCGAGGGAGAGGCCTTCGACCTCGGGCGTGAAGGCGTTGAAGATCGCGAAGATCTGGTCGCTGACCTTCGCGTATTTGGCGAAGTCGGGCGGCACCACCAGCAGCTGCGGGCAGAGGCGCAGGGCCCGCGCCATCGGCATGGCGGAGCGGACGCCAAAGGGCCGCGCCTCGTAGCTGGCGGCGCAGACCACGCCGCGCCGCAGGGCCCCACCCACCGCCACCGGCTTGCCGCGCAGCCGCGGGTCGTCGCGCTGCTCGACCGACGCGTAGAACGCGTCCATGTCCACATGGAGAATGGCCCTTTGCATGGCGCGCGCCCATAGTACGCCGCACCATGCTCGGCAGCATCCAGAACCGCGTGCGGCGGTGGCTGTTCGGGCGCGACCTCGCCATCTGGCACGCGCCGGACTACCGGCTGCCGCTCAGCGCCCTCGAGGCGCGCACCGGCTTCGAGCCGCGTCGCGCCGACCACGCCCTCTGGTTCCTGCTCGAGCGGCGCGCCATCGGCCGCGGCAACCTGCGCACGCCGCGGCGGGCCGAGTACCACGAGCTGGCCCGGGTCCACACTCCCGAGCTGCTCGACAGCCTGGGGCAGGCCGCGACGCTGGCGGCGATCTGGAGCGTCGACGAAAGCGACGTCCCGGTGGACGAGACCATGAACACCGTGCGCCTCGCCTGCGGCGGCACCATCGAGGCGGCGCGCGAGGTGCTCTCCCCGGACAACCCGCGCACGGTGGGGCGGCGGGCGCTCAACCTCCTGGGCGGTTTTCACCACGCGGGGCCCGGCTTCGCGGGCGGGTTCTGCGCCGTCAACGACATCGCGGTGGCGCTGGCGGCGGTGCGGGCAGAGGGATTCGCCGGACGGGCGCTGGTGCTCGACCTCGACGCGCACCCCCCCGACGGCACCGCCGCCTGCCTTGCCAACGACCCGTCGTGGTGGCTGGGCTCGATCTCCGGCTGCGACTGGGGCCCCTTGCCCGGCGTCGACGAGACGGTGCTGCCCGAGGGCAGCGGCGACGTCGCCTTCCTGGCCGCGCTCGACGCGCTCCTCGCCCGCATGCCGCCGGGGGAGCTGGCCTTCGTGGTCGCGAGCGGCGACGTGCTGGCGGGCGATCCGCTGGGCCGGCTCGGCCTGACGCTGGCCGGCTGCCGCGAGCGCGACCTGCGCGTGGCCGACGCGCTCTTCCGGGTGCCGTCGGTGTGGCTGCCCGCGGGCGGCTACACCACCGCTTCCTGGCGGGCGCTGGCGGGCACCGGGCTGGCGCTGGGCATCCGCAGCCGCGGGCCCATTCCGGCGAAGTACGATCCGCTGGTGGCGCGGTTCTCGTCGATCGCGCGCAGCCTCGCGCCGGAGAAGCTGGGCCGCGCCGAGCTGCAGATGGACGACGTCGCCGCCGACCTCGGGATGGCCACCGGCGCACGCAAGCTCTGGCTCGGCTACTACAGCGCCGAAGGCCTCGAGCACGCGCTGGACCGCTACGGCGTGCTGGGCGAGCTGCGGCGCATGGGCTACGGGCCGTTCCGGGTCGAGGTCCACGACGAGGGCGTGGGGCAGAGCGTGCGGACCCTGGACGCGCCGACGGGCGAGGTGCTCATCGAGGCGGTGGCGGAGAAGAGGACGGTGGCGGGGGCGCAGATGCTCTACGTGCACTGGCTGACCCTGCGCAATCCGCGGGCGCGCTTTTCCGACTCCCGGCCGCGGCTGCCGGGACAGGACGTGCCGGGGCTCGGGCTCTCGAAGGAGATCGCCGCGCTGCTCCTGCGGGTGGCGGTGCGGCTGGGCCTGGAAGGGCTCGCCTTCCGGCCGGCCTCGTACCACCTCGCGTACGCCGGGCGGGAGACGATGCGCTTCGTCGACCCGGCGCGGCAGGGGCAGTTCGAGGCGCTGGCCGAAGCGCTGCGGGAGCTGCCGCTCGCCGAGGCGACCCAGGTCGTCGTCGACGGCCGCGTCCGCCTCAACGGCGCGCCCTACCAGTGGCAGACGGAGGAGATGGTGAAGTGGCTCGAGCCGCGCCCGGACGACCGGGCCCGCATCGACGCCGAAAAGGCGCGCAGCGTCTTCACCCGCGGCTGAGGTCCTGCAGCTCCTGCCAGCGGCGGTAGAGGCGCTCGATCTCGGAGGTGCTCGACTCCAGCTCGCGCCGCAGCGCGGGCACTTGCAGCGGATCTTTGGCGTAGGTCTGCGGATCGGCCAGCGCCGCCTCGGCCGCGGCCTTGCGCTCTTCGGCCGCCTCCACCGTCGCCTCCATGCTCTCCAGCTCGCGCTGCTCCTTGAACGACAGCTTGCCGGGCTTGCGGGGCTGCGGCCGCTTTCCGGACTGCGTCTTGTCGACGCCGACCGTTCGCCCGCCCTGGCCGCGGGGGCGCAGCGAGAGATAGGTTTCGTAATTGCCCGGATAGCGGATGGCGGTGCCGTTCTCGAAGGAGAGGATCGCGTTGGCCACCTTGTCGAGGAAGTAGCGGTCGTGGGTGACCAGGAGCACGCTGCCGGTGAACTGCAGCAGCAGCGACTCGAGGACGTTGAGCGTGACCAGATCCAGGTCGTTGGTGGGCTCGTCGAGCACCAGCACGTTGGCGCCCTGGAGGAAGAGCCGCGCCAAAAGCAGCCGGTTGCGCTCGCCGCCGCTCAGCGCCTTCACCTGCATCTTCTGCATCGGCACCGGGAAGAGCAGGTCGTCGAGGTAGTCGCGCAGCGCGATGCGCCGGTCGCCCAGCTCGAGGTAGTCCTCGCTGCGCCGCACGTCGCCGCGGATGCGCTCGCCCAGCGCCGACTCGTACACGGTCCACTCCGGGTCGAGCTGCGCCCGCTGCTGGTCGTAGTAGGCGATCTTGGTGTTCTTGCCGATGATCACTTCGCCCGAGTCGGGCGGCAGGTCGCCGAGCAGCATGCGCAAGAAGGTGGTCTTGCCGGCGCCGTTCTTGCCGACGATGCCGATGCGCTCGCCCTTCTGCAGGATCAGGCTGACGTCTTCGATGATCTTCCTGCCGTCGAACGACTTGCCGATCGACTTCGCCTCGATGAC
>JAYWAJ010000373.1:0-10469 GCA_043782525.1 Deltaproteobacteria bacterium | reverse complement strand
CTGGCGCCGACCTTCGGGAACCCGACCGGGCTGATCTTTCCGAACCTCCTCGCGGTGGCAGGCGCCGCCGACGACTCGAGCGCGCCCATCGGCGGCCTCCAGGGGGTCTCCAGCGGCAACACCAACTTCGCCGTCAACATGCCGGCGCCGATCGGCCTCAACCAGGGCGCTGGCGTCGGCTTCGTCTTCGGCAGCGCCGGCGGTGCGGCGAACCTGAACCTGCGCCTCTCTGCGTACGAGAACAGCGGCACCATCAAGACCATCAGCTCGCCGCGGGTGGTCACGGTCGACAACATCGACGCCAGCATCAGCCAGGGCGTCAGCATCCCCTTCTCGCAGACCAGCGCCGCCGGCGTCACCACCACCTTCATCGAAGCCCGCCTCGAGCTTCGCGTCACGCCGCACGTGACGCAGGAAGGCTCGGTCCAGATGAAGATCAACGCCACCAACAACCAGCCCAACCCCGGCCTGACCGGATCCAACGGCCAGCCCTCGATCACCCGCCGCGAGGCCAAGACCGAAGTGCTGGTCCGCGACGGCGACACCACCGTCATCGGCGGCATCTACACCCGCCGCAACGCGGAGTCGTGGAACGAGGTCCCGGTGCTCTCGAAGATCCCGGTGCTCGGCTGGCTGTTCAAGAAGAAGGCGATCAGCGACGACCGCACCGAGTTGCTGGTCTTCATCACGCCCCGCATCGTCAACCGCTCGCAGTCCATCGTCGCCGCCGCCCCTGGCGCGGCCGACGAAGGCAAGCAGTAGGAGGCTGAAGACATGAAGACCCGCCACGCCATCGTCGCCCTCGCGCTTCTCCTGGCGAGCTGCAAGACGCGAAACGAGAACTCTTTCCTGACCATCGTCGGCTTGATCCCGCCCACCGCCACCGCTTCGGGGACGGGCGCCACCGCCACCGTCTCCTGCAAGTTCGATCCGGGCTCGGGCGAGTTCAGCCAGCTGCCCTACAACCCGGCGGAGAACCGCGGCAGCGTCGCGGCGGTGGTGCAGAACAGCATCTCGCCCGCCCTCGGCCTCAACTCGCTGCTGGGGACGGGCACCACCACCTTCCTGCCGCACCAGGCGGTGGTCGACTACGAGTTCATCCCCGCCTCGGCAGGCGCGGCTCCAGGGCAGAACACCATCCCCGTCTCGGGCCTCGAGGTCCCCACCAGCTCCAAGGCCACCGTCGGCATCGACATCTTCAACGGCGTCGCCATCGCGGTCCCCAACGGCACCTACATCCGCGTGACCTTCCACATCGAGGGCAAGCTGCTCGACGGCTCGACGGTCCACACCTCCGAGCGCGAGTACCTCTTCCGCTACTGCAACACCGCCGGGTGCGGGCTGGGCGGTCCCTGGGCGGCCTCCACCGGCACCGCCGTCGTCAGCTGCCTGTAGCGCCCCGGCGGCGGATCCGCTAGGGTCCGCCGCATGGCGACCCGCACGCTCGCCGAGCTGTACGCGAAGCAGGGCCTGCTGGGCCGGGCGCGCGAGATCTACCGGCAGCTGGCAGAGCAGGGCGACGAGGTGGCGCGGCAGAGGCTGCTCGAGCTGCCGTCTTCGGGACCGCGGATAGAGGCGTTGCAGGAGCTGCTCCAGCGCATCGGGAGCCGCAAGAGGAGTTGAATGGGCTTTCGTGAAGACCTCGAGCAGATCTGCGGCAAGGTGGATGGCTCCTACGCCGCCAGCGTGATGGGCTTCGACGGCATCCCCATCGAGACCCACGAGGCCCGCAGCGCCTCCGGCATCGAGATGAACATCCTGCTCGTCGAGTACTCCGGGATCATCTCCCAGGTGCGGCAGGCGGCCGACACGCTGCAGATGGGCCTCACCTCCGAGGTCTCCATCCGCACCGAGAAGATGGTGGCGGTGGCGCGCCCGCTCACGCCGGACTACTTCCTCGTGCTCACCATGGCACCCGACGGGAACGTCGGCCGCGCGCGGTACGAGCTGCGCATCGCCAGCCCGAAGCTGGCGGCCCAGCTGTAAGCCGGCTGGCTGCAGGGCCGGGGCGGCGGGCTTCGGCGGTGCAACCATCTGGACGATCGCTGTTCTTTGCGGTAGACCGTCGCGCCCCGAAGGCTGCGGTGACCCCGCGCTGGCGAAGACCAGGAGAAGCGCCGATGGCCGACGTGATCGACACCAGCGAGTTCCGCAACGGACTCAAGATCCTCATGGACAACGAGCCGTTCGTCATCGTCGAGTTCCAGCACGTCAAGCCGGGCAAGGGCAACGCCTTCACCCGCACCCGCTACAAGAGCCTCATCTCCGGCCGCACGCTGGAGAAGAACTTCAAGTCGGGAGAGAAAGTCGGTCGCCCCGACATCGAAGAGAAGAAGATGCAGTACCTCTTCAAGGAGGGCGACCACTACGTCTTCATGGACTCCAAGAACTTCGAGCAGAGCCACATCGACGCCGAGGGGCTGGGCGAGTCGAGGAACTTCCTCAAGGAGAACATGGAGGCCTCGGTGCTCTTCTGGAACGGGCGGGCCATCACCGTCGACCTGCCCAATGCGGTCGAGCTGAAGGTCGTCAAGTGCGATCCCGGCGCGCGCGGCGACACCGTCTCGGGAGCGCTCAAGCCGGCGACGCTGGAGACGGGTTACACGCTGAACGTGCCGCTCTTCATCAACGAGGGCGACATTCTCAAGATCGACACGCGGAGCGGCGAGTACCTGACGCGCGTGGGCTGACCTCCAGGGGGCGCGATTTGGACGTCGAGAAGCTCAAGGCAATCCTCGCAGCGCTGCAGGGGACGGACGTCACCCGCCTCCGGTGGGCCTCCGGTGAGGAGTCGCTCGACCTGCGGCTCGGGCATCCCCCGGCCCCCGTGGCAGCGGTCCAGGTCGCTCCGGTGGCGACGGTCGCGCCGCCGGCTGCGCCGCCCGCTCCCTCGGGGGCTCCAGCAGCGCTGGCGGCCCCCGCCGCGCCCAAGGCCGACAGCAAGACCTTCAGCGTCAACTCGCCCTTCGTGGGGACCTTCTACCGCTCTGCCTCGCCCGAGAACCCGCCCTTCGTCGAGGTGGGCACGGTGGTGAAGAAGGGCCAGGTGCTGTGCATCGTCGAGGCGATGAAGCTGATGAACGAGATCGAGGCCGAGCAGCCGGGCCGCCTGGTCGAGGCGCTGGTGCAGAACGGCAGCCCGGTCGAGTACGGCGAGGCCCTCTTCAAGTTCGAGCCGATCGCGTGAGCTCGACGTCGCGGCCACTGGGGCGGCCTCCAGTCTCCCCCGGAGACTAGATGTTCCACCGCATCCTCATCGCCAACCGCGGAGAGATCGCGCTGCGCATCATCCGCGCGGCGCGCGAGCTCGGCATCGAGACGGTGGCCGTCCACTCGACCGCCGACGTCAGCTCCCTGCACGTGCGCTTCGCCGACCAGTCGATCTGCATCGGACCGCCGCCCAGCAAGGAAAGCTATCTGAACATCCCGGCTCTCCTGTCTGCCGCCGAGATCAGCGGGGCGGACGCCATCCATCCCGGCTACGGCTTCCTCTCCGAGAACGCCGAGTTTGCCGAGATGGTGCTGCACTCGGGGCTGGGCTGGATCGGCCCGCGTCCGGAGATGATCCGGATGATGGGCAACAAGATCCGCGCCAAGGAGGCGATGAAGGAGGCCGGCCTCCCCCAGCTTCCCGGCAGCGAGGGCGTGGTCCAGGACGAGCGCGACCTGGTGCGGCTGGCCGAGAAGGTCGGCTTTCCGGTCATCCTCAAGGCGGCGGCGGGCGGCGGCGGGCGCGGGATGAAGATCGTCCGCGAGAAGGAGCAGCTGGCACAGGGCTTCCGGACGGCTTCGGCGGAGGCGCTGGCGGCCTTCGGCAACGGCGACATGTACGTCGAGCGCTACGTCGAGCGGCCGCGGCACATCGAGATCCAGATCGTCGCCGACGAGCACGGCAACATCATCCACCTCGGCGAGCGCGAGTGCTCGGTGCAGCGGCGCCACCAGAAGATGCTGGAGGAGGCGCCCAGCCCGGCCCTCAACGACAAGCTGCGCGAGCGGATGGGGCGCGTCGCCGTCGAGGCGATGCGGCGGGTCAAGTACAACAACGTCGGCACCATCGAGTTCCTCCTCGACGAGCGCTCTGACTTCTACTTCATGGAGATGAACACCCGCATCCAGGTCGAGCACCCGGTCACCGAGAGCGTCACCGGCATCGACCTGCTCAAGGAGCAGATCCGGCTCGCCTCGGGCGAGGAGCTGGGGCGCACCCAGAAGAGCATCGTCATGAAGGGGCACTCCATCGAGTGCCGGGTCAACGCCGAGGATCCGGTGACCTTCGCGCCGTCACCGGGTCTGATTACCGCCTACAACCCGCCGGGCGGGCTGGGTGTGCGCATCGATTCGGGGGCCTACGAGCAGTACCGGGTGCTGCCCTACTACGACTCGATGGTGGCCAAGCTGATCGTCTTCGCCGACAGCCGGCCGGCGGCGATCATGCGGATGC
Organism: Deltaproteobacteria bacterium; assembly: GCA_043782525.1. Lineage (GTDB taxonomy): Bacteria > Myxococcota > Myxococcia > Myxococcales > 40CM-4-68-19 > 40CM-4-68-19. The sequence continues at coordinate 6,025 of JAYWAJ010000373.1, read as the reverse complement.
GGCGTGCGCTGGAGGAGTACATCGTTGAAGGGATCAAGACCAACATCCCCTTCCACAAGAAGCTCCTCATGTACGAGCCTTTCGTACAAGGGCGCTACGACACCCGCCTGGTCGAGAAACTGCTCGCGGAAAACCCCGCCTAGAGCGGGAATCTTCGGGCCTTCCCGCGCGTCTGTGTACAGCCAGCCACTTCCTTGACCGCAAAGCAGATTTCCCGTTACGTTGGGGCGCTTCGCCCTGCCGTCCCTTCCGACCCGAGAGCCGACCAGACCGATGGACAAAAACAAGGTCATGGAATCAGCCTCGAAGCTGATCTCCAAAGGTCAGTTCGACAAGGCGGTCAAGGAATTCCAGCGGGTGCTGGAAGTGGATCCGGACGACGTCCGCGTCCTGCAGAAGCTCGCCGAGCTGTACCAGAAGATGAACCGCAAGGCGGAGGCGGCCGACTGCTTCGAGAAGGTCGCCAAGACCTACGCGGCGCAAGGCTTTTATCTCAAGGCGGTCGCGCTCTACAAGCAGGTGCTCAAGGTCATCGATCGCGTCGAGGTCAACGTCCGCCTCGCCGAGCTCTACCAGCAGCTCGGCCTGGTCGGCGACGCCACCAAGGAGTGGCAGACCGTCTCGGCGTACTACGACAAGATCGGCGACACCAAGGCCAGCCTCGATACGCTGAAGAAGCTGGTCGACCTCGATCCCGACAATGTCGCCGCCCGCATCCGGCTGGGCGAGCAGTACGCGCGCGAGGACAACCTCATCGAGGCGGTCGCCGAGCTGCGGCGGGCCGCCCAGTACCTGCAAAGAAACGGCCGCAGCGACGACTACCTGCGCGTGGCGGAGCGCATCAGCCACCTCGACCAGAGCGACATCACGCTGGCCCGCGAGCTGGCCGAGAGCTACCTCGCGCGGGGCGACTCCAAGCGGGCGCTCGCCAAGCTGCAGATCTGCTTCAAGGCCAACCCGCGCGACCTCGGCACGCTGCAGATGCTGGCCCGCGCTTTCCAGGAGCTGGGTCAGGTCTCCAAGACCGTCTCGGTGCTGAAGGAGCTGGCCCGGGTGCATGCCGACGCGCGCCGCGTGGCGGACGCGCGCCGGACGTACGAGCAGGCGCTCGGTCTCGCCTCCGACGACCAGGAATTGAAGGCGGCGCTCAAGGCCCTCGACGCCGAGGTGGCCGCGCCCCCCTCGCGCCCCGCGACCCAGCCCATCCAGGCCGGCCGCGCGCCCGCTCCCTCCGTTCCTGCCTCGCCGTCGCGGCCTTCGACCGCGCCAGTGCAGGTCTCGCGTCCGCCCACGGCCCCGCTGGCCTACGCACGGCCGCCGACTTCGCCCATCCAGGCGGCCCGGCCGCCCACCGCGCCGATTCCGGCGGTGGCAGGGCAGGCGCCCACCGCGGCCGCGGTCCCCAAGCTGCTCAAGGAGACCGAGGTCTACATCAAGTACGGCCTGCACGAGAAAGCGCTGGAGCACCTGCGCAAGATCTTCTCGGCGGACCCCGAAAACCTCGACGCGCACGAGAAGGCGAAGACGGTGGCGCTGGCGACGGGGCGCAAGGACGACGCCATCGCCTCGCTCTCGACGCTGCTGCGGCTGTCGGTCGAGCGCGGCGATCCGCGGGCGGAAGCGGCGCGCGCCGAGCTGCGCGCAGTGGATCCGGGCAACGCCGCGCTCTCGCTGGGCGCCGCGCGGGAGCCCGAGGCCGCAGAGGACGAGATCGTCGAGGAGACGGTCGTCGAGGAGGCGATGGAGGTCACCTCCATCTCCGCCTCGACCGAGGAATACGGCGAGAACCACCAGGACCCGATCGTCGCGCAGGCCGTCGGCGAGGACGAGGTCCTTGCCCAGGCCGAGGCGGCCAGCGAGCCCGAGGCTTTGCTCGATGCGCCCTCCGACGTTCCGGTGGCGCCGGTCGCCGAAGACGACGACGGGTTCGCGAGCGACCTCGCCGAGGCCGACTTCTATCTCCAGGCCGGGCTGCCGGAAGACGCCCGGGCCATCCTCGAGGCGATCCTGCTGGCCGCGCCCGACCATCCGGGCGCGTCGTCCCGCCTGCACGATCTGGGCGGGGGCAAGCCCGCCGAGGACAGGCGGCCGGCGGCACCGCAGGAGCTTCCCCGGGGCGTGTCGTCGGACCTGCCGCCCGAGCACCACGACCTCGCCGCCGAGCTGGCGGCGGAGCTGGCCGCCGAAGCCGGCGAGGAGCCGGTGGCGGACGACAACCCGCTCGACGCCGACGCCTTGGCTCCCTTCCAGGTCGGCGTGCAGGAAGTGCTCGGCGAGTTCCGCGCCAAGGTGCAGCAGACGGTGCGGCCCGAGGACGTGCAGACGCACTACGACCTGGGCATCGCCTACAAGGAGATGGGGCTCATCGACGAGGCCATCTCCGAGTTCGAGCTGGCGGTGCGGCACGGCGGCGGCACGCGCGCGGCCGACTGCATCACCATGCTGGGCATGTGCGAGATCGAGCGGGGCCACCCCGAGGCGGCCATCGAGCGCTTCCGCAGCGGCCTTTTGCTGGCGGACCTGACCGTCGAGGCGCGCCGCGCGCTGGTCTTCGAGCTGGGCGCGGCCTTCGAGGGCATGGGCCAGACGGCCGAGGCGCTCGAGCTCTACGGCGACATCGACCGCGGCGATCCCAAGTACCGCGACGTGCAGACGCGCATCGTGCGGCTGGGCGGCACCATCTCCCAGCCCATCGCCTCGGCGCCGCCGCGTCCGGTGGTGAAGCAGACCGCCCGGCCCGCGCCTCCGGCCGTCGCGCAGAAGGCCGCCGCCCAGGTCCGCCCGCCGGTGACCGCCTCGACGCCCCCGCAGCCCGCCGCCGCCCCGCAGCAGCAGGTCTCCTCCGGCAGCGGACCGGACCCGGACTCGGCAGCGGCGCGCAAGGCCCGCAAGATCGGCTTCGTCTGATGCGAGCGAGACCGTGAATTATCTCGACTACTACGAGCTGGCCCAGGAGCCGTTCTCCAACGCGCCGGTCTCGCGGTTCTACTTCAACTCGCCGCAGCACTCGCAGGCGCTGGTGCGGCTGACGCACCTGTGCGCGCAGATGAAGGGCCTCGGCATCCTCGTCGGCGACATCGGCGCGGGCAAGACCACGCTGGCGCGGCGGCTGCTCGACTCGCTGCCCGAGACCGAGTACGAGGCGGCGCTCCTCGTCATCATCCACAGCGGCGTGACCGCGTCCTGGCTGCTCAAGCGCATCGCCCTGCAGCTGGGGGTCGATTCGCCCAGCGAGGACAAGCTGACGCTGCTCGGCCAGCTCTACCAGCGGCTGGTGCGGATCTACGAGTCCGGGAAGAAGGCCGTGGTCCTCATCGACGAAGCGCAGATGCTGGCGACGCGCGAGCTGATGGAGGAATTCCGCGGCCTGCTCAACCTGGAAGTGCCGGAGCGCAAGCTGCTCAGCCTGGTCTTCTTCGGGCTGCCCGAGATCGAGCAGAACCTCAAGCTCGACCCGCCGCTGGCGCAGCGGGTGGCCATCAAGTACCGGCTGGACCACCTCGCGCAGGAGAGCACCGAGGCGTACATCAAGCACCGCCTGCGGCTGGCGGGCGCGTCGCGGATGCCCTTCACGCCCGAGGCGGTGCGGGCCGTCCACCAGTTCTCCGGCGGCACGCCGCGGGTGATCAACACGCTCTGCGACAACGCGCTCTTCGAAGGGTACGTCGCCCGCTCGCCGATGATCGACGAGGCGATGATCGCCCGCGTGGCCCTCGACCTCGGCCTCGACGGGGGCGCCGCGCCGGTCGAGAACTCGGCGCCGGTTCCGCGCAAGCCTTCCACACCGCCCACCGCTCCCGCTCCGGAGAAGGGCAAGCCCATCAACCTGGGCGAGATCGATCGCTACCTCGCCGGGCTGGCGAAGCCGAGTTGAAGGAGCCGGGGGAAGCGTCGTGCTGAGCCGGATCCTGGTCGCCGCCGGACTGGCCGCCGCCGTCATCTCGGGCGGCGCGGTGGCGTTTTTGCGCACCGACTTCGTCGCCAACAACCTCTGCGCCTACGCGGTCGCCACCATCGAAGAGGCGACGGCGGCGCGGGTGAAAGTGGCCCGTTGCTCGGTCGAGCCGGGCGTGGGCAAGGTCACCATCGAAGGGCTGCAGGTCGGCGATCCCGGCGGCCGCATCGAAGTGCGCATCGTGCGCGTCTTCGCCCAGGTGGTGGTGCGGCCCCTCCTGCAGCGCGTGCGGCTGGAGCGGCTGGAGATCGATCACCCCGAGGTGCACATCGCGCTGGACCAGGCGGGCTCGTCTCCCCCCAGCGGCGGCCAGTGCCTGCCCGACGTGCTCGACCGCTTCGAGTTCGGCCGCGTCCAGGTGCGCAAGGCGAGCTTCGAGCTGCAGGCCGCCGGGCTGCACGTCGTGGTCCCGCGGGTCTCGGTGAGCATCAAGGGCCGCGCCGGGCAGCTGGCGGTCAAGGTCGCCACCCACGGCGGCAGCGTCCAGGTGCCGGGCCGCACCATCGGCCTCATCGCCACGCGCACGGCGGGATCCATCGACCTGCGCGGCGCGGGCGCGGTCCAGCTCGAGCGCGCCGATCTGATCGGCACCGAGGCCAGCGCCTTCCTCAAGGGCACCCTGCAGGGGATCTGCGATCCGCAGATCGAGCTCTCGGCCAACCTGCGCGCCGACGATCTGGAGGCGGCGGCGCAGCGGCTTTTGCCCGGCGTGCTCGAGGGCGTGAAGGGCGCGCTCTCCGCCGACGCCACCGTGACGGTGACGCACGGCAAGCCCAAGATAGCCGGCGATCTGCGCCTCAAGGGCCTGGCGCTCGAGGGCTTCCTGCCCGGCGAGGCGCGGCTCCGCTTCAACGCCACGCCGGCGCGAATCCGCATCGACCGGCTCGAGCTGCCCATGGGCAAGGGCGGCTCCCTCACCGGCACCCTCGAGCTGGGGCTCGAGGAGTCGGCGCTGCCGGTGACCGCCGATCTCACCCTGCAGAACCTCGAGCTGCAGGAGCTGCTGCGCAAGCTGGGCGTGCCGCACAGCATGGTGGTGCTTCGCGCCTCCGGACGTGCGCAGGCCCGGGGTACGCTCCTGCCGCTGCAGCTGTCGGGCGAGACCAGCTTCGACATCGCCGACTTCGCCGTGCTGGACGAGGCCTACGACAAGCGCGGCGCGAAGCGGATGTTCGAGTTCCCCCGCGGCAAGCTCCTCACCACGCTGGCCATCGACAAGGACAAGGTGACGCTGCGGCGGGCGACCATCGAGGCGGGGACCTCGCGGGTCGAGGTGCAGAGCACGTTCTTTACCGAGATGAAGAAGGGCATGCAGCTGCTCGGACATGGGGAGGGGCTCGACCTCGACGACTTCCGCGGCCACCTGGGACCGATTCCGACCCACGGCAAGCTGACCTTCGCCGCCAAGGTCGCCGGGCCGTACCAAGATCTGACAATCGAGAGCAGCGCCGCGGTCCACGACCTGCACTTCATGGACCTGGCGCTGGGCGACGTCTCGACCCAGCTGGACTTCGGCACCCGGGCGATGCAGCTCACCCTCGATCAGATCCGCGGGCGCAAGGATCGCAGCTCGTATGCAGGGCGCGTCTCCATCGACGTCGGCGCCGACGACATGCCGGCCGAGGCGCACCTCGAGCTCTCCGACGCCTACCTGCACGACCTGGTGCAGCTGGCGGTCGGGCTGGTGCCGACGCTCTCGACGGTGCAGGACGAGAAGGACGTCGACGGGCACCTCACCGGCGTCATCGACGTCAAGGGGCCCATCGCCGGTCCCGACGGCACGGCGACGCTGCTCCTGGACGGGGTCTCGCTCTTTGAGGAGAAGTTCGACCACGGCAAGGCGCGCTTCACCCTGCACGGGCAGGAGCCGCGGCTGCAGATCGAAAACCTCGAGCTCCACCACGGCGCGGCCAGCCTGGAGATGGCGGGGCGCTTCGGGCCGGACTGGCAGCTCGACATCGAATCGCACAGCGAGGATTTCACGCTGGCCGATCTCGATGCCTCCAGCGCCGCGCTGCTCACCGGGCCGCTGCAGGCCGTCGCCCATCTCGGCGGCGTCGCCTCGCATCC
>JAYWAJ010000372.1:0-3970 GCA_043782525.1 Deltaproteobacteria bacterium | reverse complement strand
TGGATGACGTCGACGGTGACCTTGGGCGTGGAGAGCCGGATGGCCGCGGCCTTGAGCGCCTCGACCGAGCCGCCCACGTCGGCCTTGATGATGAGCTTGAGGACCTTGGCTTCGTCCTTCTTGCCCTGCTTCATCAAGTCGTCGATGGTCAGCTTGGTGTTCTTCGACATCTCCTTGTCGCGCGCCTTGCGGCGGCGGTGCTCGGCGACTTCGGCGGCGGAGGCTTCGTCCTCGACGATGTCGAAGTCGTCGCCGGCCGAGGGGGCGCCGTCGAGGCCGAGGACTTCCACCGGGAAGCCCGGCGGCACGTCGTCGACCTGCTCGCCGTGCTCGTTCATCATGGCGCGGACGCGGCCGGAGTGGCTGCCGGTCACCATGGCGTCGCCGACCCGCAGCGTGCCTTCCTGCACCAGCACGGTGGCCACGGGTCCGCGGCCCTTCTCCAGCTTGGCCTCGATGACCACGCCGGTGGCCGGCTTGTTGGGGTTGGCCTTGAGCTCCAGCACTTCCGCCTGTAACAAAATCGCCTCGAGCAGCTTCTCCAGCCCGTCGCCGGTGCGCGCCGAGACCGGGATCATCATGGTGTCGCCGCCCCACTCTTCCGGAATCAGCCCGTACTCGTTGAGCTGCTGCTTGATGCGGTCGGGCTGCGCGCCCGGCTTGTCGATCTTGTTGATGGCGATGATGATGGTGACTTCCGCCGCCTTGGCGTGGTTGATCGACTCGATGGTCTGCGGCATGACGCCGTCGTCGGCAGCGACCACCAGCACCGCGATGTCGGTGGCGTTGGCGCCCCGCGCACGCATGGCGGTGAAGGCTTCGTGGCCCGGGGTGTCGAGGAAGGTGATGTTCGCCTCGCCGCCGTCCGAGCCGATCACTTCCACCGAGTAGGCGCCGATGTGCTGGGTGATGCCGCCCGCCTCGCCCGCCGCCACCGTGGTCTTGCGGATGGCGTCGAGGAGCGAGGTCTTGCCGTGGTCGACGTGGCCCATGATGGTGACCACCGGCGGCCGGAAGATGAGATCCTCGGGCTTGTCCTCGGTGTCGGTGATGAACTCGTCGATCTCGAAGCCGACCTTCTCCACCTTCCAGCCGTAGTCGATGGCTAGGAGCGAGGCGGTGTCGAAGTCCATCTGCTGGTTCTGGGTGATCATCTTCCCGGCGGCGACCAGCTTCTTGATCAGGTCGGCGCTCTTCACGCCCATGGCCTGCGACATCTCGGACGGGGTGATGGTCTCCTCGATGCGGAGCACCTTCTTGTGCTCGGACATCTCGGTGATCTCGGTCGACTTGCCCTTCTTGGCGCTCTTCTTCTTGTGCCCGCGGACGGGCACGTAGGCGCGCTGGTGGGCGAGGGCGACCAGGTCCTGCTTGGAGATCGACTCGATCTTCTCGACCCGCGGACCCTTCTTGCCGCGGGTCGGGGCGCCCTTGGTGTCCTTGGTGACGTCGATGAACTCGCGGCCGCGGCCCGGACCGCCCGAGACGACCGCCAGCTCGCGGACCTCGCCCACCGGGCGCGGACGGAAGCCGCCGCCCGGGGGCGGACGCGGCGCCGGGCGCGCGATGGGGATGAGCGGGCGCGAGAGCACCACCGCGCGGGTGGCGGAAGGGCGCGCTGAGATGTTCTCGGTGACTTGGATCGACTGCACGCCGCCCGGACCCTGGACGATGGGCCCGGTGGGGCGCGGCGGAGGCGGGCGCACCGTCGGTCGCGGCGGCGGCGGCGGGGCGGGCCGCGCGGCGACTTTGGGAACGCCGGCGGGCACGTTGCTGGAATGCGGAGGACTCATCCTGGACGGCTCGGCGGTGCGGGTGGTCGGCTGCGGCTGCAGAGGCTGGGCGGCGGGCGGCGGGGCCGCGGCGAGGGCGGGCTTGTGCTCGACCGGCGCGGCGACGGGCTGCGGTTCGGGGACGGGCTCCGGGACAGGCTCCGGGGCGACCACCGCCGCCACCGGCTGCGGCTCTGCCGCCGCTGCCTGCACGGGCGCCGGCGAATCCTCGGCCTTGGCGACGATCTCTTCGGCGGGCGTCGGCGCGGCCGGCGGCTCTTCCTCGCGGGGAGCCTCGGGCTTGTGCTCCGGCTCGGCGGCCTTGGCCTCGACCGGCTTCTGCACTTCGGCCGGGGCGGTGTGGTCGGTCCCCTGGCCCGCCGTCACGCCTTCGGCGCGGCGATCGATCTCGTGCTCCGCCTCGGCGGCGGTGTCCGCGCGCTTGCGGCGCAGCACGACTCCGCTCCCGGACGGCTTGGGCGCCGGAGCCTTCGGCGACTTCTCGCCCTTGAACTTCTCCATCACCGCGTGGGCCTGATCATCCTCCAGCGAGGAGGAGTGGCTCTTCACGTCGTACTCGTGCGCATGCAGCCACTCGACCATCTCCTTGTTGGAGAGGCCGAGGTCCTTCGCAAGCTCGTAAACGCGCTTCTTCGCCATTTCAACCCACTGGGGACACGAATCGCGGCTGGCCGCTCATCCTGTCCCCTAAAAGGAGCCAGCTCCCCGCAAGGGGGCTAGCTCTTTAGTCTGCCGCCTCCGTCGCCGTCAAGCGCCCGGAGACCCATCCATTCCAGCAGGCGGCCCAACTCCGGCGCCGCTCCGCCGCCCTTCAGCGCCCGCGGGATCTGCCCCGTTTTCAGGGCCGACCGCGCGCAGGCTTCGTCGCGGCAGAGCCAGCAGCCGCGCCCCGCCCTGCCCGCTCCCAGGGCTGCCTGCCCCCCCTCCGCCACCAGCCGCAGCAGCTCCGCCTTCGGCCGGACCTTCCGGCACCCGACGCAGCGGCGCTGCGGCACGGCGGGCCGCACCCTGGAGGCCCGCCGTCCCCGCGGCATCTACGCAGGCGCCGCGCTGACTGCGGCGGCCTTCTTCGCGTCGAGGTCGGCCTTGATGCGCGCCTCCTCCTGCAGGTAGTGCTCCACCGCCGCCTTGACCTGCTTGCCCTTCTTCACGCCCAGCCCGGACGCCTCGCCGAACTTCACCACGTCGGGCTCGTTGTGGATGTCCTCCACCGTCTTGTAGCCGGCGGTGGACATCTGCTCGATGTTGCGGTCGGAGATGCCGCGCACGCGCAGCAGGCGCTCGGCCTGGGTCAGGTCGCTCGGGTGGCGGCGCGCCTCGACGGCCCGGGCCTCCTCGCGCTCGCGCTCGATGCGGGAGAGCTCCTCCTCGTCCTTGCCGATCTGGTCGCGGGCAGCGGCGAGGTACCGCTCGACGTTGTCGGCGGTGATGCCCGGCATCTGCAGCAGCACTTCAGTCGAGGCGTTGGCGAAGTCCTTGGCGCTGCGGAAGCCGTGCGCGTAGAGCAGCTCGACGGTGGCCTCGGGCAGCCCGACCGAGGTCAGGCTCTTGCTGGCGAACTCGCGCATCTCCTTGACGCGGCTCTCCGAGTTGATGTCGAGCTTCCACCCGGTGAGCTGGGCCGCGAGCCGGACGTTCTGGCCGCGCCGCCCGATCGCCAATGACAGCTGGTCGTCGGGGACGATGATCTCCATCGCCTTGTTCTGCTCGTCGAGCAGCACCCGCGAGACCTCGGCGGGCTGGAGCGCGTTGCAGACGAAGCGGGCCGGATCCTCGTCCCAGGGGACGATGTCGATCTTCTCGCCGCGCAGCTCCTGCACGACGGCCTGGACGCGGCTGCCCTTCATGCCGACGCAGGCGCCGACCGGGTCGACGTCGCCGTCGCGGGAGGCCACCGCGATCTTGGTGCGGCCGCCGGGCTCGCGGGCGCAGGCCTCGATGACGACGACGCCTTCGGCGATCTCGGGGACCTCCATCTCGAAGAGCTTGCGGACCAGCTCCGGCGAGGCGCGGCTCAAGATGATCTGCGGGCCCTTGCTCTCGCGCAGCACGTCGAGCACGAAGGCCTGCACCCGGTCGCCGGCGCGGTACGACTCGCGCGGCGTCTGCTCGCGGACCGGCAGCACCGCCTCGGCGCGGCCGAGGTTGACGATGATGTTCCCGCGCTCGAAGCGCAG
>JAYWAJ010000371.1:0-3978 GCA_043782525.1 Deltaproteobacteria bacterium | reverse complement strand
CAGCCGCAGGGGTCGGCCGGGCCGCGTCGTGCCCCGCTCCTCGCAGCGCGAACCGCCCAACTCCCGCCCCACCCGCGGGGCATGTCGTGGCCCGGACGGCCCCTGACGGTGAGGCCGGCGTCGCTGCCCGCCAATATTTCGAACCAGACTCCCGGTCTCGCCCTCGCTGGGCCCGGATCAGGGCGAGGCGCGGACGCGGATGCAGGTGTAGGTGAACGACGCGCCCGGGTCCTTCTCCAGATCGAGAACCTGCGCGAAGGCCTCGTCAGCCCGCGGCTTCAAGTGCGCGGGCAGGGATTCGCGGGCGCTGTCGAGGATGCCGGCGAACTCTTCCAGCATGCCGTGGAAGTAGCCGGGCGGAGATCCCTGGTGGAGGTGAAAGGTCGTCGGCAGGGTCTGCACGGTGGCGAAGCCTGCCGCGCGGCAGAGGCCATAGAGCTTGCGGCCGATGATGGGATCTCCGCCCCCTTCTTCCTGCGCCCGCCACAGCTCGCGGAAGCACTCCTCGGCGAGCAGGAGGCGCGGCCAGAAGGCGAGCGAGTCGTTGTCGACCTCGGTCATCCAGGCGTGGCCCGCGGGCGAGAGGACGCGGCGCACCTCGCGCAGGATCTGCACGGCCCGGCCGGGCGCGACGTGCTCGAGCAGCCACGACCAGTGGACCACGTCGAAGGCCTGGGCGCGGAAGGGCAGGGCGGCAGCGTCGCTCTCGATCAGCATCAGCCAGTCGCTGCGGGCGCGGGCGGCGCGGAGCTGGCGAAGGGAGAGATCGGCTCCGAAGAGGTGCGCGTCGGGCAGGCGGGCGGCGAGGCGGCGCATCATGGCGCCGGTGCCGCAGGCGAGATCGAGCACGCGGGCGCCGGGGCCGGCTTCGACGCCGTCGAGGATCCAGCGGGTGAGGAAGCGCGCCTGCTTCTCCAGCCGATCGGACTCGACCGCGTCGGTGTCGCCGTGGATGTAGCGGGTCACGCCGGCAGGTCTATGCGAGCGCGGCCTTCTGCACCAGCGTCCCGTTGAGGAAACGTTGCCGCCAAGGCTGCACTCGCTGGAGCAGGCGCCCGGGCGGAGATCGGAGGACCCACGCCCAGGCCTGCAGGGCCAGCATGGCCGGCACGGTGCTGAGCGGCACGGGGCCGAGATCGCGCAGGAGCGCGTAGGCGGCGGAGGTGCTGAGCCCGTAGACGACGTGCGCGTGGACCGCGTAGTGATGCTCTTGCAGGCGGTAGTGCTGCGGCCAGGCGGCGACGCGGAAGGCCGGCAGGAGCAGGTTGTCGCTCGCCATCCAGACGCCGAGGCCGAAGAGGACCGGCGAGGTCCGGAAGCTCTCCCGGCAGAGCGCGTAGACTCCGCCCCAGGCGGCGCCGAAGAGATAGTGGATGGCGCCGCCGGCGGCGTCCTTCGTCTCGGAGGTGACCGGACCCCGCTGCATCATGCCTTCGACGGTGCGGCGCGCGACCGTCTGCAGCGGCGTCTCGTCCTTGGCCTCCGGCTCCGGCTTCTGGAGATCCTTCGGCAGCCGGGTCGGCTTCGGCACCCAGCGCGCGGTCGCCTTGAAGAAGAGCGACTGCACGCCCGCGCCGAGGGCGCCCGCGATCATGCCGCGGACCACTGCACCCAGAGGGGACGGCTTCTTGCGCCGCGCCGCAGCCTGCATCGTCCGCAGATGGTTCATCGGGAAAAAGTGCGGATGGTGGCCCCGCTCCGCACCAACCGAGCGAGTGCTTCGGCAGCGCGCAGCGCGCCGCGGGCGGAGATGCTTCAGGAGGCCAGGTGAAGACCGAGAGGAAGGGCCTCGCCGAAGACGCGCTGCTCATCCTTCTCTCCGAGCGCGGCCACCTCCCCGAGGGAGCGCGGCCACTCCGGCGGCGCGCCTGCCTTCTCCAGCGCCAGGGCGGCTCGCACCCGGAGCGGCTCTTCGAGATCCCGCGCCCGATCGCCCGAGAGCCGTGCCAGCTGCGCGATGGCAAACGGCGCCTCGGCGGCGCTGCGAAAATCCAGGTCGAGCAGGCGCAGCAGCCACCCTGCCGCCTCGGCCGGCGGGACCGCATGGTGCGCCGCGCCGGCCACGGGAACGCGGGCGCCCAGGCGGCCCAGCGCCCAGACCACGCCCGGCGTGGGCTTTCCCGTGCCCAGCTTGTCGAGCAGCCAGGCGCCTGCCTCGATCTTCCGCGACGGGGTCAGCCGCTCGAGGGCGCCGAGCAGCCGCACCATCTCGTCGGCGGCGAGGCCCGGCGGCTTCTTGCCCGGGTTCGCCACGCGGCCCTTGGGAGCGGGGCGGAGATGCGGGGCGATGGCCTCGAAGAGCTCAGCGTGCGCGTCTGCGGGCAGGCCGGCCGCGAGGCGGCGCCAGAGGATCCACCAGGCTGCCCAGACGGCAGGCTCCTGGTGATGGGTCAGGCCCTGCGCGTAGAGGGTCCACGCCTGCTCGATGCGCCAGGCGTCGAGAGGCGCGCCGAAGCCGGGCCGCAGCAAAAAGCCGCAGAGGGCGAGGAAGACCCGCTCGTGATCGGGGCTCCGCCTGCGCTTCTGCGCGCCGGCCCAGAGCACGCTCCAGAGGTCGCGCAGCGTCGGCAGCGTCCAGCCCGAGCGGTCGCCGAGCACTTTTTCCAGGCTGCGCCAGAGGTCCTTGGCGGAAGCGCCGGCGGCCGGCTTCTTGCCGAAGATCCATTGGAGCTGCTCGCGGGCGGCTTCAATGTTGCGCGGCAGTTGCGAGACGGCGCCGCCCTCCTGCCCACCGGCCCGCAGCTGGAACTCGAGCTTCCATCTCTGCCCCGCGGCTCCCAGGCAGAAGACCTCCAGCGTGCCGATCTCGGTGAGGGCGGCGCGGACCCGCACCGGCGCCGTTCCCTCTCCGGGGATCACCGTCTGCAAGGGTGGCAGTTCGCGCAGGTCGTCGTCCACCGTCACCCGATCTCCCGGGCGCTCGGGCCGGAAGCCGGTGGAGGCGAAGAGGCGGAAGCGCACCGGCTTGCCGAGGAGGAGCGAGAAGTCGCGGGCCAGCTGCTGCTCCTCGCCCTCGGGCGCCCCGCGCGGAACGACGCACACCGCCTGGGCCCCGTCGCCTCCCACCAGCGGGCCCTCGACGCCGAGGTAGTACGCCCGCGCGCTGCCGCCGCCGATGCGCAGTCCGAGCCCGCGGCGCACCAGCGCGTAGGTGGCGGCCCCGCGCGCGACGGCCAGGTCCGGCGCGTCGTTGCGCAGCCGCTTCACCGCGCCGCCCCAGCTCGAGATCACCTGCGTGAGGCGGTCGGCGAGGAGCGCGGGACGGAGCGCGCCGCCGTTGTAGAGCACCGCGTCGACACGGAGATCGCCGGCGGTGCGCGCGTGCGCTTTGAGGAAGGCGGCGGCGTGCCGGGTGATGGCCGGATCCGCGGCGTAGGGCAGGCCAAGCTCGGCGAGTCCGGTCGCGCGCGCCGCGCGGGCGGGAGCGTCGGTGGCAGCGACGCCGGGGAAGAAGCCGTCGAGGAGCAGCGCCCGCACTTCTTCGCGGCCCAGCTCGACCGCGAGCGTGCCGCCGATCAGCCGGGAGCCGCTGCCGGCCACCGCCACCGAGGTGCGCTCGGGCGCGTCCGGCGCCAGCAGCAGCTCCTTGGCGGCGCGGCAGGCCTGCACCAGCGCCCCGAACGGCGCCGCCTCGAGCTTGCGCGCCAGCCGCTGCTCGGCGGTGCGCGCGAGCACGAGGTCCATGTTGTCGCCGCCCAGGAGCAGGTGATCGCCGACCGCGATCCGCTCCAGCACCGGCGCCGCGTCCTCCCGGACCTGGGTGCGGATCAGCGTCAGGTCGGTGGTCCCGCCGCCGACGTCGACCACCAGCACCAGCGAAACGCCGGCGAGCTCGCGGGCGAGGCTCTGTCGATGGACGCGGGTCCAGTCGTAGAAGGCGGCCTGCGGCTCCTCGAGCAGCAGGAGGCGCGGCAGCCCGGCCTCGGCGGCGGCTTGCAGGGTCAGCGCCCGCGCGCCCTCGTCGAAGGAGGCGGGCAC
>JAYWAJ010000370.1:0-3981 GCA_043782525.1 Deltaproteobacteria bacterium | reverse complement strand
CCGGATGCCGGCTCGCGCCTCGGCGTCATCACCACGGTGCCGGACGCCGACGGCTGGCGCTTCACCGAAGGCGGCCTGCCGTCAGGCACGGTGATGGGCGCGTCGATGGACGAGGGCGGCAACCTCTGGGTCGCCGGCGGCAACGCGGGCGTCTACGTGCGGGAGAGCGGGCGCAGTTCGTTCCGCGGCTTCGGAATCGGCGACGGCCTGCACCCCTACGGCTACCTGCACGGGCAGGTCGCGCACGACTACGGCCTTCCCGATGGCGCGCCCGCCGACAGGAGCCCCAGCCTCGACGCGACGCCGGTCATCAGCGTCTCCGGCGGCACCGCGGGAGTCGCCTTCGTCGGCTACCAGGGCAAGGCAGGCTGCGAAGACGAGTGGGACCGCTACGGCGGAACCCTCGCCGATCACGAGCGGGCCGATCCCTCCGTCTACAAGAGCGGCGACGCCGACAAGCTCATGCTCGCCGGCGGCGGCCTCGGCGTTTGGCACTTCGACATCTCCTCGGGGCCCGGCCTGGTCGGGAACGAGCCGCTCGGCCGGGAGAAGCTCTGCACCGTCCACCGGATCCTCTACGAGCACGGCTCGAACCGCGTCTGGCTGGGGGCGAACCACGGCTTCGCGCTCGGCTTCGCCGCCGACGCCTCGGTCTGGGAGCACGTGCATCCGGGCATCAACGACGTCCACGGCTGGATGATGACCGACGCCTACTACGGTCTCGCCCTCGACGCGGTCCCGCACCGGGACGGCGCGGGCGCGACCGTCTTCGACGTCTGGTTCGGCGGCATGATCCGGACCACCCGCTTCCGCTTCGGCGAGGAGGGCGGCGACTACTGGAAGGCGCAGCCGCGCACCGAGCTCTACTCCAGCAGCAGCGCCACCTCCGGCGACATCTCCACCGACCTGCCGGCGCAGGCCGCCTACTGGAACCGCATGGACATCTGGCCCGACCCCATCGGCGAGCGCTGGGATCCGCCCCACGGCGACTGGCACTCCCGCGAGCCCGACGCGCGCAACCCGGCCGACTGGGTCTTCGACTCCGTCAGCGGCATCGCCGCGATGAAGGGCGGCGACGCCTGGATCGGCTCGTCGACCAACGGCCTGCGGCACGTCGATCACGACGGACACTTCCTGGGCGACGTCACCCGCTATCTGCCCAGCGCCCGCCTGGGCGCGGTGGCGCGGGACCCTTCGGACGAGAGCGTCTGGATCGGGTACCGCGACGGACAAGGGTTGACCCGGATGCTGCGGGACGGCTCGACGCTGCAGTACGCGGGCGCCGCCCTGGGGGCCAACGCCGGGAGCGCGGTCTGGGACATCCAGATCGATAACTCGGGCCCGCAGCGGCGGGTGATCGTGGCCTTCCGGCGCGGGGCGGTGGGGATCTACGACGGACCCTGAGACCTAGCGGAGCGGAAGGTGCAGCTCGATCGCGACGTTGTTCTTCGCCGCGACGCCCGTCACCGCCAGCGGGCCGGAGTTGCGCAGCAGGGGACCGTAGAGAAGGTGCGCCGCATAGGCGCCTGCCGCCAGCGAGCCGCGCAGCGCGTCGAGGGGCGACAGCGTCGAGAGCGCTGCGTCGATGGCCGCCAGGTCGAGCTGGCCGACCAGCGCAGGACCTGGCTGCGGGTCGGCGGCGGAGCTGGAGATGAGCAGGGCGCGGGGCAGGGTTCGGTCGCCGGCGAGTTGCTGCACGTCGACACCCTCGAGGCGGACGGCGACGCTGGCTCCCGCCGGCAGCGGCTTTTGCAGTTCCGAAAGGAGCATCGAGAGCAGCCCGCGTCCGCTGGGCCCGAGGCCGGCACGCAGGCAGCCCACAGGCGGGCCTTGGCAGGGCCCGGGTGCGCCGCCGGCCAGGATCGGCTCGCGCACCGGCACCACCAGGCCGCGCGCAGTCAGGCCCGCCGCCGACGCAGCGAGGGCGAAGAGGGCCGCGCGCAGCGGTCCTTCTCCCTTGAGGTAGAGCCAGAGGGGCCCCTTGGCCTGGGCGAGGAGCGCCGGGTCGCGCGAAAACGGCGTCGGGTGCGCCAGCGCGCTCACCAGCGCCGCGGCGTGCCGGCCCGAGGCGGTGAGGAGCCGCTGCGAGCCGCCGACGGGGGCGATCATCCCCGCGCGGTTCCCGGCGGCGAGCGGACCCTTGAGGGGCTTCGGGCGCGTCGGCCGAGAGGGGCCGAGCCAGGCCTCGAGAGCGGCTCGCGCCGCCCTGGCGTTGGTCACCGGCGCGGAGAGGCCGACGGAGTCGCGCAGGAAGACCAGCGCCCTCGGGCCGCGGGGCGAGAGCGACCACCGCGGCTGCTCGGCGAGGAGATCGACGCCCACGCGATCGCGCAGCATTCCGCCCACCGACTCCGGGGAGAGCGCGGCGGCGCGGCGGCCGGCGGTCTCCAGCAGGGCGCGCAGTCCGGCGGCGTCCTGCAGGACCAGCGCGCCCTGCGCGTCCGCCGGCACCAGGGCCGCGCCCGACACGGCGAGGAGCAGCGCAGCCAGCAACTTCAGGCCTGGGGGAGCTGCGTCCCGATCCGCGCGGCGGCGGCGGTGAGCTCCTCCGCCTTCTCGCGGGCGCGGCGGGCCATGGCGCGGCGGGCGTAGCCGTAGCCCAGCACCAGCGCGGCGAAGAGCGGGCTCAGCGCCGCGCCCACCGTCCAGGTCGAGTGGGTGGCGAGGAAGCCCCAGACGGCGTTGGCGGCGCCGGTGAAGAAGTCGCCGTACCAGATGAGGGCCCAGATGCAGCCGCAGAGCGCGAAGGCGAAGACGTTGGCGAGGAGGAAGAAGATCACCCCGCGGCGCTGCGGAATCGGAAGCACGTACTGTCTCTCTTCGGGCACGCAGGCGTTCTAGCGGCCCGGGAGGAGATCAGTCAACGACCGTGATGCAGCCGCTCAGCTTGTCGTGCAGCGTCTGGCCCCGCCGGTCGAAGAGCGCGAGGCTGAAGCCGAAGAGGCCGAGCGCGGCGGAGGGCAGCGCCAGGAAGGCGCGCCACAGCGCCTGCGCGGCAGTCGGCGGCCTGCCTTCGAGGGTGCGCAGATGGTGGCCGGCGAGCGCCATTCCCGGGGTGCGGCCGCAGAGGGCGGTGAGGAGCGCCGCATAGGCGACGCAGAGGAGGAGGACCAGCGCGCCGTAGAGCGAGGCGGTGGCGCGGAGGAAGTCGAGCGGGTAGCGGACATGCGAGACGCGCAGGCTGGCGGCGATGCAGGCGGCGCTGGCGGCGCCGATCAGGGCCGCGTCGAGCGACCAGGCGACCAGGCGCGCGCCGCCGGACGGAAGCGCAGGGGCGCGCGACGCAAGGGCCGGAGCGGCAGCGGCGCGCGGGGGCTCGGCTTCGAACGGCAGGATGGGCTCGGCGTCGAACGGCAGCGCAGGCCCGGCCTCGAAGGGCAGGGAGGGCTCGGCCTCGAAGGCTAGTGAGGGCTCGGCCTCGAAGGGCAGGGAGGGCTCGGCTTCGAAGGGCAGCGCCAACTTCCTCTCGCGGCGCGACTCCTGAATTGGCGCCCGGCGCCGCACCGCCTTTGCGTCGCGGGGGAGGGCGATCCCTGGGCGCGGCGCTGCCGGCACCGCGAACCGCGGCGTCAGCACCGGGTCGGGGTCGGGCTCGGTGACCGCGGCGGACGGCTGGGGCAGAAGCGCCGGCGTCCGCTCGTCGTCGAAGGAGATGGCCACGGGCGCCATGGGCGGATCCGAGGCGAGGGAGACCTGCAGCGGCGCCGCCGGCCCCGAGTCGTGCAGCGCGCGCGGCACCGGCGCAGGACGGTTCGCAGGGTTCAGGGCGAAGCACCGCACGCACCGGTCGGCGCGGGGCGGCAAGGCGTGCGAGCAGCGAACACACAGCATCGTGCGAAGGTACGGTGGAACCGCACTTGGTCAAGGAAACTGCACGGCGCTTGTCGAAGATCGGCAACGGCGCTATGCAGCGCGCGCACAAAGGAGCTGCCCATGGCGACGCGCATCGAGAAGGATACGTTCGGTCCCATCGAAGTTGCC
>JAYWAJ010000369.1:0-27805 GCA_043782525.1 Deltaproteobacteria bacterium | reverse complement strand
ATGGTGGAGAAGCCGCCGCGGGGCACGGCGCCGTCCAACCTGGCGGTCATCGGGCGCTACGTGCTGCCGCCCGACATCTTCGGCATCCTCGAGAAGGTGAAGCCCGGCGCCGGGGGCGAGATCCAGCTCACCGACGCGCTGGCGGTCCTCGCGCAAGAGGGGCGGCTGGTCGGCGTCCGCTTCAAGGGCGAGCGGCACGACGCCGGGGACAGGCTCGGCTATCTGCAGGCGAACATCGCCTGGGCGCTCAAGCGTCCCGAGCTGCGGGACGGGCTGCTCGCCTACCTGCGCAAGGTGACGCAGTGAACGCGGTCATTCTCGCCGCGCTCCTGGCTTACCTTCCCGCGCCCGGCTCGCTGCTCAAGCGGGCGGCGGCGCGGACTTCGACCCGGGCCCACGAGGTCACGCTCTCCGGCACGGTGACGGTCAAGGACCAGGGCGCGCACGAGGCGCAGCTGGTGCTGCACTTTCCGCTCTCCTGCAAGCTGGACGGCGACGGCGTCTCGCTCTCCGTCAAGGGCACGGCGGCGAAGCCGTCGGGCGCGGCGGAGGGAACGACCGGGCCGGCGCTGCAGCTCTTGCAGCTCGCCTGTCCATTGCTGGCGGCCCGCGGGCTGCCCGCCGGAGGAGCGGAAGAGGCGCTGCGCATGGCGGCGCAGGCGGCCGGCGCGGACCTGGCCACGGGCGGCGCTCTCGAGCGGCTGGGCGACCGGGTCGCCTACGTGCTGGGCGCAGCGGCGCACGATCTGACGCGGCCGCAGCTGTGGCTCTACAAGGACACGCAGGCGCCGGCGCGGCTGATCGCGCAGGGGGGCCTCGACCTGCGCCTGCTCGAGTACGGAAATCCGGCGGCGGCCGAGGGGTTCCCGCGCGTCATCGAGCTGTGGGAAGGCGGGCAGCTCACCGCCCGGTTCGAAGTGCTCGATGCGCGCGGCGCACGCCCTGCCGGCGCGGAAGAGGAAGACGATTCCGGGCAGTGATCATCTGTTTGCCGTCGCCCTCAACGTGCCCGCGGGCGACGGGGTGTTCACCTACCGCATCCCAAAGGAGCTGGGCGACCCCCTCCCGGGGCGGCGCGTGGTGGTGCCCCTGGGACGCCGCACCGAGACCGGGGTGGTGCTCGGGCCGGGCGAGGCCGTCGGGGAGGTGCGCGAGGCGCTGCGGCTGCTCGACGAGGCGCCGCTCCTGACGGCGGAGGTGATCGCGCTGGTCCGCTGGGCGGCGCTGCACTACCTGGCGCCGCTCGGTCCGGCGGTGAAGGCGGCGCTGCCGCCCGGGCTCGACGTCCGCGATGCGCTGGTGCCGGCGCTGACCGAGGCGGGGCGCGCGCTGCTCGGGCAGCTCGAGCTGCCGGGACAGGAGACCACCCTGGGCGGGAGGCAGCGGGAGGGCGGCGCACCCAAGGGAAAGGGAACGCGCGCGGGAAACACCGAGGACGCCGTCCGGCGCGCGCTGCGCAAGGCCGCGAGCGGCGCCAGGGTCTCCCGCGCCGCGCTGGAGTCGCTGGCGCGGCGCGGCCTCTTGACCCTGCACCGCGCCGAGGCGCCCGCGCGCATCTCGGCGCCGCTGGTCGAGATGGCGCAGGCGGCTCCCGGCGCCGCGGTCGAGGCGGTGAAGCGCGCGCCGCGGCAGTCCGAAGTCCTGGCCTGGCTGCTCGCCCGCGCCGCGCCGGTGCCCGTCGAAGAACTGCTGGCGGCCTTTCCCGGCGCGCGGCCGCAGCTGCGGGCGCTGGTCTCGCGCCAGCTCGCCACCCTCTCGCAGGTGGCGGCGGGGGCGGCGCAGCTTCCGGAGGCGCCGTGGGGATCGCAGCAGCACCACCCGACGCCCGCCCAGGCCGACGCGCTGCGGGAGATCACGGCGGCGCTCGAGGCGCGGACCTTCGCGCCGTTCCTGCTGCACGGCGTGACCGGGAGCGGGAAGACCTGGGTGTACCTGGAGGCCATCGCGCACGCCCGCGCCCAGGGGTTCGGCGCGCTGGCGCTGGTGCCCGAGATCGCGCTGACGCCGCAGCTGGCCGGGCGCTTCCGGGCGCGCTTCGGCGACGACGTGGCGGTGCTCCATTCGGGGCTGTCGGAGCGCGAGCGCGTGCAGGAGTGGACCCGGGTGCGCGACGGGCGGGCCGGCATCGTCGTCGGCGCCCGCAGCGCCGTCTGGGCGCCGGTCGGGCGGCTCGGCATCATCGTCGTCGACGAGGAGCACGAGCCCTCCTACAAGCAGGAGGACCGGCTGCGCTACCAGGCGCGCGACGTGGCGCTGGTCCGCGCGCAGAAGGTGGGCGCGGTCGCCGTGCTGGGCAGCGCCACGCCGTCGCTGGAGAGCCTGCGCCGCGCCCAGGAAGGAAAGCTGCGCACGCTGCGCCTCCCCGAGCGGGTCGATGGGCGCGCCCTGCCGGCGATGACGCTCCTCAAGCGGCGCGTCTCCGCGGAGCTGCTCACCGCGCCGCTGGCCGAGGCGCTGCGCGAGACGTTGGCGCGCGGGGAGCAGGCCATCCTCTTCCTCAACCGGCGCGGGCACACGCGCACCCTGCTCTGCAACGCCTGCGGCGCCGCCGTCGGCTGTCCCAACTGCTCGGTGGCGCTGGTGCTGCACCGCTTCGGCCGCGAGCGCCTGCAGTGCCACCTCTGCGGCCACGACGAGCCGCCCCGCTCCACCTGCTCCGCCTGCGGCGGCGACCGGCTCACCGCCCTCGGCGGCGGCACGGAAAAAGTCGAGGAGGAGCTGCTCACCATCGTCCCCGGCGCGCGCCTCGCCCGGCTCGACCGCGACGCCGCGGGCGGCCCCGGACAGGCCGCCGCCATCCTCGCCCGCTTCGCCCGGCGCGAGCTCGACATCCTGGTCGGCACGCAGATGGTGGCCAAGGGACACGACTTCCCGGGAGTGACGCTGGTGGGGGTCCTCGACGCCGACGGCCCGCTGCACCTGCCCGACTTCCGCGCCTCCGAGCGCTGCGTGCAACTCCTGACCCAGGTCTCCGGCCGCGCCGGACGCGGCCTCGCGCCCGGCCGGGTGCTGGTGCAGGCCTTCAGGCCCGAGGCCGTCACCTCGGACTATGACGCCTTCGCGCAGGCCGAGCTGGGCAGGCGGGAGCTGCTTCACTTTCCTCCCTTCGTCCGCCTCGCGGCGCTGCGCCTGCAGGGCAACTCCGAGCCGCGCGTCCGGGGAGCAGCCGAGCGCCTGGCCATCTCTGCCCGCCGGATCATCTCCGCAGGCGAGCAGGCCGACGTCCTCGGCCCCGCGCCGGCCCCCCTGGCCAAGCTGCGCGGCAAGCACCGCTGGCAGCTTCTGCTCCGCGCCGCCGACCACGGCCCGCTCCACCGGCTCGGGCGCGCCCTCCTCGCCGCCCCCGGCGTCAGCGGCGTCGAGCTCTCGGTGGACATCGATCCGGGGGCGCTGCTCTGAATCGGATCCGCCGCTGCGGAATCCTTCCAGGCGCAGCGGTCCGTGAATATACTGGCGGACCGCCGAACGCCTTCGGGAGCGAACAAGCATGGCATTGCGCGAAATCCTCATCTGGCCGGACCCCCGGTTGAAGCAGAAGGCCAAGCCGGTCGGCGACGTCGACGCGGCCATCCGCAGGCTGTGCGACGACATGGCCGAGACCATGTACGACGCCAACGGCGTCGGGCTCGCCGCCCCCCAGATCGGCGTGCACCAGAACATCATCACCATGGACGTCGAGCAGCGCCCCGCGCAGGAGGGCGAGGACCGCGAGCAGAAGAAGAAGGGCGAAGGCCTCTTCTGGCTCATCGATCCGGTGCTCAAGCTCGCCGAGGGTGAGTTCACCTACACCGAAGGCTGCCTCTCCATCCCCGACGAGTACGAAGAGGTCACCCGCTTCGGCCACATCGTCTGCGAGTTCACCGGCCGAGACGGCAAGCGCCGGCAGCTCGAGGCGAGCAACACGCTCCTCTCCGTCTGCGTGCAGCACGAGATGGATCACCTGCAGGGCAAGCTCTTCGTCGACCACCTGAGCGCGCTCAAGCGCGAGCTGATCCGCCGCCGTATGAAGAAGCTGAAAGCGCAGCGCGAAGCCGAACGCAAGGGCGAGGCGACCGCGCTTTAGGTATGCTGGGCGGATGCGCGCCCGCTTCTTCCTCGTCGCACTCCTCTGTGTCGCGCCGGCGTTCGCCCGCGACAGCCGGCTGCCCCAGCAGAGCGGGCTCGATCCGGTAGACCGTCCCGCCCGCTTTGCGCTGGGCTTCATGCTCGGCGACCCGTTCGGGCTTTCGCTCAAGCGCTACCTGGGCCGCAACGCCTGGGACGCTTACGTCGCCTTCGCCTACGGACCCGGCCTCCGCTTCGGCGGCGACTGGCTGTGGAACCTGGGACGGCTCGCGCGGCATCCCAAGTTCGACCTCGACATCTATCTGGGCGTCGGCCCGTTCATCGGCGCCTTCCAGGGGCCCTGCGGGCCGGGCTTCATCGCCGACCGCTGCAACGGCGACCTCTACCTGGGCGGGCGGGTTCCCTTCGGCATCGAGCTGTTGCTCAAGGAGGTGCCGCTCACCTTCGGCCTCGAGGTCGCGCCCGGGATCGCCTTCGCGGCGGGTCGCGGCGGCCTGCTCCTCGACTTCCTCTTCCTGGTGCGCCTCCTCCTCTGACCCGTGACTTGCGCGGCGCGCCCGCAAGCGCGACAACTGGCGCATGAAGCCCGAGTCCGAGCGCGCCTGCGTCGCGCGCCTGCAGGAGATGGACGACGCGCTCGCCCGGATGGAGCGCGAGCTTCCCGACGACGTGCGGCAGCTGGGCGCCGAGGCCCGCAGGCGGGTGGCCTCCTGGATCGACCGGATGGTGGTCGGCGGCGTCGACCTCGCCCAGTTCACCGAGGCGATGCGCGAGATCTCGGGGATGATGGACGCGCTCACCAGCCGCCTCCTCCTGGTGCCGTGGGACGGCCCGAAGCCGACGCACCTCAAGTCCTGAGTGGAAGCGAAAGTGGAAGACCGGACCCGGGCCCACCACCGCCTCGACCGGCTCCCCGCGCGCCGGCGCTTCGACGAGGTGGAGTGCACCGTCTCGCATCTGCTGCGCCTGCCGCACCCGGCGCTGCAGGGGCGTCGCTACGGCGAGGCGCTGCTGCAAGGCATCGCGGCGCGGGGCATCGGACCGGGGCGAACCGGCGTGGTGGAGATCGGCGGGGGCACCGGACACATCGCCGAGGCGGCCTGGCGCGGCGACGCCGGGGCCTTCACGCAGGGGCGGTGGACCTCGCTCGATCTCTCGCCGGCGCTGCTGGCCGCCCAGCGCAGACGCGTCTCGGAGCCCTCGCAGCCGCGCGGCGCCCACCAGCGCTGGACCGGACTGCGCGCCGACGCGCTCGACCTGCCCTTCCGCACCGGCACGCTCGACGGCCTCGTGCTCGCCAACGAGGTGATCGCGGACCTCCCTGTCGCCGGGCGGCGCAACACCGGCGCCCTCCAGCTCATCGGCGAGCTGGCCCGCGTGCTCGCGCCAGGCGGCGCCGCGGTGCTGACCGAGTTCGGCGGTGACTTCGAGCCCGGTCCGGTGCAGCTGCTCGCCTCGGGCGGCGACGGAGAGCACACCGAGTGGTCGATCGATTTTCGCGCGCTGCGGGCCGCGGCCCGCGAGGAGGGGCTCGCCCTCGAGGAGCTTCCGCTGCCGGCGCTCCTGGGCGCGGACCTTTCCGTCCGGTGTGCGAGCTACACGGACCTCTGGCGCCTGCGCCGCTTCGCCTCCTGCGACGTCTTCGCCGCGCCCGAGGGCGAGGTGCGCCGGCGATTCCCTCTGCTCTCGCGGTTGCTTGCGCTGGAGCTGCCGGAGCTGGGCTCGCCCCGCTGGCCCGACGCCACCGCGCCTGCGGGATTTGCGCAGCTCTTTCGCGCGCTCATCCTGCGCAGGTAGGAGTGGCCACCGCGGCGCTTTGTTGGCTCTCTCTGTCGACGTTGGGTACCGTACCGCGGTCACCGGCCGATCGGAGTCGACATGTCCCTGCGCCCTGCCTCGCTCTTCGCTGCGCTCATCGCGGCCTCCTCCTTCGCCGCCCTCGCGCAAGGGACGCCGCCCCAGCAGCAGCCGGAGACGGGCGGCCTCGGCGGACAGAACGTCCCCAACCCCGGGGGGAGCGGCAACAGCCAGGCCTTCTCCGATCCGTCGCTGCTCTTCGGCGGCAGAGCCGGCGCGTTTTTCGGGCTCGGCTTCAACCGGATCCCCGGCGAGGGCAACTACATCAACACCACCATCAACACCGAATTCAACCTCGGCCCGGTGGGCCTGGGGCTCGCCCTTCCGCTCAACCTGCTCGTCTATCCGCAGAGCGGAATCAACCGCGACGACATCGCCTACAGCGGCCTGATCCGCAAGCGCGACTGGGACGAGCCCCTCGACTACTTCAAGTTCGTCCGCTTCCTCCGCTACGGCCACAAGCGCGACCCGGTCTACCTGCTCGCCGGCCAGCTGTGGGGGACCTCGATCGGTCACGGCACGCTGGTGAACCGCTACGCCAACTCGCTCAACCTCGACCACACCAAGTTCGGCGTGGCCTTCGACGTCAACACCACCTTCTTCGGCTTCGAGACCTTCACCGACTCGGTCGGCAACCCGGCGCTCCTCGGCGGCCGCGCCTATGTCCGCCCCTTCGGCGACACCCTCTTCTTCCGCGGCTGGGCCATCGGAGCGACGGTGGTGACCGATCGCACCGCCCCGCGCGGCTACCTCAGCGCTGCCGGCGCGCCAAGCCCGACGCTGCGGCAGGACCCCCAGGGCAACCCGCTGGTCGCCGCGGACTCGATGTTCGCGGGCGGCGTGGACACCGAGTTCGAGGTGCTCCACAACTCGGTCATCAGCCTCATCCCCTACGTCGATCTGAACCGCATCGCCGGCGCCGGCAACGGCCTGCACGCCGGCGTGCTCACCGACATCTACCTGCCGGTGCCTATCCTCGAGATCAACGTCCAGGCCCGGCTCGAGTACCGGATGATGCAGGCCGGCTACGTCCCCGAGTACTTCGACCAGACGTACGACCTCGGCCGCGTGCAGTACGTGGGCAACTGTCCGTCCAGCTTCGCCGGCGGCGCCTGCCCGAAGTACGTGTCGGCGCAGCGCGCGCACACCCTCGCCGCCGACCCGGGCGCCATCGACCGCAAGGGCTACTATGGAGAGCTGGCGTTCGCCTTCGCCGGGCTTCTCCAGATCGGCGGCCTTTACCAGAACTACGAGGGGGACCCCGCCGGCGCCTCGCTGGGCCTCTTCGCCACGCTCCCCAAGTTCGAGACCATCAAGATCTCCGCTTACTACCTGCGCAAGAACATGAAGAGCGGGTTCGACGACGCCTTCAAGCTCGACGAGCGGTCGCTCCTCGCCGCCTCGCTCGCCTACAAGGTCTTCGGGCCCCTCTACCTGCGCGTCGACTTCCAGCGCCGCTACGTTCTCCAGGCCGGCTCGACAGAGATCAGGACGGTGGACAACTTCCAGGCCGGCCTCGCCATGTTCGTGCCTTTTTAGGGGCGCCGCTCCCGGCGGGGACTCTCCAGTGACAAGCGGGGCGGTTTTCCTTATCTTCCCGCCCCCATGTCGACACCCAGGACCGCAGTCGAAATCCGCGAAGCCTTCCTCCGCTTCTTCGAGGAGCGCGGGCACCAGCGCGTCAAGAGCTCGTCGCTCGTGCCGCAGAACGACCCGACGCTGCTCTTCACCAACGCGGGCATGAACCAGTTCAAGGACGTCTTCACCGGCCGTGAGACGCGCGGCTACCACCGCGCCGCCTCCAGCCAGAAGTGCGTCCGCGCCGGCGGCAAGCACAACGACCTCGGGAACGTCGGGTTTACCGCGCGCCACCACACCTTCTTCGAGATGCTGGGGAACTTTTCTTTCGGCGACTATTTCAAGAAGGACGCCATCGCCTTTGCCTGGGATTTCATCACCCGGACGCTCGGCCTGCCGGCGGAGCGGCTGGCGGTGACCGTCTTCCGCGACGACGACGAGGCCGAGCAGCTCTGGCTCTCGACCGGCGTCCGCAAGGAGCGCATCTTCCGGTTGGGCGAGAAGGACAACTTCTGGGCGATGGGCCCGACCGGCCCCTGCGGACCGTGCAGCGAGCTGCACCTCTACCGGCTGCCGGGCGGCTCGCAGGCGGAGATCGACGCGCACGCGCACAAGTTCTTCGGCCTCGATCAGGCGGAAGCGCTGGGCAGCGACTCGTGGATGGAGATCTGGAACCTCGTCTTCATGCAGTTCGAGCGCAAGGAGGCGGACGGGCCGCTCTTGCCCTTGCCCAAGCCATCCATCGACACCGGCGCCGGCCTCGAGCGCGTCGCCGCGGCCGTCCAGAACGTGCCGTCGAACTACGACACCGACCTGTTGCGCCCGCTCATCGACAAGGCGGCGGGCATCTCCGGCAAGGTCTACTCGGAGACCGAGCTCAAGGGCGACTCGGCCTCGATGCGGGTGGTCGCCGATCATGCGCGCGCGGCGGCGTTCCTGCTCGCCGACGGCGTCCTCCCTTCGAACGAAGGGCGCGGTTACGTGCTCCGCCGCATCATGCGCCGCGCGGTCCGGCACGCGCAGCGGCTCTCCCCGCAGCCGGCGCTCTACGCGCAGGTCTGCCAGACCGTCATCGAGACCATGTCCGACGCCTTCCCGGAGCTGCGCGAGTCGCGGGTGCGCATCCTCGAGACGGTGCAGCACGAGACCGATCTCTTCCTGCGCACCCTCGACCGCGGCAACGCCATCCTCATGGAAGAGCTGGCGCGGACCAGGCAGGTCTCCGGGGAGCTGGCCTTCAAGCTCCACGACACCTACGGCTTCCCGCTCGACCTGACGCAAGTGATCGCGGCCGAGAGCGGCGCCACCGTCGACGGCGCGGTGTTTGAAAAGCTGATGGAGGAGCAGCGCGCGCGCGGGTCCTTCGGCGGCTCGGGCGAGACCAGCGTCGCCGACGTGCACAAGTCGCTCGCCTCGGAGCTGGGGGAGAACGAGTTCCTCGGCTACGAGGCCGCCGCCGCAGAGGCCACCCTCAAGGCCATCTTCTCCGGGGGAAAGCGCGTGCAGAAGCTCGGCGCCGGCGAGGAAGGCGAGCTGACCTTTGACCGCACTCCTTTCTATGGAGAGTCGGGCGGGCAGCTGGGCGACATGGGCTTCGTCACCAGCAGCGGCTCGCGGGCGCAGATCCTCGACGCGCAGAAGCCGGTGCAGGGTCTCATCCTCCACAAGGCGAAGGTGCTGGAAGGATCGTTCACCGTCGGCGAGAAGGTGGAGCTGGTCATCGATGCCCCGCGGCGCTCCGGCCTGCGGCGCAACCACAGCGCCACGCACTTGCTGCACCGGGCGCTGCGTGAGCTGCTCGGAGAAGGCGTGAAGCAGGCCGGCTCGGTGGTCGCGCCCGACTACTTCCGCTTCGACTACACCGCCTACCAGGCGCTCTCCGAGGAGCAGCGCATGGAGCTGGAGCGGCGGGTCAACCAGCTGGTGTACGAGAACCACGCAGCCGAGACGAAGGTGATGGACCCCGAGTCGGCGATGAAGTCGGGCGCGATGGCCTTCTTCGGCGACAAGTACACGACGCTGGCGAAAGTCCGCGTGCTGCAGATCGGTCCGTCGGTGGAGCTGTGCGGCGGGACGCACGTCTCCCGGTCGGGAGACATCGGCTTCTTCAAGATCATCAGCGAAGGAGCGATCGCGGCGGGCGTGCGGCGCATCGTGGCAGTCACTGGACCGGAGGCGCTCAAGGCGGTGCACGACGAGGAGCACCAACTGCTGCGCACGGCGGCGGCGCTGAAGACCCAGCCGCGCGACGTGGCCCTGCGCGCGGAGCAGGCGGCGAGCCGCATCAAGGAGCTGGAGCGCGAGCTGGAGCAGCTGCAGCGCAAGGCGGCGACGGCGACCAGCAAAGACCTGGCGCAGGGCGCGCGGGAGATTCACGGCGTGAAGATCCTGGCGGCGCGGCACGAGAGCGGCGATCCGGAAGCGCTGCGCGAACTGGCGGACAAGCTGCGCGACCAGCTGAAGAGCGGCATCGTCGTGCTGGCCGGCGAGAAGGACGGCAAGGCGAACCTGCTCGTCGCGGTGACCAACGACCTCTCGAAGAAGTACCGCGCGGGAGATCTGGTGAAGGAGCTGTCGAAGACGCTGGGCGGGCGCGGCGGCGGCAAGCCGGAGATGGCGCAGGCCGGCGGCGGCGATCCGGCCCAGCTCGACGCGACCATCCTGCGGGCCTACGAGCTGGTCTGAGCCCAGCTCGACAGCACCCGCTCGGCCAGCGCGCGATCTGGAGCTTCGATCCGGACGCGCTTCTGCCGGCTGCTTTGGCCACTGACGAGGACGCATCGTCTGCGGGGCACTTGCAAGGCCTCGGCCAGGAACTGCAGCAGCGCTTCGTTGGCAGCGCCATCGACGGGGCGCGCCTGTAGCTTGATCTTGATCGCGCCCGCGTGAAGTCCCTGCACTTCCGTGCGCCGCGCGCCCGGCTGTGCGTGCACGCGGATCTCGAGATCCTCTCCTGTCCAGCGAGCTGGAGCTTGTTCAGTCACGCGCGCTCCTTGGCATGGGCGGCTCCGGCCGGGGGTCCGATTCTGGTACCGGGGGAGTCCCAAATTGAGACTCCCCCGGGCGGGCCCCACACTCTCACGGCGGTCCGGCACGGCCGCTGCAATCGTTCCCGGCAGCCGCGCCAGGCGGCGCAATCTCATTGGGGGACGACATGCACTTCGAACGCATCCTGCCGATCACGTCGGGCGATCCGTTGCGCTACACGCTGGACGGCTCCGACCCGCTCTTCGAGCCGGAGGAGACGGAGAGCCCGCGCGCTCCTCCACGGCGGCGCCGCAAATCGAAGGCGGCCATCGCCGCCGCGCTGGGGCTGACGCTCGCCTGCGGCGGGTCCAGGCACACGGCCATCCATGCGGCCGACTCCATCCTGGTGCAGCTCGCTCCCGGCGCGGCGCCCCCTGCGCATTTCGGCGCCGCCGATTCCGGCCCGCCCGTCCTTGCGCTCAGCCCGGTGGCGCCGCACGACGAGGCGCCGCTGCTCCGCATTCCGCTGCGGCCTGGCGACGATGCCGTCGTCGCGGCGAAGGAGGCTGCGCGCGGGGCGGGCGTCGCGTTTGCCGAGCCCGTCTACCGGGTCCGGCCCAGCCGCGCCCCCAGCGACCCACGCTACAAGGACCTCTGGGGGCTGGCGAAGATCGACGCGCCCGCGGCCTGGGCGCGCAGCACCGGCGACCGCGCCGTCACGGTGGCCGTGGTCGACGACGGGGTGGCGCTCGATCACCCCGACCTGAAGGACAACGCCTGGGTCAATGAGCAGGAGCTGGACGGCAACGGAGTCGACGACGACCAGGACGGCTACGTCGACGACGTCAACGGCTGGGACTTCGTGGACGGTCGTCCCCGTGCGGGGCCGGCCGCGACCGGCGAGACGCGGTGGCACGGGACGCACACCGCTGGAATCATCGGGGCGGCAGGCGACAACCACGTGGGCGTCGTCGGGGTGAACTGGAAGGTGTCGCTGATGGCCTTGCGCGCGCTGGGCCCCGAGGGCGGCCGCAGCGACGACGTGGCCCGGGCCATCGACTTCGCGTCAGAGCATGGCGCGCGGGTGATCAACGCGTCGTGGGGAGGAGGGGGCGCGAGCCGGGCGATCGCGCAGGCCATCGCGCGGGCGGGGCAAGCAGGGGCGCTGGTGGTGAGCGCGGCAGGAAACGGCCGGGCCGACACCCCGGAGTTTCCCGCCAGCCTCGAGGCGGAGAATCTCCTCTCGGTCGGGGCCACCACGCCGGAAGATCTGCTGGCGCCCTTCTCCAACCGCGGGGCGCTGGTCGCCGCGCCCGGCGTCGGGATCCTCTCGACCACCGCGCCCGGCCAGTACGAACGGTACGACGGCACCAGCATGGCGAGCGCCCACGTCGCCGGAGTGGCCGCCCTCCTCTGGGCCGCGCATCCCAACGCTTCCCTCCCGCAGGTGAGGGAGGCGATTCTCTCGTCGGCGGTTCCGGTGCCCGGCGTCGTGCACGGGCGCATCGATGCCGCGGGAGCCTTGGCGGCTCTGGACCGCACCGGCGGCGGTCCCGGAGCGCTCAGACTCTCGCGCGACACGCTCGCCTTCTCTGCCGCGGCCGGACGCTTCCCCCGAGCACAAACGGTCTCGCTGCGGGCCGAGGCCGGCGGGCGCCATCGGTTCACGGTGGGGTCGGATGCGCAGTGGATCGTGCCCCGGCAGCTGAAGGGCTGGACTCCCGCGCGCATCGTGCTGCGGGTCGATCCCAGGGGGCTCCCTTCGGGCAATTACGCAGGCACCGTCCTCTTCACCGACGAGGCGGGAGCGACGCTGCCCCTGGGGCTGACGCTGCGGATCGGCGGCGCACCTGCGGTCGCGGTGACGGGAGACGGGTGCCGGATGGCCGCGGATGGCAAGCTGCACGCCCGCGCCGGCGCCGGCTGCACGCTCGCCGCGTCGGAGGGGGAATCGGCGACGGTGCAGTGGCGGTTGCCAGGCGGCGAGGAGGTCCGCGGGACGCGCCTGTTCGGACAGTTCGTGCGGCGCGGTGAGTTCCAGATCCTCTACAGCAAGGACGAGGGCGCAGTGGATCTGCTGCCGGTGGTGATCGAGTGACCGCGGCAGGATTCGTGCGCGAGCACGGGCCTCCTGTGCGATGGTGCGCGCGATGCCGGCGCGACAGCTGTGGGCGTTCCTGAGCGAGCGCGACGTCGAGGAGTTGATCGCGGAGATCGCCGCTCGCGAACCCGGCCTGTCGGTCTCGCGGGGCCGCTACCTGCGCGGCGAGCCGCGGGCGCTGCTGGAGGATCCGCAGGCGCTGGAACGGCGCGAGTCGCTGCCCAACGAGCGGCGCATCTACTTCCTGCACCGCAAGTACAGCGCGGAGATCGTCACCCACCTCATGCCGGCGGGGCCCTTCGCGGGCTGGTCGCAGATCGACGAAGAGCGAACCGACTGCCTGGTGCTGGCGCTCCGGACGGCGCCGGACGGCGAGCTGGAGCCGGCCAAGCTCTACGCGCAGCTCAACTTCTGGCGGGCGGCCGACAAGGTCCGCAAGCGGCCGATGTTCACCATCTGGGCAAGCCAGGTCCTCAAGTGGGCGGCGACGCAGCTGCCGCCGACCTCGTCGCGGATGTTGCGGATCGGATCCGACGCCCTCCAGAAGGCGAAGGCCGGCGAGGTGAAGCTGACCTACCTGTACCGGCAGATCGCGCCCGAGCCTACAGGTCCAGGGTGAGGTACCCGACCGGCTTGTCAAGACGGCGCAGCACCGGGAGGGCGACGTTGTAGACCGGCACGCCGCCCCGGGTCTCGCCGCGCAGCGCGCCGCGGTGGGCGTGCCCGTGGAAGGCGAGGTTGGGGCGCAGCTGATCGAGGGGACCGGCGAGGCGGGTGGCGCCGAGGAAGGGGAAGATCTCGAGCGGCTCGCCTTCCAGCGTCTGGCGGCAGGGAGAGTAATGAAGCAGCGCGATGCGGACCTTCGTGCGCAGGCGGAAGAGCGCCTTCTCCAGCTTCAACTCCTCGGCGATGCAGGCGTCGACGAAGCCTTTGAGCGGCGCCTCGCCGAAGCGCTGGAGCTGCGCCTGATCGAAGCCACCGGCGAAGCCCTTGATGCCGGCGATGCCGCAATCGTTCTGCTCCCAGGCGTCGCCGTCGAGGACGTGGACGCCGGCCTCGGTCAGCGCCTTCATGACCGCGGCTTCCTCTCCCGACTCGTAGTCGTGGTTGCCCAGCACCGCGACCTTCTCCATCTTGATCTGGCCGAGCTCCTCCGCAAGCCACGCCGCCTCGTCGGGAGTGCCGTGATCGGTCAGGTCGCCCGCCAGGAGCAGGACCTCGGCCTCCTCGTCCACCCCGCGCAGCGCGACGGCGATGTTGCGCCGCGTGTCCGCGCGGCAGTGGAGGTCACCGACCGCCGCGATGCGCATCGTCCTCCCCTGTCCGGGACGGCGCCCGCACGGGATAAGCCTGGTCGCCGGTCCAGCCCTGCACCTCGAACTCCCGCGCGTCGAGGTACCCCTGCACGTTGGTCTCGTGCAGGTACTGCTGCCGCGAGAGCAAGGTCCCGCGGCAGATGCGGTCGGGCGAGGCCGCCTTCTCCTCGCGGTCCTGCAGCCTGCCGGTCAATTCGCGCATCACCCAGCCGGGCACCTGATCCTTCTCCGAGGGAAAGGCAAAGCGGAAGGTGATGAGGTGGACGAAGAGGACCTCCCAGTGCCTCTCGCCGAAGCGCCCGAGCAGGTGCTCCCAGTCGAGCTGCGCGCCCTTGCAGCGCAGCAGGTGGTGGATGTCGGCGCCGTCGAAGCGCTCGCGCTCCTGGATGAAGGCCTTCTGCCAGATCATCTCTTCCGCCGGGACCACCAGCGCGGGAATGCCCAGCACCTCGCAGGTCGCGGCGCGGCGGCTCCAGTGTTCGTCCACGGTGCCGACGCCGTTGCCGGAGGAGAAGATGAGGTCGATAAAGTACGGATCCGAGAAAGCCTTGGCGATCCAGAGCCGGTCGGTGAATTCGGTCCGGTACCCGGCCTCGTCGAGCGCCTCCAGCGCGCCTTCGATGCGGTCCTTGCGCAGGAAGAGGTCGAGATCCTTGGTGTCGCGCCAGATGCCGGTGTGCGTCCGCAGCGCGTAGGCGCCGCCGACCATTGGCTCGAAGCCGCCGTCCTGAAGAATGCGCAGGGCGGTGCGGTGCGCGTCCTGCTCGTCCTTCTCTTCCTGCTTGGAATGCTCGGAGGCGTTTTTCACCCCTGCAAGTTGGGGACGGCCCGGAGGCGCTGCAAACCGGCCCTCCGGGCGGCCGGGCAAGCGGCTACCTGCGCCGCGCCGCTTTGCGCCAGTCGGGCTGGCAGTGCGGGCAGAAATAGGTGCTGCGTCCGCCTTGCACGATGCGCTCGATGGGAGTGCCGCACTCCTGGCACGGCTCGCCCGCGTGGTCGTAGACGAGGAAGAGGTTCTCGCCGCCCTCCTCGACGTAGGTGATGGGCTCGTCGCCGTCCTCGTTCTCCAGGGCGGCGCGCAGCGAATCGCCGATGGCTCCGGCGAGGCGGGCGGTGTCCGCGGGCATCATGCTGGCGCCCGGGCGCCGCGGGTCGAGCTTGGCGCGGAAGAGCGACTCCGAGACGTAGATGTTGCCCAGGCCCGCCAGCGTGCGCTGGTCCATCAGCGCCTCCTTCAAGGTCCGCCTGGTGCGCAAGAGCGTGGCGTGCAGCCGCGCCGTGTCGATGCCCGGCAGCGGGTCCGGACCGAGCGCCGCCCACGACGCCTGCCTCTGCAACGTCTCGACCTTGCCGCGGATGAGCCGGCCGAAGAGGCGCGGGTCGCGGTAGTCGACGGCGTGCCCGTCGGCGAGCTCGAGCGAGGCGCGCAGGTGCGACGGCGCTGCCTCGCCCTTCTGGCGGCGCATCCACTTGCCGGTCATGCCGAGGTGCGAGATGAGCCCTTCGCCGCCGTCGAAGCGGAGCAGCATCCACTTGCCGACCCGGTCGAGGCCGAGGAGCTTGTGCCCCTTCAGCTGCGCGAACCGCGCTGGCGGCTGCCCGCGGATGACGCGCGACTTCGCCGCCCGCGCCGCGACGATGCGCTTGCCCAGGAGCCAGCTGCGGAGATGGCGGGAGGCGGTCTCGACTTCGGGGAGTTCGGGCATTGCTCAGGCCTCAGGCTTCAGGCCTCAGGCTTCAGGCTGGAGGATTCGAGTTCTCGCGCCTTTGGCCTGAGGCCTGAAGTTCGGTGGAGAGGTTGCGCAAGAGCGAGCGGGCGCGGACGGCGGGGAGGGCTGCGTCTCCCCAGCGCGCCGCCAGATAAGCCGCCACCAGCTCGTGCGCCGCTGGAACTTTTGCCAGGCGGGCGGCTTCGTGGGCGGTGGTCGCGGGCCCAAGCTCGATGCCGGCGCGGCGCAAGGTCCCGCGCGCCCTCTGCCACAGCTGCAGTGCCCGCTTGCGATCGGCCGCGAGGGGCGGCGCGACCTGGCCCCGCCCACGCCCGAAGCGGACTCGGCGCAGCGCGAAGATGCTCAGCCCGGCGGCGAAGAGCGCCGCGATTCCGGTCAGCGCCGCCTTCAGCCGCGGCGCCGCGCCGGCCTTGCCCGAGAGCCGCCGCCCTGCCTCGGTCACCAGGGCGCCGATGCGCTTCACCGCCTGCGCCTGCGTTAGCAGGTCGTAGTCGACCACGAAGGCCCGCCAGCGCTGCTGCACGGTGTCCCAGGCGAGCACCAGCCGCGACCAGGCGGTGTCGAGCCGGCTGCCGCGATCGGTCGCCGGTGTCGGATCGAACTGCGTGAAGCCGATGCCGGGAAAATAGACCTCGACCCAGCTGTGCGCGTCTCCGGCGCGGACCGCGTAGTAGCCGGCGCTGGTGAGCTGCCCGCCGTAGTATCCGGTGACGTTGCGGGCGGCGATGCCCAGGGAGCGGAGCATCAGCACCATGGTGCTGGAGAAGAGCTCGCAGTGGCCCTTCTTCCGCGCGAAGACGAAGTCGGCGATGGGGTCCGCCACCTCGCCCGGCAGCTCGCGGGTATATCCGAGCTGCGTCGAGAGGTACGCCTCGATGGCCGTCGCCGCATCGAGCGGATCCTTCCCCTCGCC
Organism: Deltaproteobacteria bacterium; assembly: GCA_043782525.1. GTDB lineage: Bacteria > Myxococcota > Myxococcia > Myxococcales > 40CM-4-68-19 > 40CM-4-68-19. Next base: position 11,278 of record JAYWAJ010000369.1, on the reverse strand, counting down.
CAGCTGCTTCGCGAGCGCGGCGAGGCGCGGGTCGAAGTTGTCCGGCACCGCGAGATCGACCGAAAGCCGCGGCGGATACTTCTGCCCGCGCCCGCGCAGGAGCGCAGCGGGCGGCCCCTCGAGGTCGGCGCTGACCTTGTAGTGCAGGTCGCCGATCTCCACCGGCCGGTAGAGCAGATCGCCGGAGGGCAACTGGAAGAGGCGCGGATGGACGTCGTTCGCGCTCATGGGCCGGAGGAACTCGACCGACAAGGGCCACGCGCCCGGTGTGAGGACCACGCCTTCGGTGAAGCCCGCCACCGCCTCCAGATCGGCGCTGACCGGCGTCGCAAGCCTCGACCCCGGCAGGCGCGGCACCCTCGGAATGCGGATCGCCGTCGAAGGGTTGCCGCTGTCGGCCTGCCAGCCGTGCCCGGTCCAGATCTCGAAGGCGCGAGCCCGCCAGTGCAGATCGAGCGACGGCTGCGTGGGCTGCGGATCGAAGCGGACGCGCAGCACCACCCGCGGGTCGTCGGCGATGGTCCCATGGCGGGCGAGATCCACCTGGTCGCCCAGCCCGGCAGCGGGCGTGCCGTGCGACGGCCGCCGCAGCCCGCCGATGGTGACGCGCGGGAAGGTGAAGAAGACCACGGCCGCGCCGACGAGGCCCATCATCGAGAGCGCCGCCAGCGCGCCCAGAAGCGCCGGCGTGGCGATGCGCCGCGACTGCAGCAGCGCCGCCGAGCCCGACGGTCCCCGCCCGGCCTCGATCTCGAAGCGGAGGTGCGTGAGCGCCATTGCCCAGGTGGCGGTGATGGAGAAGGCGAGGAAGGCGAAGCCGTAGGTCAGCTCGGCGGAGAGCGCGGCGCCGGCGCAGAGGAGCAGCAGCGAGAGCATGAGGAGCAGGTGCTCGTCGCGCTCGGTGCGGCGGTGGAGGAGGCGGTGGATGCAGAGCAGCTCGACGAACTCGGCGGAGGCGAGGACGATGTCGAGCCGCCCCGAGACCACCAGCGCCGCGTAGACGAAGAAGGCGCCGATGATCAGCGTGGTCCAGGCCCAGTCGGCGCGGTCGTAGAAGCGGTCGCCGTAGCGCTGCGCGACCACCAGCGCCACGGGAAAGAGGAGGAGCGCGGCGGGCCCGAGCTCGCCCGAGACGCCGCAGCCGGCGAAGGCGAAGAGCGCGGTGAGCGAGCCGGCCCAGCGTTGCGCAGAGAGAAGAGTCAGGCCTCTAAAGGGCGGTTGCGGGCTGCGGGCTTCGGGGATCGGGCCGGGGGAGCTCAAGTGGCCTCCAGCGCGGAGGCGTCGGGATCGGGCACCGGCTGGGGCGCGCCGGGGGCGGGCTGCAACAGCGCCAGCAGCGTGAGGGCTTCGCGGAGGTGGGCGTCGCCGCTGCCGGCGTCGAGCCGGTCGCCGGCGACTGCCAACGACACTTCGGCGCCGGCGGCGAGCTCGCGCTCGACCAGCGCCGCCGCCCGCTCGACGGCGCGGTCCAGCGCCTCCGGGCCGAGGACGCGGTTGTCGACCACCACGCAGACGCGCCGGCGCCGCTCCTGCTCGCGGTCGACGCCGATGAGCCGCCCCGCCCGCGCGCTCGACCTCCAGTGGATGGTGCGCGCGTCCTCACCCGCGCGGTGGTCGCGCAGCGAGTGGACCTCGAGCCCGTGGCCGATGCGGTCCTGGGAGCGTTCGCCTTCGCGGGCCAGCGCGCGCGGCTGGGAGGGCGGCGCCGCGATCTTCGCCGGGAAGACCACCAGCCCGGCGGGCGCGTCGAGCGGGCGCGACTTCTCGAAGAGCCCGAAGGGCGCGCGCGTCGCCACCTCCAGCCGCTCGAAGTGGTGCAGCCCGCGCCGCAGCGGCAGGAAGGAGTAGGCGACCTCCGCCATCTGCTGCGCCGGGAGCACGACGAGAAAGCCGCGCCCCTGCACGTCGCCGCCCTGCTCGCGCAGCTCCAGCGAGAACGAGGCCGCCCGCGGCTTCCCGTTGCGGGCGACGAGGCCGATCAGCGCCGGCTGTCCGGCCGCCGCCCCAGCCGGCAGCCGCCGCTCGACCCGCACCCCCCGCAGCGTCTGCTCGGAGAGGATCCCGGAGACGACGATGCTGGCGAGCAAGAGGCCCAGCACGAGGAAGAGCAGGTTGTTGCCGGTGTTGATGGCGGCGAGGCCGATGCCGACGGTCAGGCTGGTGAACCACCAGCCGAGCCGGGTGAACTTGAGGTTGCGCTTCCACCCCGGAATGACCGCGCGCGGCGGAAAGCCGGCGGCTCGCGCCATCGAGGTCATTCGGGAACGGGGATCTGATCGACGAGGTCGCGGATGACGCGCTCGGCGGCGAGCCGCTCGATCTCGCCGCCGCCCGGACCGCGTCCCGCCAGCGTGATGCGGTGGGCGAGCACCGGGATGCAGAGATCCTTCACGTCGTCGGGCTCGACGTAGCTGCGGCCGCGCAGCACGGCCCGCGCCTTGGCGACGCCCAAGAGCGCGATGGCCCCGCGCGGCGAGGCGCCCAGCGAGACCAGCGGCGTGCTGCGGGTGGCGGCGACGATGGCGAGCACGTAGTCGGCGATCTCGTCGGCCGCCTGGACGGCGTGGACCGCCGCCTGCAGCCGCCGCACGTCCTGCGCCGAGGCCACCGGGCGCAGGTGGGTCAGCTCTTCGTGGGTGCCGCCGCCGAGGAGCAGCTCGCGTTCGACTTCCGGGGCCGGGTAGCCCACCGAGAGCCGCAGGAGGAACCGGTCGAGCTGCGACTCCGGCAAGGGATAGGTGCCCGCGTGCTCGTGCGGGTTCTGCGTGGCCAGCACCATGAAGGGCACCGGCAGCGGGCGGGCCACGCCGTCCACCGAGACCTGCGCCTCCGCCATGGCCTCGAGCAGGCAGCTCTGGGTGCGCGGGGTGGTGCGGTTGATCTCGTCGGCGAGGACCAGGTTGGCGAAGAGCGGCCCCGGCTTGAAGACGAACGACGCGCGGTTCTGGTCGTAGATCGAGACGCCGGTGATGTCGCCGGGCAAGAGGTCGCTGGTGAACTGGACGCGAGCGAAGGCCAGGTCCAGCGAGCGCGCCAGCGCCTGCGCCAGGGTGGTCTTGCCGACGCCGGGAACGTCCTCGAGCAAGAGATGCCCGCCGGCGGCCAGCGCGGCCAGCGCCAGCTCGACGATCCCTTCCTTTCCCTTGAGCGCGCGCGAGATGTTGGCCTGCAGCGCGGCGGCGATCTTGCGGGCCTCGTCGGGGGTGAGGGGAGCTCCCAGCGAGGTCACCTTGGCGGCGTGGGCGCCGTCGTCTGGCGTCATGCTCCGAGACTAACGCATGCGTCGCCTTTGCGCCCGTGACAGACTGCCCGGGTGACCACCCCTGGAGAGAATGTCTCGACCGTCGTCGTTTCGCAGAAGGGCGCCGCGCGGGCCCGCGCCGGACATCCCTGGATTTTTCGCACCGACGTGACCAGCGCGCCGGAGGGGCTCGCCTCGGGCGCGGAGGTCCGCCTCACCGATGCGCGGACCAACTTCATCGCCCGCGGCTTCTGGGCGGTCAAGAGCCCCATCGCGCTGCGCGTGATGTCGCGCAACGACAGCGCCCTCGACGAGGAGCTGCTCGCCACCCGGATCCGGCGGGCGCTGGACCGGCGGCGGGCGATGATGCCCGGCGCCGACGCCTTCCGCCTGCTGCACGGCGAGGCCGACCTCATGCCCGGCTACTTCGTCGACTGGTACAACGGCGTGGCGGCGGTGCAGCACCACTCCGAGTGGGCGGAAGCGCGGCGCGAGCAGCTGGCGCGGATCCTGGTCGAGCTGACGGGCGCCCGCGCGGTGATGGCCCGCGACGACGGCAGCGCCCGCGACTTCGAGGGCCTGCCGCGGCGGACGGAAGCGCTCTTCGGCACGGCGATGAGCGCGGAGTACCACGAGGGCGAGATCGCGCTCTCGGTGGATCTGGCCGCCGACCACAAGACCGGCGGGTTTCTGGATCAGGTCGAGAACCACCTGCGCGCCGGAGAGCTGGCCCGCGGCGAGGCGCTGGACGCCTTCTGCTACCACGGCGGCTTCTCGCTGCAGCTGGCCCGCAAGGCGACGCACGTCATCGCCCTCGACCAGGACACCGCGGCGGTGCAGCGGACGCTCCAGAATGCGCAGCGCAACGGCTTGAAGAATATCGAAGCCCGCGCGGCCAACGCCGTCGAGGCCCTGCGCGCGTTCGACAAGGAAGGCCGCAAGTTCGCCACCATCGTGCTCGACCCGCCCGCCTTCGCCAAGCGCAAGGAAGGACTGGAAGGAGCGCTGCGGGCCTACCGCGAAATCAACTACCGCGCCGTCCGCCTGCTCGAGCCGGGAGGGCTGCTCGTCACCTGCTCCTGCTCGGGAAAGGTCACGCCCGAATTGTTTGGCGAAGTGATCGGCTGGGCGGCGCAGGAGGCGAAGCGCCCGCTGCAGTTGCTGGAACGCCGCGGCGCCGGACGCGATCATCCGCCGCTCATCGGCGTACCCGAGACCGAATACCTCAAGGCGTGGTTCCTGCTCGCGCCCTGAAGGCAGCGGCGCACTTCCGCGACGGAACGATCGGTTAGGAAGGGGCCCGAGGGGCGCGCGGCAGTGAGAGGGTGAAGGTCGTGCCCGCGCCGGCGCTGGAGGTGAATGCGATGGTCCCGTCCAGCGCATCGACGATGTGCTTCACGATGTAGAGCCCGAGGCCCACGCTGCGACCGTTGGGGCCCGCGTGGGAGCTCCCGCGCTGCATCGGCTCGAAGATGCGGGGCAGGGCGTCGGGGGCGATGGGCTCGCCGGGGTTGAAGATCTGCAACTCGACCCGGTCGCCATCGGCGCGGGTGCTGACGCGGATGGCGGCGTCAGGCGGGCTGTACTTGAGCGCATTGGTGATGAGGTTGAGCGCCACCTGCCCGAGGCGCTCGCGATCCCACAGGCCCTGACCGTCGCCTTCCGCCTCGATCTTGATCTCGCGCTCGGGAAACGTCATCTGCACCTCCTCAGCCGCCTGGAGAACGGCGCTGTGCAGGTTCATGGGCGCGCGGACGATGGGAAGCCCGCTCCCGAGCCGCACCTGGGTGAAGTCGAGGAGGTCGTTCACCAGGCGCACCATGCGCTCCAGCGTGGTCTGGATGCGGAGCACCGTTTTGCGGCTGGTCGGGGCGAGATCGTCCTGGCGCAGCAGCAGCGCGACGCCCATGCGGACGGTGGAGAGCGGATTGCGCAGGTCGTGGCTGACGATGCCGATGAGCTGCCGCTCGAAGCCCGCCCGCTCCTTCTCCTGCGCGGCGATTCCCTCGAGCGCCCGTCGCGCCCTTACGAAGTGGGTCACGTCGTGGCTGATGTTGAGCAGGGTGTCGACCGTGCCGTGTGGACCGCGGACCGGCTGGACCACGAAGTTGAAGAAGCGCTCCTCGAGGACGCCCGTCCCGGGGTCGAGGCGCGTCGAGACCTCGCGCCCGATGTAGGGCTCGGCGGTCTCGAGCACTTGCTTCATCAGCTTGTCGAACCCCTGGCCCGCGAGGTCGGGGAACATGTCGAGGACCGGCTTGCCGACGATGTCCCGGCCTCCCGCGACGTTGGCGCGGTACTCGGCATTGACCAGCTTCACCACGTGCTGCGGTCCCTCGAGGACGCAAACCTGGAGGAAGGGCTGGGCTTCGAGCGCCGCGAGCAGACCCTCGCGCGCGAGCTCGGCCTCCTTGCGCGCGGTGACCTCCAGGGCCGTGCCCAGGAGCTCCGCGGGCCTGCCCGTCGCGTCGAAGTATGCGCGGCCCCGGGCCTCGATCCAGCGCTGGCGACCCGAGGGGTCGGCAACGCGGTACTCCAGGAGGTAACGCCGGCTTCCCTTCGGGTCGAGCGCCGCCTCGATGGCGGTGCGGATCCGGGGCTGGTCCGCGGGATGGACGGCGGCGACGGCCGCCTCGAGGCTGAAGGGTCCGTCGGGCGGGAACCCGTGGAGCGCGCGCAGCGGCGCGTCGGCGGTCACCAGCTGGGTGACCAGGTCGAGGTCCCAGGTCCCGGCGCCGGTGGCCTCGATTATCCGGTGCAGGCGCTCCTCGCTCTGGCGCACCTCCTCGGACTCCGCCTCGACCCGCTTGCGCGCCTGCACCTGCGCGGTCACGTCGGAGCCCACGACCAGCACGCTGTTCACCGCGCCAGCTGAATTGCGCCGCGGCTGGTAGACGAAGGTGAAGTACCGGGTCTCCCCTGCAGGGGTATTGGCAAGCTGCACCGGCATCTCGCTGCCGAAGTACGGCTCGCCGGACGACATCACCCCGGCGAGCAAGGTCTCGAAGCCCTGGCCCCGGATCTCCGGCAATGCGTCGAGAAGCGCCTTTCCCACCAGCTCCCGCCCCCCCATTGTCGCGCGGTAGGCGGAGTTGGCGAAGGTAAAGGTCAGCAGCGGCCCCTCGAAGATGCAGATGGGCACCGGGGCCTCCCTGAAGAGGTCCTGAAACCGCTCCAGCTCGCTGGCGTCGCGATCGGTCTGGGACTGGGCGTGGAGGCGATCCCGACCGGCATCGGCGCGCCGCTGGTCGCCCCTCGCCTGGTTTGCCGCGGCTTCGTCGGTCCGGTCGGTGTCGGCGCGGAAGTGCGCGTGGGCTGCCACGCCATCGGCCACGGCAGAAGCCATGAAGTCGGTGAAGACCCGCACTTCCGCCGGCGACATCGCTGCGCCGGACTCCTCGGCGAGGTCGAGCAGCACTCCGCCGAGCAGGCCGTACTCGCGGACGAGCCCCTGCACGTCGAACCCAAAGCGGCGCGGCGAATCGGACGCGCCCGCCTGCGCATCGGCTCCGAGCGTCGAGCCGCGCCGCAGCGCCACGATCAGCGACCGCAGCAGCGACGGGAGCTGCTCACGCAGGCGCGCAGGCGACGAGGACTTGAGGTCATGGCCGTGCTGGACCCCGCTCACCCAGCGCCGCAGCAGCGCGTCCACATGTGTCTCGACGAGATTGGCGAACTGGCTCACGGCGGTGCTCCGGTCGGCTGCCGCGGACGGCGTCTGCTCGACCACTGAAGAGGTGTCTCAGGCGTGGATAGCACGGCCAGGTTTGGCCCAGCTACGCTGCCGCCGCGCCGAGCGCGCAGAGGTCGACAATGGCGACGGCGCAACCGCGCGAGACGTCGGCGCGGATGACGCGGATCGACTTGTCGGGGAGGGGAAGGCGCGCTACGCCGCCCGCAACCAGGGGGAAGCCAAATGCGATTCTCTTTCGTTGCCGCGCTGGTCCTCGCCGCCGGATTGCCCGCCCGGGCGCGCACCATCGTCGTTCACCGCGGCGGCTCGATTCGCGCCGCCATCGCCGCCGCCTCATCCGGCGACCGCATCGTGGTCCTGCCGGGGACCTACCGCGAGGGCGCGGCCGGTGACTTGAACGCGCTCACCATCACCAAGAGCGGCCTCGAGCTGGTCGGCGCGTCCGAGGACGAGCAACACCCGGTGGTCCTCGAGAACGCAGGCGGCCAGGGCTACGGCGTCTGGGTCAGCCCGGCGAACTCCGCCGGACCCGGCCCGCAGTCGGACGGCGAGCACCCCCCGTGCGGGCTCGACGGCTCGACCTTGAAGGGCTTCGCCCTCCACGGGTTCACCGTGCGCGGCTTCGCAAACCACGGCGTCCACCTCGCCTGCGTGGACGGCTTCGCCATCACCGGCAACCATGCCGACCAGAACGGCATCTACGGTCTCTTTCCCATCGTCTCGCGCCACGGGGTGGTGGCCGGGAACGTCGTCACCAACACCGCGACCGATGCCGGCATCTACGTGGGCCAGAGCGACGACGTGCTCCTCCTAGGCAACGACGTGCACGACAACCTGCTCGGTCTCGAGGTGGAGAACAGCCGCCGCTGCGCCGTGATCGGCAACCGGGCCTACGGCAACACGCTGGGCATCTTCGTCGACATCCTGCCCTTCCTCGAGCGCAGCACGCAGGAGACGACGGTCGTGGCCCACAACCGCGTTCACGACAACAACCGCCCCAACACCGCGAACCCGGGCGACCTGCTCTCCGTGCTGCCCGCCGGCCTGGGCATCCTCGTCGCCGGCGGCCACGGCACGAGCGTGTTCGAGAACCAGGTGCGCGGCAACGGCTTCGCGGGCATCGCGGTGGCGAGCCTCTGCCTCGGGCTGGCGCTCCAGGGCCTCCCCTGCACCGGCCTCGACATCGACCCCGACCCGGTCGACGACCGCATCGTCGGCAACCGCCTCGAGGGAAACGGAACCGTGCCGTTGGCGGATCCATTCTTCGATGCGCTGCGGGCCGACCTCATCTGGGACGGGAGCGGCACCGGGAACTGCTGGAGCCGCAACCTCTTCGCCACTAGCACGCCTGCGCAACTTCCCGCCTGCCCGTAGCCGCATCAGCCGCGCGCGGCGGTGGATTGCAGGCGGTCATGGGACCGGCTCCACAGGCGCCACCAGGGCAGCGAGGGGTCGGCGTGGTGCTGGTGGTGGCGGCCGCCGAAGTGCCAGCAGGAAAGGAAAGACAGCGGCGCGGAGAGCTGCAGGCTGCGGGCGCGGTGCGCGTCCTCGTGTCCTCCGGGCGGCGTCCGGTGCGGCAGCCAGGTTCCATATGTAAAGAGCTGAACGGCGCTGGCGACGGCGGGCGCGATCCAGACCGCGATCAGCTGCGCTGGCCGCACGCCGCAGAGGTGGATGAGGAGGTTTCCCTCGATGGCCAGCACCGCGATCTGGCGCAGCGACAGGTAGCGGAAGGCGAAGGAGAAGAGCCACGGCAGGTACCGCTCGCCGCGCGCGTAGTCCGGGTCGCCGTCGGAGGCCGGGCTCCGGTGGTGCTGCGCGTGCGCGGCGCGAAGGTCGCGCTCGTCGAAGGCGGCGTAGAGCCAGAGCGCAGCGCGACCCAGCCAGCGGTTCAGGCGCGGATGGCCCGGCGCGAGGCTGCCGTGGAGGGCGTCGTGGGCGGTGATGAAGAGCCCGACGTAGAGGAAGGTCAAGAGCGGCGCGAGCGCGAGCGCTGTCCGGAGCGGCACCAGGAAGAGGCCGGCCGCTTCCACCAGCAGCCAGGCACTGATGACTGCAAGGGCGATGGCCACGCCGCGCAGGTCGTGCCGGGCCGCGCCCCGCGTGGTCGCGCGCGCGTTGCTCATGGCCGCAGGACCCGGGCGGCGATCTGCGAAAAGATCCCCTCGCCGAGCCGGGCCGGCGCAGGCCAGAGTCCGGCTGGCGCCCCGCCCGAGAGGATGCGCGCGCGGATCGCGTCGAGGCCCTGCTCGACCGCGTGCTCGAGCGAGTTGCCGTCGGTCGGCGGCCCGACGCGGACCCACGCCTCCGGCTGCTCGCGCTCGCCGACCTCGTAGTGCAACGACACGGGCAGCAGGATCGCTCCCGAGCGGCGCGCGATCAGGTCCGCGCCGCCGCGAAAACCGAGCGGCCTCGCCCACTGCGGCCGCAGCCTGCCCTGCGGAAAGAGCCAGAGCGCGCGGCCCGGGCGATCGAGAAAGCGCACGGCGAACCGCAGCGCACGCGCGCCGTCGAGGGCGGAGTCTTCGACGCCCGTCGCACCCGCCCAGCGCAGCAACGGCGCGTTGCGCAGCTGGTCGGCCCGCATGAGCACGCGGGCGTCGGGCAGGTCGCGCGAGAGCAGCTCGGCGATGAGGCCGTCGTGGAAGGAGACGTGGTTGGCGCAGATCAGCAGCGGGCCTGCTGCTGCGGCGGCGGCGATGCGGTCCTGGCCCTCGACGCGCAGCGCGGCGATGCCCCGGCGCAGGCGGCGGCGGAGGAGGGCGCGGATGAAGCGTCCGCCCAGCGCGCGGGGCGCGGCGTCGATCATGCGTAGCGCCGCCCGCGCCAGACCACGCCGCCGCGGTGGGTGCGGACCATCGAGTCGAGGGCGATGGCGAAGAGCGCGGCGACGGCCGCCGGGTGCAGCAGGACAGAGAGCGCGGGCTGGCGGAAGCGGATCGCCAAGAGCGCCCGCAAGGCGAAGAGCGCCAGCGCGCCCGGCAGCGTGAGGAGCGGCAAGAGGAGCACCCCCGCGACCACCGCCAGCGCGGCGGCGAGCCTCGACGGCGACCGGCCCACGCCGGCGTAGAGGCTCTTGCCGAAGCCCTGCCGGACCTCGCTGGCGCTCTGGTACATGCGGCAGGTGGCGATGGAGAAGCCGTCGGCGAAGAGCACGCGCAGGCCGGCAACCTTGGCGGCGCGGCAGAGGGCCTGGTCCTCGACCACCGCGCCGCGCACCGAGGCGTGGGAGTGTCCGCCGAAGGCAGCGAGCGCGTCGCGCCGCAGCAGCAAGAGCTGGCCGTTGGCGGCGACCACGCGGGGATCGCGCACCAGCGGAACCAGCCAAAGCGGCGCGAGCGCGTAGTAGACGACGTGCAGGAGCGGCACCACCAGCCGCTCCGCGAAAGTCCCCAGCTCCTGCCGCGGGACCGCGGTAACGACGTGGTGGCGCCCGGCGGCGAGCGCCAGCGCGGCGACGCTCCCCGGCGCCACGCGCACGTCCGCGTCGACGAAGAGCAGCAGCTCGCCGGTCGCCTCTTGCGCCAGCTGGGCGCAGGCGTGCGGCTTTCCCGCCCAGCCCTGCGGCAGCTGCCGGCCTTGCACCACGCGCAACCGCGGGTCGTCGATCGAGCGCGCGACCCGCGCGGTCTGGTCGGTGCTGCCGTCGTCGAGCACGATCACCTCGTGCACCGGCTCCAAAAGGAGCGCGCGTACGCAGGCCTCGATGGTGCGCTCCTCGTCGCGCGCCGGGACCAGCGCCGAGACGCGGGCGTCCTCCGGACCTCCAGCCTCGCCGCGCGGCAGGGGACGCAGGCGCGGCACCCGCCAGAGGTTGACCAGCACCAGCGCCAGCGCGACGAAGGCGCCCAGCGCGATCAAGCGCGGCCCCCCAGGCGCAAGAGGCGCGCCAGCCGTCCCTGGGCGGGCCCGCAGAAGAGCGGCGCCCAGATCGATTCGCGGACCGAGGGCCCGTGCAGCCGCATCCGCACCAGCGGACGGTGCCACCGGTCGAAGACGCGGTCCACCTCGCAGCGCTCGACCACGGCGTCGTCGCCGGCGAGCCAGCGCGAGTAGAACGGTCCGCGTTCGACGGGCCGGCCCAGGAAAGCCGCCCCGCCGCGGCCTTGGGGCGCGCGCCCTGCCTGCGGCGGCGCGAAGGCCGGGCCGCGCACGATCTGCTCCCGCACCTCGGCGCCGGCGACCTCGAGCAGGTGGAGCTCGCGCTCGTTGCCGCGCCCTTCCAGGTCGTACCAGATGGAGGTGCGATCGCCGCTGCGCCTGCGGCCCCACTCCCAGCGGCGGACGCCGACCTGCGAGAGCGGCAGGTCGCTGGCGTTCCGGTCGAGGTAGCCCGGCGCGTC
>JAYWAJ010000368.1:0-3993 GCA_043782525.1 Deltaproteobacteria bacterium | reverse complement strand
AAGTGGGGCCGCATGGGCCGCTTCCTCGCCTGCACCGGCTACCCGGAGTGCAAGAACACCAAGGACTTCATCGAGGAGGACGGCAAGATCAAGGTGGTGGAGGACATCCCCACGAGCGAGATCTGCCCCACCTGCGCCAAGCCCATGGTGAACAAGCGGGGCCGGTTCGGACGTTTCCTCGCCTGCAGCGACTACCCGACCTGCAAGACCACCAAGCCCATCACCATCAACGGCGTGGTCTGCCCCGACTGCGGCAGCGGGCTGGCCGAGCGCAAGAGCCGCTTCGGCAAGAACTTCTACGGGTGCACCGCCTATCCCAACTGCAAGTTCGCCGCCTGGGACAAGCCCATTCCGGGGCCCTGCCCGCAGTGCGGCAAGCCGTACCTGCTCTCAAAGTATTCGAAGCGCGACGGTGCGTACATCGCCTGCCCCGACAAGGAATGTGGCTATCGCAGGGAGGCGCCGGAAACGGTGGCGGAGCCGATCATCAACGGACCGGAGTCGGTCGTGCCGAAGTCCGCAGGCACGGTGCCCTTCTGAAACTACGCCCCGCAGTCCGGCCGGTCTTCCTGCCCACGACCCGCCCAACCAGCCCACCGTCACCGCAGGGACGTATCCCTGCCACGAGCTACCGGCTCGGCTGCGGAACACAGTCAACTTAGGGACAGAGCGACCGGCTGCAAGAGACGAGCGCTCGCTCGCTGCTTGCTCCCCGGCTCCGTGCGTGGAAGAACACGCCGCGCATGCAAGCCGAAGTTCACATCGTCGGCGGCGGGCTTGCCGGAACCGAAGCCGCGCTGGTGCTGGCGGAGGCGGGCGTGCGCGTGGTGCTGCACGAGCAGAAGCCGGCGCGGCGCTCGCCTGCCCACAAGGAGGACGGGCTGGCGGAGCTGGTCTGCTCGAACTCGCTGCGGTCGGACAATCCGCACAACGCCATCGGACTCCTGCACGAAGAGCTGCGGCGGCTCGGGTCGCCGGTGCTGGCCGAGGCCGACCGGGCGCGCGTTCCGGCCGGCGATGCGCTGGCCGTCGATCGCGTCCGCTTCAGCGGCGGGCTGACCGCGCGGGTGCAGGCGCATCCGCTCATCCAGATGGCCTTCGAAGAAGTCCACGCGCTGCCGGCCGGGCCGGACCTCTGCATCGTCGCCACCGGGCCGCTCACCGGCGAGTCCTTGGCGCAGTCGCTGCGGGAGGCGGTGGGAGCGGAGCAGCTGGCCTTCTACGACGCCATCGCGCCCATCGTCGCGGGCGACTCGGTGGACCTGTCGGTGGCCTTCGCGCAGTCGCGCTACGGCAAGGGCGAAGGCGCGGACTACCTCAACCTGCCGATGAACCGCGAGCAGTACGAGAAGTTCGTCGAAGAGCTGGTGAACGGCGGCAAGGTCGCGCCCCACGCCTTCGAGGAGGCGCGCTACTTCGAAGGCTGCCTGCCCATCGAGGTGATGGCGGCGCGGGGCAAGGACGTGCTCGCCTACGGTCCGATGAAGCCGGTGGGCCTCTCCGATCCGCGCACCGGCGCGCGGCCGCACGCGGTGGTGCAGCTGCGGCGCGAGGATGTGGCGGGGACCTCGTGGAACCTGGTCGGCTTCCAGACGCGGCTCACCTGGCCGGAGCAGAAGCGCATCTTCGGGAGCTGCATCCCGGGCTTGCAGAAGGCCGAGTGGGTGCGGCTCGGGCAGGTTCACCGCAACACCTTCCTGAATGGCCCCGAGGTGATCGCGCCCGGGGGCTTTCTCAAGGCGCGGCCGCACGTCTACTGCGCGGGACAGATCACCGGCGTCGAAGGCTACGTCGAGAGCGCGGCCTCGGGACACGTGGCGGCGCGTCGCGTCCTGCGGAGCTTGCGCGGGGCGGAGTTCGTCGCGCCTCCCGCGGCCACCGCGCTGGGCGCTCTCTTGAGACACGTCACCGGCGAGGCGCACCCGGCCGGCTACGACTACCAGCCCACCAACGTCGTCTACGCGCTCTTTCCGCCGCTGGAAGGACGCCACAAGAAGACCGAGCGCAAGGCGAAGATGCTCGCCCGGGCGCGCCGCGAACTCACCAGCTGGGCAGCGGCGACCGGCGTCGCCCTCCTGCCCGCGCCCCCAGAGACATGGCCCTCCGAACTGCGCTCCTAGCCACGCTGCTCGTCGCCTGCGCCGACAAGGCGCCGGGGCACAAGCTCGCCTCCGGCATCGCGCAGCGCCTCTCGGTGCACGACGCCGCGGTGGCCTTCCTGCTCGACGCCGCCCATCCCGACGATCGCGCCGTGCCCGACGATCTGCTGGCCGGCGATCTCTGGGTGGCGCAGGGCGAGGGAGCTGGGCGCAAGGTGGGCTCGGGCGTCTCCTCGCAGCCGGGGATGTTCGCTTTCTCGAGCACCGGGGAGGTCGCCTTCCTCTCCGCCTGGCGCTTCCGCGCCGGCGAAGGCGAGCTGTGGACCGCCGCCCCTGGAGCCGACGCCGTCCAGGTCGCCCGCGCCGCCCGCGAGTTCGCCTGGTCGTCCACCGGCGCGCTGGCGTGGGTTGCGCCCAACCAGCTCGGGCTGCGCAGAGGGGGCGAGGTGCGCACCGTGACCATCGAGGGGCTGCAGAACCTCGGCTGGTCGCCCGACGGCAGGCAGGTCGCGGCCCGGGCGTCGGGCGCGGCCGGCGGCAAGCTCTTCCTGGTGGACGCGGCCGGCGGTGCGCCGCGGGAGATCGCGGCGGGCACTTCGGACTTCGCCTTCGGCCCCGACGGCGCGCTGGCGTCGCTGGGCACGCCGCCGCCCAAGGGCGGAGATCGCCCCCTGCTCGTCGACGGGAAGGAAGTCGCGCGGGCGACGGCCTTCGCCTTCTCGCCGGACGGAAAGGAGCTGGCGCTGCTCTCGACCTCGAAGCAGCCCGGCGAGGCGACCGGCGACCTCTCCCGCCTGGCGCGCGCGGGAGGGACGCCGCAGCCGGTCGCGCAGAAAGTCAGCGACTGGCGCTGGAGCCCGTCCGGCGACCTGCTCTGCCTCTCGCGCTACGACCTGCGCGCGCGGGCGGGCGTGCTCACCGTCTCCGCGGCGGGAGCGGCACCGCGCGAAATCGCCGCCAAGGTGCAGAGCTTCGTCTCTTCGGGGCGACGGATTTTATACCTGGTTCAAGCTCCGCAAAAGGGCGACTACAAGATCGAGCTGTGGGGCGTGGACCTCGCCTCCGCAGCGCCGCCGCACAAGATCGACGACGGCGTCTATGGCTGGGACCTGCGGGGCGACACGCTCTTCTACAAGGCGCGCTGCGCGGGCGGGCCGCGCAGCTGCTCGCTCCTGCGCACGGCCTTCGGCGCCGCCGGGCCGCCCACCTTCCTCTCCGCCAACGTGGCCGGCTTCGATCTCTCCAGGGACGGCTCGCGCATCCTCCTGCAGCAGCCCCACCGCGGGGCGACGCGCGCCGTGGACCTGGCGGTGATCGCCGCGCAGGGTCCGCCGCCCGCGCAGGTGAAGCCGTTCGTCGAAGAAGCGGAATCCAGCTCGAGGTTCGCCGACGCGCAAGGCCGCCGCGTCGTCTATGCGCTGGTGGCCGCCGGCCGGGGGGGCGTCTACCTGGCCGAGGTCCATTGAAAGCGGGCGATTGCGTGAATGACTTGCATTCGCCGGAGCAATTCGATACACAGCCGCACCCCGCCAGATACGCGCGGAGCGTAGACAGGCAAGCTGCCCGTCTACAAACAGCGAAAGAAGAGCATGTCGACCGGTACCGTGAAGTGGTTCAATGATGCGAAGGGCTTCGGATTCATCACGCAGGACGACGGTGGCGAGGATGTCTTCTGCCACCACACCGCCATCGCGGCGGAAGGGTTCCGCACTCTGGCCGAAGGCCAGAAGGTGAGCTTCGAAGTTGCCAAGGGGCCCAAGGGCCTGCAGGCGCAGAACGTGAAGCCGGTCTAACCACCGACGCACGTCTGTCAGCATGAAGGCCCGGCGCCGAAAGGCTCCGGGCCTTCTGCATTTTGAGGCTCCGGGAGGCACGGTCTCGCGCCCGGGGGAAA
>JAYWAJ010000367.1:0-27843 GCA_043782525.1 Deltaproteobacteria bacterium | reverse complement strand
ACAGCTCCTCTCCCGCGTAGGGCGTCAGGTGGTGCTTGTGGTGCAGGCGGGCCGGGTCGACGGTGAACGACTCCTCCGGGCGCCACACGCAGAGGTCGGCGTCGAGACCCTGCAGGAGCGATCCCTTGCGTCGCGACAGCCCGGCGAGGCGGGCTGGCGCTGCGCACATCCAGCGGCAGAGATCGCGCTCGGTGAAGCCGCGCCGCCGCGCCTCTGTCCAGGTGACCGACAGGGCCAGCTGCAGCCCCGAGACGCCGCCCCAGGCTTGGTCGAAGCGGCCTTGCTCCTGCTTCTTGAGCCCCGGCGCGCAGGGCGAATGGTCCGAGGCCACCAGGTCGAGCACGCCCTCTTTCAGCGCCGCCCAGAGCGCCTCGCGGTTCTCGCGCTCGCGGATGGGCGGGGCGCACTTGAACTCGGTGCGGCCGTCGGGGATCTCCTCGGCGGCGAAGTGCAGGTAGTGCGGGCAGGTCTCCGCGGTCAGCTTCGCGCCGCGCTGCTTGTAGTCGCGCAGGATCGGCAGCGCGTCGCTGGAGGAGTGGTGGACGATGTGCGTGCGCGCGCCCGTCTCGGCGCAGAGCCGCGCCGCCAGCGCCACCGCCTGGTCCTCGGAGGCGCGCGGGCGGCTGTGGAGATACGTACTATACTTTCGCGGATCGGCGCCCGGCTCCGGCGCGGCAGGCATCGGGCCGGCCACCTCCGCGTGCACGAGGAGCGGCACCAGCAGCCGCGCCAGCTCCTCCATGGCCGGGCGCAGCTCGGCCTCGCCCACCCAGCCGAACTCCTCGATGCCGGAGTCGATGAGGAAGCACTTGAAGCCGAGCACGCCGGCCCGGACCATCGGCAGGAGCTCGGCGAGGTTGCCCGGGACCACGCCGCCCCAGAAGCCCGCGTCGATGCGCAGCTGCCCGCGGGCGGCGGCGCGCTTCGCCGCGAAGGCCTGGAGCGTGGTGGTCACCGGCACCGAGTTGAGCGGCATGTCCACGATGGAGGTGATCCCGCCCGCCGCCGCCGCGTCGGTGGCGCTGCGAAAGCCTTCCCACTCGGTGCGGCCCGGCTCGTTGACGTGCACGTGGGTGTCGACGAGGCCCGGCATCACCAGCGCCTCGCCGAAGTCGAGGAGCTCCGCCCCGGCCGGCCGGGCGTCGTGGTCCGCCACCGCGGCGATGCGGCCGTCTTCGATGTGCACCGAGGCCGCCCGCACCCCTTCGGGAGTGAGCACGCGCCGGCTGCGGACCACGCGCATCAGCGAAGCTCCCGGACGACCCTGGCCGCGCCCCAGCCGGCCAGGGTGAGGACGCCGAACACGAGCCAGTTTGCCTCGCGGGCAACGCCGCCGATGGTCACGACCGCCCCGTAGGTGGCGGTGGGGAAGTGGCTGGAGATCATGGTGAGGATGACCGGCAGGATGAGGAAGGTGTTGTGCTTCGAGCGGTCCTTCGCGCGCGCGGCCAGCACCGGGTCGGGCGTCGCGCCGCTGGCGAGGGCGGCCACCAGCTTCTTCTGCGCCGGCAGGATGCGCACCCAGACGTTGAGGGTCATGAGGGTGCCCATCATCGCCCCCAGATGGATGTACGCGGCGCGTCCGTTGAAGAGGTGGGTGAGGCCGTACGCCAGCGCCACCAGCGCCAGATAGCAGACCGCCGCGCCGGCGGCGGGCCGGCGTCCGAGCGGACTCATCCAGAGGAGATCGTAGGCGAACCATCCGGCGAGGAGCAGCCCGAGGCCGCAGACGATGGCCGCGCCTGGCGAGACGGCCGCGTCCTCCATGCCGCCGCCGGCATAGTATACGATATATAAAAGCAGCAAGCCGCTCAGCCAGGTGAGCAGCGCCTCGAAGCGGAACCAGTGCAGCTGGCCCGGCTCGACCTTGGGGTTCAGCTGCTTCTCGACCTTGTAGAAACCGCCGCTGTGCACCATCCAGACGCCCCCGGGCGAGGCGTGCAGCGTCTTGTCCAGCCAGGTGAAGTACCAGGTGGCCCCGATCCAGAGGATGCCCGCGAAGACGTGAAACCAGCGGACGAAGAGGTTGGCCCACTCGCTCAGGGATTCCATCAAGCGACCGTCGGTCCCAGGCCGCCGCGCGCGGCCAGCCAGTCGCGCACGGCGTGCCCGGTGCCCAGCGGCCAGGGGCGCAGCTGGTCCGGCGGCACCGCCTTGATCCCCGCCAGCTCGTCGCCGACCACCAGGTCGCCGTGGCCGCGGACGTGGTAGGCGAGGATGACCTGGTTCATCTCGGCGAAGGCGTAGGCGCCGATGAAGGAGACGATCTCGCCCCGCAGGCCGACCTCCTCCTTGACCTCGCGCAGGACGCCGTCCTCGGGCGACTCCCCCTTCTCGAGGAAGCCGGAGACGAGGCCGTACCACTTCTCGGGCCAGCCCTTGTTGCGCACCAGGATCACCGTCGGGCCGTGCTCGAGGAGCGCCGCCACCACCGGCACCGGGTTGTCGTAGAAGACGTAGTCGCACGACGCGCTCGCGCAGGCGAGCCGGGTCCGTCCTTCGGAGAGGCGGGCGATGAGCGGGCTGGCGCAGACGGGGCAGAACTTCAGCGGCGGTGGCACCGCGTCTCCGTGCCAAAAGGGCGCGGCCCTGTCAATGGAGCGTCTGCCGCATGTCAGCTTGCGTAGCTTTACCGGGAGGCGTAAGGCGAAACCGTCCCCGCGCTGTGGCACTGAGGCGGAGCCCGGCCGCGGACTGCGCTCAGGTCCGGGCGCGCGCCAGCACGCGGCGCGCCTCGGCCGGCGCGGCGGCGGCGAGCTTTGACGCGTCGAGGGTGAGCAGCCGGCGGCTGCGCACCAGCGGGCGTCCGCCGACCAGCACGTCGGTGACGTCGCTGGCGCGGGCGCAATAGACCAGCGTCGCGTGCGGATCGGGCCCCGCCGGCTGACAATGCGGGGCTGTCAGATCGACGACGGTGAGATCCGCAGCCTTTCCCTCCTCGAGGGAGCCGATCTCCTCCTCCAGCCCCAGCGCCCGCGCTCCCTGGATGGTGGCCAGCGCCAGGACCTCGGGGGCAGGCATGGCGCGCGGACCCGAGCGCGGCAGGTGCAGCGTCGCCGCCAGCCGCAGCTCGTGGAAGGCGTCGAGGGTGTTGTTGCAGGGCGCGCCGTCGGCGCCGAGCGCGACGTTGACGCCGGCGGCGATCAGTCCCGGGAGGTTGGCGATTCCGCTCGCCAGCTTGAGGTTCGCGCCAGGGCAGTGGACCGCCGAGGTCCGCGTGCGCTGAAGCGTGCGCATCTCGCGCGGCGTGAGGTGGACGCAGTGGGCCAGCACCGTGCGCGGCCCGCAGAGCCCCAGCGCGTCGAAGTAGTCGATGTTGCCCCGGCCCGTCTGCTCGCGGACCCGCGCGACCTCCGCCCGGTTCTCGCTGGCGTGGGAGTGGACCAGCCAGCCGTGCGCGGCGCTGAGCCGGCGGACTTCGCCCAGCAGCCGCCCGGTGCAGGAGAGCGCGAAGCGCGGGCAGAGGGCGTAGCGGATGCGGCCGCCCTCGGCGCCGTGCCACTTGCGGCCCAGCGCCTCGGTCTCGCGCAGCGCTGCCGCGGTCTCTTCGCGCAGCGGGCCTTCGCCCTGGTCCATCAGGCACTTGCCGCCGGTGTAGCGGATGCCGGAGGCGCGGGCCGCCTCGAACACCGCCCCGGTGTGGCGGACAGTGGCCATGTCGAGGATGGAGGTGGTGCCGCCCAGGAGCAGCTCGGCGAGGCCCAAGCGCGCCGAGAAGCCCAGGCTGCGGGCGTCGTGCGCGGCCTCGAAGGGCCAGATGCGCTGGGCGAGCCAGTCGAGGAGCTCGAGACCGTCGGCGTGGTTGCGGAAGAGCACCTGGCAGAGGTGGACGTGCGCCTGGATGAGGCCGGGGATGACGGCCTTGCCGGCGCAGTCGATGACCTGTGCGCCGCGGGGCGCCCGCAGGCCGCGGCCGACGCGGGCGATGCGGCCGCCTTCAACCAGCACGTCGCCCCGCACCACCCGGCGGCGCGCGTCCATGGTGACCACCGTGCCCTCGCGCAGGAGGATCAACTGCGGCTGCCGGGGCGGGCGTTCACCGCGCTTCCGTGCCAAAAGCAGGGGACCATGTCAATCGCACTTCTGACCTTCGACATCTTCGGCACGGTGGTGGACTGGCGCTCGGGCCTGCGGGCCGCCCTCGGTGGCGCGCTCAGCGACGGTCAGTTCGAGGCCATCATCGACCGGCAGGCCGCGCTCGAGGGCGGGCGCTTCCGCAGCTACGCCGAGATCGTCGCGCAGAGCCTGGTCGACGTGCTGAAGCTCAACGCGGTGTTGGCCGCCGGCATCGGCGCCGAGGCGGGCAACTGGCCGCTCTTTCCCGACGCGGCCGAGGCCCTGCGGAAGCTGCGCGGCGTGGCCCGCTGCGCGGCCATCACCAACAGCGACGCGTCCCATGGCGCGCAGGTGCAGGCGCAGCTGGGCTTTGCGCTCGACGGCTGGATCTGCGCCGGGGAGGAGCACGACTACAAGCCGTCGCCCGCGCTCTGGCAGGCGGCGGCGCGGAGGATGGGCGTGCCCTTCTCGCGCGACTGGTGGCACGTCTCGGCCTACGCGGACTACGACCACGCCACGGCCCGCAAGCTGGGGCTGACCTGCGTCTTCGTACAGCGGGCCCACGCGCGCCCGGGGCCGGCGGACGTGACGGTGGCCGACCTCGCGGAGTTGGCCGCGCGGGTGGGCGCGGCGCCGGGGTGAAGCCCGGCCGAGGCGGCGCGCGGGGTGGCGAGGGTGAGGGGGTTGCGCGGGTCGCCCCCCTATCCGCGGCGTCCTGACGCAAAGGGCATCACCTCGCCGGCGAGCGACCAGGCGGACCGTCCGGAGTCCGGCGGCAGGCGGCGCGGCGGCAGGTCTCGACCAGCGTCGGCCGCCACACGCGGCGCGCTTTCCGCTCAACGCGGTGTTGCGGACTTGCGACGGACACCTGACAAAGGCCTGGCCGCAAATGCCGATCCATTTACGGGTCCTGACCGCGTGGCATGGGGTCTAGCCGTCGGCGGCGCGCAGTCCCTCCAGCAGCCGCAGCAGCACGTTGCCGGTGACGCGGCTGCGGTAGACCGCCGTGGCGCGGAGGTCGTCGATGGGCTTGATGTCGCTCTCGAGCGCGCCGCGGACATCTCCGCCCTGCTCCACCGCCCGCTCCGCCGCGCGGCACCGCAGGGGAACCGGGGCGACGCAGCCGGCGCCGACGCGGACCTCGCGCAGGCTGTCGCCGTCGGGAGTGGCGCGGACCGCGACGATGGTGCGGGAGATGGACTGCGCCTTGCGCGTGCCCACCTTCCGGTAGACCAGGCGGGCGCCTTCGATCACCGGCAGGTCGATGCGCAGCAAGAGCTCGTCGGCGCCCAGCGCGGTCTTCCGATAGCCGACGAAGAATTCGTGCGCAGCAACGGTGCGCTCGCCCCGCGGCCCGCCCAGCACGAAGCGCGCCTCGGCCGCGAGCAGGAGCGGCAGCGAGTCGCCGGCCGGCGAGGCGTTGCAGACGTTGCCGCCCAGCGTGCCGCGGTTCTGGATGGCCCAGGCGCCCACCTCGCGGGAGACCGCCGCGAGCGCGGGAAAGTGCCGCACCACCTCTGCCGAGCGCATCAGCTCCGTATAGGTGGTCAAGGCGCCGATGCGCAGCGTCCCCGCCGACAGCGAAATTCCGCGCAGCTCCGGCACCCGCCAGATGTCGAGGACGTGGCCGATGCGATCGAGGCCGACCCGGGCATTGATCGCCACCATCAGGTCGGTGCCGCCCGCCAGCACCCGCAGGCCGGCGGGCCTTTGCTGCAGGAGAGCATACGCCTCCGACAACGACCGCACCGAGGTGACCGGGATCATCGCCGGGCCCCGGCCCCGCGTGGCTCCACAGGGGCGACGCCGTTCGCCGCCAGCTGGATGGCCTCGACGATCTTCGCGTACCCGGTGCAGCGGCAGAGGTTGCCGGCGATGGCCTCGCGCACGTTCTCGCTGGTGGCCGGCTTTCCGCTGGCGAGGAAGCGGTGCGCGGCCACGATCATCCCCGGCGTGCAGATTCCGCACTGCGCGCCGCCGCGCTCGAGGAAGCACTGCTGCAGCGTCGTCAGCGGCCCGCCCGCCGCGACGCCCTCGACGGTGAGCACCGAGGAGCCCTCCACCTGGCAGACGGGCACCAGGCAGGAATTCACCAGCTCGCCGTCGATGGAGACGGCGCAGGCGCCGCATTCGCCCTCGCCGCAGCCCTCCTTGGTGCCGGTGAGGCCCAGATCCTCGCGCAGGACATCGAGCAGCCTCCGCAAGGGAGGCGCCTCGAAGCTGCGCTCCGCCCCGTTGACGAAGAGCTTCACGGCGACTCCAGCGCCCGCATGATCCGGTCCGGGCTGAGCGGCAGGTCCGGCACCAGCTTGCCGGTGGCCTGCAGCACGGCGGCGACGACAGCGGGCGCGGGGCCGTCCATGGGCAATTCGCCCAGGCCCTTCGCGCCATAGGGGCCCTGCGGATACGGATTCTCCAGCAGCGCCGTCTGCATCCGCGGCACGTCGAGCGCGGTCGGGATCAGGTAGTTCTGCAGGCGCGTGTTCAGCAGGCGGCCCTGCGACCAGAAGTGCTCCTCCAGCAGGGCGTAGCCCAGCGCCTGCACGGTGCCGCCTTCGATCTGCCCCTCGGCCAGCACCGGATGGATGGCGCGGCCCACGTCGGTCGCGGTGGCGACTTCGAGCAGCGAGACCTCATAGGTGTCGAGATCGACCTCCACCTCGACCGCGGTGGCCGCCCAGCCGTAGCAAGGGTACGCGTCGCCCCGGTAGGCGACGTCGTCGAAGACGATCCCGGGCGGGTGCCGGTATTGCTCGATGACCACCAGCGGCCCGCGCTCGTCGAGATAGCGGCTGGCCACGGCCTCGAACGGCGCCAGCGGACGCCCCCGGGCGCTGAAGACGCCACGCTGGCAGGAGACTTCCCCGGCCGGCGCCGAGAAGATCTCCGCGACGTAGCCCTGGAGGATGCGCGCCATCGTCTGCGCTGCCCGGGTGATGGTGCCGCCCACCACCATCGTCGTCCGGCTGGCGACGGTGGGCCCGCTGTCCGGCATCTTCGAGGTGTCGTTCTCCGCGACGTCGACGGCGTCGATGGGCAGCCCCAGCGCGTCGGCGGCCATCTGCGAGAAGACGGTGATGGTCCCCTGCCCGATGTCGGTCGAGACGCTGAGCACGCGCACGCCGCGGCGGGTCAGCTCGACTCCGGCGCGGGGCTTCAGCCTGGCCTCGCCCGAGCCGGTGAAGCCGGCGCCGTGGAAGGCGAGCGAGAGCCCGATGCCCCGGCGCCGCGGCCCCTGGTCGCGAGAATAGGTGGCGCGCTTCTGCGCATAGCCGCTGCGCGCCGCCACCAGATCCAGCACTTCGCGGGCGGAGACGCTGCTGGTCAGCTTTTGCCCGGTGGGGAGCACGTCGCCGAGCCGCAGGGCGTTCTTGCGCCGCAGCGCGAGCGGGTCCATGCGCAGCGCGGCCGCGATGGCTTCCAGGTGCGACTCGACGGCGAAGAGGGTCTGCGGCACGCCGAAGCCGCGGAAGGCGCCGTTGGGCGGCGTGTGCGTCTGCACCACGCGGCAGTCGATGCGGGCGTGCTGCCAGCGGTAGGCGCCGGCCGCGTGCAAGACGCCGCGCGAGGCGACCACCGGCGAGAGCGTCACGTAGGCGCCGCCGTCCATGACGATGTCGGCCTCGAGGGCGATCAGCGTCCCGTCCTCGGCCACCGCCGTCCGGTACTTCATCACCGCGGGGTGGCGCTTCGTCGTCGCGGCCACGTCCTCCTCGCGCCGGTAGATCATCTTCACCGGCCGCCCCGCCTTGCGCGCCAGGAGCGCCGCGTGGCCCGCCAGCACCGACGGATAATCTTCCTTCCCGCCGAACCCGCCGCCGGTGACCACCTGGATCACCGCCACCTGCGCGTCGTCGAGCCGGAGCAGCCGCTGCAGCGCGCGGTGGATGTAGAACGGGCACTGCATCGAGCCGTAGATGGTCACCCCGCCGTCGGGCCGCGGGAGGGCCGCGATGGCCTGCGGCTCGATGTACATCTGCTCCTGGTGGCCGACCCGGTAGGTCCCCTCGACGACGCGGTGGGCGCCGAAGGCCGCGGCCAGGCCCCGGGGCGCCTGCTCGATGCGGTAGGCCTTGAAGACGTGGGTAGAGAGCAGCGGATCGAGGACCGGCGGCAGCTCCTCGATCTCGACCCGGACGTGCAGCAGCGCCTCCTCCAGCTTCTCCCGGTCGGCGCCGGCGATGAGCGCGATGGCCTCCTCGCGGTGCCGCACGACGTCTGCGGCCAGCATCGGCTGGTCGTCCTCGATGAGGTGGACGACGTTGTCGCCGGGGATGTCCTTGGCGGTGACGCGGACGATGTCGGTCCAGTCGAAGGCGGGATCCCAGACGATGCCGCGGATCTTGCCGTGCGGCACCTGCGACCGCACCGTCCGCCCCCAGAGCTGTCCCGGAAAGGTCAGGTCGTCGAGGTAGCGCGCGCGCCCGGTGACCTTGTCCGCGCCGTCCTTGCGCGGCGGCGACCGGCCGACCACCCCGGGCTGCTCGAGCGGGAGGTGCTTCATCGCCGTCGCATACCACGGGGCACGCCCCGGTTGAATGCGTTATGGATCGGAGGCTTGATCCCGATCCGCGACACCATTCCCTCGCGCACCGCGCCCGTCGTGACGGTGGCGCTCATCGCCCTCAACGTCATCGTCTTCCTCCACGAGACCGCGCTGGGTCCCTATCTGGAGAAGTTCGTCTACGCCTACGGCCTGGTGCCGCGGCGCCTCGTCTTCTGGCCCGGCGCGCCTCTCGACCCGGCGCGCTTCTTGCCCCTGGTCACCAGCATGTTCTGGCACGGCGGCTGGCTGCACCTGCTCGGCAACATGCTCTATCTCTGGATTTTCGGCGACAACGTCGAGGACAAGCTCGGCCACTTGCGCTACCTGGTCTTCTACCTGGCGGCCGGCATCGCGGCGGCGCTGACGCAGGTGGCGCTCAACCCGACCTCGCTTTTGCCGACGGTGGGCGCCTCGGGTGCCATCGCGGGAGTGCTGGGCGCGTATCTGGTCTCGTACCCGCGCGCCCGGGTCCTGACGCTGGTGCCCATCCTCATCTTTCCCTGGTTCGTCGAGATCCCCGCCTTCGCCTACCTGATCTTCTGGTTCCTGCTGCAGCTCCTCGAAGGCGTCGGACAGCTGGGCGTTCCACAGGAGGGCGGCGGCGTCGCCGTCTGGGCGCACATCGGCGGCTTCATCGCCGGCGGGGTGCTGGTCAAGCTGATGGCGCCGGCGCGCCGCGCTTGGCCTGCTGAGGTGCGCAGTCGGTGAGCGCGACCTCGCCGTCCGGGAAGCCGACCATCTTCTGCTGCTCCGGATCCCACAGCTTCATGCGGAAGTTCGCGGCCAGGTCCGCGAGGGTCAGCCGGGTCACGCTGGGTTGCTGCAGCTCGGGGATCCCCGCCATCGCCTCCGGCAGCCGGTAGAAGGGAATGGTCGGGTTGAGGTGGTGGACGTGGTGGAAGCCGATGTTGCCGGTGAGCCACTGCAGCACAGGCCCCGTCGGCATGTAGCTCGACGACTGCAGCGCGGCGCGGTCGTAGGCCCACTCCTCGCGCTTCTGGATCTGCAGCCCCTCGAAGTTGTGCTGCGCGTAGAAGAGGTAGGCGCCGACGCCGGTGGCGATGAAGAGCGGCAGGAAGTACCCGAAGAAGAAGACGGTGGCGCCGAACTTCCAGAGGATGAGCGCGGTCGCCGTCCAGTTGGCGAGGAGCGCGACCAGCGAGTCCCACCGCTTGCGCGGCGAGCGCAAAAAAGACATCAGGCACATGTCGAGCATGAAGGCGGTGAAGTAGGCGAACAGCACCGTCAGCGGGTGCCGCACCAGCTTGTAGTGGCGCCGCTCGGCCGCGCTGGCCTGCGCCCACTGCGCCACGGTCATGGTGGCGTAGGAGCCGATGTTGGACCCGACCAGCTGCGCGGTGTGGTTGTGATGGTAGTTGTGCGTCTCCTTCCAGACCCGCGGCGGCGTCATGACGAAGAGTCCGAAAGGATAGAGGATGACGCGCGCCAGCTTCGAGCCGCGCAGGATGGCGCCGTGCATGTAGTCGTGGAAGAGGATGAACTCGCGCACGGTGACCAGGCCCGCGAACACCGCCAGCAGCAGGCGCAGCGGCCAGAAGAGCGGCTGCCAGAGGACGGCGTAGCTCGCCGCCATCACCGACGTGGTGCTGAGGAGCACCCACCAGCTGCGCAGCTGCGACTCCGGCGCGAAGGCCTTGCTCGCCTCGATCAGGTCTCTTCCTGCCCGCAAGGAACCTCCCAAAATGGCCTGACATCCTACCAGATTCTACCAACCCGCGCGAGGTACGTCTTGACGTTCGGCACCAGGACCCATTACACGGGGCGCCCATGAATGGTGTCGTCGCCGCTTTGAATGCCTGCGAAGGTTTGCACGAGCGCGGCTTCACGTTCGTCGGAGCCAAGGGGCCGGGCGAGGACCTGGTCGTCTCGTTTCACCAGCTGCGCGAGCTCGCCCAGCGGCGGGCGGCGCACTACCTCTCGCTGGGCTTGCGGCGCGGCGACCGCCTGGCGCTGGTGATCCCGGAGGGCGAGCACTTCATCCCCGCCTTCCTCGGTGCGCTCTGGATCGGGCTCATCCCGGTGCCGCTCTACCCGCCCCTCTCGCTGGGCAAGCTCGACGCCTTCATGGAGGCGCTGGTCACCATCCTCAACGTCGCCCGGCCGCGGGCGCTGGTGACGACGGAGCGGGTCGGGAAGGTCCTCTGGTCGGCGGCGGGGCGGATCCCGTCGCTCGAGAAGGTGATCACGACCGAAGAGATGCAGACTGCGGAGCCGCCCGATGCGCTGCCCGCCGCCGCGGACCTGGCCGACGGCGACATCGCCTTCCTGCAGTTCACCTCGGGCTCGACCGCGCTCCCCAAGGGCGTCATCGTCACCCACGGCAGCCTGGCCGCCAACTGCAAGGCCATCGTCGAGGACGGGCTGCACGCCGACCCGCTCCGCGACGTCGCCGTCTCCTGGCTGCCGCTCTACCACGACATGGGGCTCATCGGGCTGGTGCTGGCGCCGGTCCTCTTCGGCATCCCCACCGTCTACATCCCGACCTTGAGCTTCATCAAGAACGCCACCTCGTGGCTGGAGACCATCCACAAGTACCGGGGCTCCATGTCCTTCGCCCCCAACTTCGCCTACGCGCTGGTCACCAAGCGCGCCAAGCCGGAGCAGATCGCGCGCTGGGACCTGTCGCGGATGCGCGTCTTCGGCTGCGGCTCGGAGCCGATCAATCCGGAGACGATGCGCAAGTTCGTCCAGACCTTTGCGCCGGCGGGGCTGAAGCCCGAGGCGCTCCTGCCCTGCTACGGAATGGCCGAGGCGACGCTGGCCATCTCCTTCGTCGGCCTGGACGAGCCGCTGCGCACCGACCGCATCGACGCCGAGCGGTACCACGCGGACAAGAAGGCCGCGCCGGCCGCCGACGGGGCCCTCGAGGTCGTCAACTGCGGGCGGACCTTCCCCGGCCACGCGCTCTCCATCCAGGACGAGGACGGGCGCCTCCTGCCCGACCGCCACGTCGGCGAGATCTGCTTTCGCGGGCCCAGCGTCGCCGCCGGCTACTGGGAAAACCCCGAGGCCACCCGCGCCGCCGGCATGGGCGCGCCCGGCGGCTGGCTGCGCACCGGCGACCTCGGCTACCTGGTCGACGGCGAGATGCACATCTCCGGCCGCCTCAAGGACATCCTCATCATCAACGGGCGCAACTACTATCCGCAGCGCATCGAGTGGCTGGTGGACGAGATCGCCGGGGTCCGCCGGGGGTCGGCGGTGGTCTTCACGCGGCCCGGCGCGGCCTCCGAGGAACTGGTGGTCGTCGCCGAGTCCCGCGAGCAGGATGCGGCGGCGCTCAAGGCGCAGGTGTCCGCACGGGTCAACGAGGAGTTCTCGCTGGCGGTGGCCGAGGTGGTGCTCCTCCAGCCGGGCGCGCTGCCCAAGACCTCGTCGGGCAAGCTGCAGCGGCGCAAGACGCGCGACCAGTACCTGACCGGCGCGCTGGGCAAGGAAGGCCGCGGCGGCAACGCGCGGCTGGCGGTGGCCAGGCACCTCGCGCTCGCCTGGATGGGCCGCGCCCAGCACCGCGCGCGGGTGTTCTTCAAGCGGTTGGGGGGTGCCTGATGGGTTCGACCAAGGCGGACATCGCCGTCTCGTACGACGTCTCCAACGACTTCTTCCGGCTCTGGCTCGACGAGAGCATGAGCTATACCTGTGGGATCTTCGACGACTCCGCGGGGCGCGCCGAGATGCCGCCGCCGGGTCACGCCGGCGAGCGCACGCTGGAGGAGGCGCAGCGCGAGAAACACCGGATCCTCGCCGGCTTCGCGCACCTCGGGAAGGACTCTTCCTTCCTCGACATCGGCTGCGGCTGGGGCGCGAACCTCGAGTACCAGGCGACGCAGACGAAGGTGAAGCACGCGCACGGCATCACGCTGAGCGAGGCGCAAGCCGCCGAGATCCGCCGCCGCGGGCTGCCCAACGTCAGCGCCCAGGTGTGCAGCTATCTCGACTACCAGCCGGAGGAGAAGTTCGACGCCATCATCTCCATTTGCATGATGGAGCACATCGTCTCCCCGCAGGAGGCGCGCGACGGCAAGTCCATCGCGGCCTATCGCAATTACTTCCGCCTGGCGCGGGAATGGACCCGGCCGGGCGCCTACTTCGGCCTGCAGACCATCCTGCGCAACTTCGTCCCCCGCGACCGGCAGGACGTGAAGGACGTCGGCTGGGTCACCTATGAGATCTTCCCCGGCGGAATCACCCCGCGGCTCGAGGAGATCATCGCCGCGGTCAATCCCTACTGGGAAGTGCTCGAGGTGAAGACCCGCCGCCTCGACTATCTCAAGACCACCTGGCACTGGCGCGATCGCCTGCGGAAGAACGAGGCGAAGATCCGCGCGCAATGGGGCGATCAGGTGTTCGTCGATTACGACCGGTACCTCTCCACCTGCGTGCGCGGGTTCGAGAAGCATTACCAGTCGCTCGCCCAATATTCATTGAAGAGGATTGATTAACCAATGACGCAGCCGATCGACGTGGTGGAGATGTTCAAGCAGGCGGCTTTTGAAGTGGACAACCGCCGCCTGCCGGATCTCAAGGCCGAGACGCCCATCTCGACGCTGGGCATGGACAGCGTGGCGGTGATGGAGCTGGTCTCCTACTTCGAGGAGAAGCTCTCGGTGCGCATCCCCGACGAGGAGCTGTCGCGGATCAAGACCGTCAAGGACCTGCGCGACGCCATCCAGCGCCTCTTGCCCGACCGCCCGTTCGCGGCGTAACGCGGCGGCGCTCCCGGCGCGCCGTGGCTACTTCGCCGCGTCCGGGTGGTTCTTCGGGTGCGACTTCTCGAAGGCCGGCAGCTTCATGCAGGCGGCGAAGATGCGCCGGAGGCGCGGATACGGCGACAGGTCCAGCTTGACCCTCTCGGCGTTGACCACCTGGGGAATGAGGAAGACGTCGGCCAGCGTCGGGCCGCCGCCGAAGCAGAAATCCCCGCCTTCCGGCAGCAGCGTCTCCAGCGCGGTGAAGCCTTCCGAGATCCAGTGCCGGTGCCAGGCGTCGCGGGCCGCATCGTCGGCCTTGAGCTCGTGCGAGAGGTAGCGGAGCACGCGCAGGTTTCCCAGCGGATGGATGTCGCAAGCAACCATCTGGGCGAGCGCCCGCACCCGGGCCCGATCGAGCGGCGCGCGCGGCAGCAAGGCCGGCAGAGGGTGCGTCTCCTCGAGGTACTCGCAGATGGCCATGCTCTCGAGCAGCGCCGCGCCGTCCTCGACCAGCGCCGGCACCGTGTGCAGCGGCGAGATGCGCGTGTACTCGGGCGTGAGGTGCTCCTTGGCGCGCAGGACCATCATCACCGACGCGTACGGGAGCCCCTTGAGCGCGAGCGCGATGCGCACCCGGAAAGCCGCCGACGAGAGTACCGCTTCGTAGAAGGTCAGAGCCATCCCTGCTCCCGGTACCACTTGACGGCGTTCTGCACGCCCTGCGGCCACTGCACTTTCGCCGTCCAGCCGAGGTCGCGCCGGGCGCCGTCGCCCGAGCAGACCCAGTGCTGCTGGGTCAGCTCGTTGACCTTGTCGAGGGTCAGCATCTGCGCCGTGTTGGTGAGCGCGCCCCAGAGTTGCGAGGCGGCGGCGGCCACCTTGATGACCGGCATCGGCATTCCGACCCGCATGAAGGCGCGCTTGCCCAGCGCCGACTCGACATCCTGGAGCGCGTCGCGCCAGACGTAGACCGCCCCATCCTCGACGAAGTACGCCTTCCCCGAAGGCGATCCCTGGGCGGTCACCGCGCGCACCACCGCCGCCGCGCAGTCCTCGACATAGATGACACTCAGTGTATTGCTGCCGTCCCCCATCATCGGCAGCACGCCGTTCGCGATGGAGGTGAAGAACGCCAGCGTCTCCCGGTCGCGCGGCCCGTAGATCATCGGCGGCCGGATCACGGTCACCGGCATCCGCGTGCTCTCCGCCAGCACCGCCTGCTCCGCCTCGAGCTTGCTGCGCCCGTAGTGCGTCACCGGATGCGGCGCGGCGCTCTCCGGCACCGGCGTGCCGTCCTGGCTGGGCCCCATCGCCGCCAGCGACGAGACGTAGACGAAGCGCTGGATCCCGCCCCGCGCCAGCGCCGCGTCGAGCAGGTTTTTGGTCCCCTGCGTATTGACCGCAAAGAAGTCCGCCGGCCGGCGCGCCTTGACGATGCCGGCCACGTGCGCGATGGCCTCAACGCCCGCGACGGCCGCCGTCAGCGAGGCCCGATCTTCCACGGCACCGGTGGCGAACTCGATGCCCGGAAGTTTCTCCAGGGCGCGCTTGTCGCTTGCAGGACGCACCAGGGCCCTGACCGCATGCCCCTCGGCCGACAACTGTTCGGCGACCCACGAACCGAGGAACCCGGAGCCGCCCGTCAGCAAGACCTTCATGGGCGCGCGGTATATCGCAGTGGCCGGATTTCTGCCCGTGAAGTCCAGCGCGCGAGTCGCCCCGTAAGGAACTCGACGGAACCTGTCTTGACGAGCAGCATCAAAGGCTCTACACGGGGCGCCATTCGGAGGCAGGTTGGATATCGCGATCGTCGGACTGGGCTGCAGATTCCCAAACGCCCGGGACCCGCTCGCCTACTGGGAGCTGATCCGCGACGGAAAGGTGACTTTCCGCTCCATCCCCGCCTCGCGCTGGGACCACGCGCTCTTCTACGACGAGACCACGCGCATCCCCGACAAGGCGTATATCGACCAGGGCGCTTACCTCGAAGACGACGAGATCACCCACTTCGCCACGCTTCACTTCGGCATCGCGCCGCGCCGGATCCAGGTCACCGACCCGCAGCACCGCATCCTCCTCGACGCCGTCCGCGGCGCCCTCCAGGACGCCGGCTACGAGAAGCGCCCCTACGCCCGCGACCGCACCGGCGTCTTCATCGGGGCCAGCGCCAACGAGCACAAGGAGATCCTCCTCGCCCGGCTGCGCGCCATGCAGCTCTTCGACGGCGCCTTCGGCCGCACCTTCGAGGGCGGCGACGAGCTGCGCGACGCGCTCATCGCCGACGTGGTCCCGATCCGGGCCTTCTCCATCGCCGGCAACCTGCTCAACATGGCGGCGGCCATCGTCTCGCAGACCTTTGACCTGGGCGGTCCGTCCATCGCCATCGACGCGGCCTGTT
The DNA here is from genome assembly GCA_043782525.1 of Deltaproteobacteria bacterium. GTDB lineage: Bacteria > Myxococcota > Myxococcia > Myxococcales > 40CM-4-68-19 > 40CM-4-68-19. The sequence continues at coordinate 12,131 of JAYWAJ010000367.1, read as the reverse complement.
CGTCCGCGCTGGTGGCGACCCAGCAGGCCATCGTCAACCTGCGCGCCGGGCAGATCGACGTCGCGCTGGCGGGCGGCGTCTACCTCAACTTGTTGCCCGACAACCTGGTCGGCTTCTCGCGCATCGGCGCCGTCTCCCGCAAGGGGGAGTGCCGGCCCTTCGACGCCGCCGCCGACGGCTTCGTCATGGGCGAAGGCGTGGGCGTGGTGGTGATGAAGCGCCTCGACGATGCCCTGCGCGACGGCGACCGCATCTATGCCCTGGTCAAGGGCGCCGCTTCCAACAACGACGGGCGCAGCGAAGGCCCGATGACGCCCCGGCCCGGCGGGCAGCTGGAGGCGCTGCGCGCGGCCTACCGCGACGCGGGCTTCTCGCCGGCCACGGTGGGCCTGGTCGAGGCGCACGGCACCGCCACCACGGTGGGCGACGTGGTCGAGGTCGCGGCCCTGCGCCAGCTCTACTCCGAGGCCGGCTGGACCGAAGGCGCCCGCACCGCCCTCGGCTCGGTCAAGGCGAACATCGGCCACACCATGTCGGCCGCGGGCGCCGCCGGGTTGATCAAGGCCGCCCTCGCGCTGCACCACCGGACCTTGCCGCCGCAGCCGTCCATCGGCGAGGAGAATCCCAGGCTCGAGCTTTCGCGCGGGCCCTTCTTCCTGCCCCGCGCCGCCCTGCCCTGGGAGCGCAACGGGACCCCGCGGCGCGCCGGCGTGAGCTCGTTCGGCTTCGGCGGAACCAACGCGCACCTCGTGCTGGAAGAGGCGCCCGAGCCGCTGCGCAAGGCTTCCCGCACGCCGCGGCCCGCGCTGCGCAAGGCGCGGTCGGAGCTGCTCCTGCTCGGCGGAGAGCGCGCCTCCACGGTGGCGAAGTTCGCCCGCCAGCTGGGAGCGGCGCTGCCGCTCTTGCAGCGCGAGGGACGGACCCTCGCGGACGTCGCCTTCACCCTCTCGCAGCGCGCCCACGGCGTGGCGCGGCTGGCGGTGAGCGCGGAGTCGTTCGATCAGCTCGGACAGCGCCTGCTCGATGGCGCCGCCGCCCTCGAGAAGCGCGGCGACGGGGCGCCGGACCCGATGGCGCCGCCGGCCCCGACTTCCCCCGCCCAGCTCTTGCCTGGCGCCGTCTTCGCGCAGGGGCCCTTCGAGGAGCGCAAGCTCGCCCTGCTCTTTCCGGGACAGGGAGCGCAGAAGGTCGGCCTGCTGCGCGAGGCGTACGAGCAGGTGCCGGCCTTCGCCCGCGCGCTCGATCGCCTCGACGACGCGCTCGGGAAGGATCTGCACGCGCAGCTGGGTGGGACCCTGCGCAGCTTCCTCTACGCCAAGCCTTCGGAGCCGGCGGAGCAGCGCCTCACCGCCACGCAGGTGTGCCAGCCGGCCATGGCGGCGGTCGGCCTCGCGCTGCACGCGCTGCTTGCGGAGATGGGCGTGCGCGCCGACGTCACCCTGGGCCACAGCCTGGGCGAGTTCGCGGCGGCGGCGGCGGCGGGCGTGATCAGCGACGAGGACTGCGTGCGGCTGGTGGCGCGGCGCGGCCTCGCCATGGTGGCGCTGCGGCTGGCGGATCCGGGCGCGATGGCCAGCGCGGCGGCGGACCAGGGCTCGGTGGCGCAGGCGATCGCCGGCCTCGACGGCGTGGTGGTGGCCAACCTCAACCACCCGCGCCAGACGGTGGTCTCCGGGACGACGGCGGGCGTCCGGGCGGCATTCGAGGCTCTGTCTGCCCGAAGCATACAGACCACCCAGCTCGACGTCTCGCACGCCTTCCACTCGCCGCTGATGGACGGCGTCGGCGCCGCCATGCGGCAGCTGGTGGCGCAGCAGCCCGTCGTGCGCGGGGCGGTGCCGGTGGTCAGCGGCATCACCGGCGCGGCCTATCCCGACGACCCGCGTGAGATCTGGGTGCGGCACGCGACGGCGCCGGTGGACTTCATCTCCGCCCTGCGGGGCGCGGCCCGGCTGGGCGCGCGCGTCTGGCTCCAGGTGGGCGCCGGGGGCGTGCTCACCGCCTTTGCCAAGGCGACGCTGCCCGAGGAGCAGCGCCTCCTCAACGTCGCCCTCGCCAGCCGCGACGACGACGGCCTCGCGCAGCTGGCGCTGGCCCTGGGACAGCTCTGGACCACCGGTGCGGCGCTCGACACCGCGCCCCTCTACGAGGGGCGCGAGGTGCAGCTGGTCACGCTGCCGCCCACGCCTCTCGACACGCAACCCTACTGGGCCGTGGAGCGCCCCGCAGCGCCGCTTTTGCCGCTGCAGCTCCCCCAGGCCCCAAGCGAGGACACCATGGATCCGCTGGTCGCGCTCTTCCGCGAGCAGGTCGCGCTGTTGCAGCAGCAGGCGAGGATGCTGGAGGAGCGCGGCTTGCTGGCGGCTTCGCCGAGGCCTCAGGCCTCAGGCCTCAGGCCTCAGGCAGCCCAGCGCGCTCTGCGGCCTGAAGCCGAAGCAGCGCAGCCTGCCGCGCTGGCCCCGGCGCTGTCCGCCGCAGCCTCGATGAACACAGTCCCGCCGCGGCCCGCCCAGCCTGAGGCCCGAGGCCTGAGGCCTGAGGCCCGCGAATCCAACCAGGCCTCCACAGTCATCATCTCCTCCGTCGCCCGCATCTCCGCCTTCCCGCCCGAGGCGATCAAGACCTCGCAGACGCTGGTCAACGATCTCGGGTTCGACTCGCTGATGACGGTCGAACTGGACGCCGACGTGAGCAAGGCGTTCCCCGGCGTGGGCGGGCTGCCGCGCAGCCTGCTGGGCGTCCAGACCACGGTGCAGGACATCATCGATCACGTCTCGCGGGCGCTGGCCTCGCCGCCCCTGCCTTCGCTCTCGGCCGCGCTGGGCGCGGTCGCCAGCGAAGGGCGCGAGCTCCTCCGCTTCGCGCCGGTGGCCATCGCGGCGCCGCTCTTGTCGGCGCCGCCGGAAGAGAGCCCGCTGCCCCACGCGCTGGTCATCACCCGCGACGGACAGGGCGTGGCGGAGGCGCTGGCGAAGCTGCTCCGGGACGCCGGCCACTCGGTCTTGATCGACGGTGCTGCCGCCACCGCGGGCGGCGTCATCCACCTTGCCCCGCTCGACGCGCACGGCTTCGCCGACGCGGCGACGCTGGTCGTCGGCGCGCACCGCCTCGCCCGCGCGCAGACCGGGGCCGGCGGGATGTTCGTCGTCGCCACCGGCCGCGGCGGCAAGCTGGCCGCGGAAGGGACCGGGGCCGCGCTGGGCGCCTTCGCCAGGTCGCTCTCCCGCGAGCGCAGCGAGGAGCTGGTCAAGTGCATCGACCTACGCCCCGAAGACGGCGCGGAGGCGATGGCGCAGGCCATCTTCACCGAGCTGCACTCCGGCAACGCCGTGCCCGAAGTCGGCTGGGCCCAGGGCGTCCGCTACGAGCTGGATCTCGCGGTCGCGGAGACGGGCGAGCCCATCGCCGTCGGGCCCGCCGACGTGGTGCTGGTCACCGGCGGCACCCGCGGCGTCGGCTTCAAGCTGGCGCAGGCGCTGGCGCAGAAAGGCGCCGCGGTGGTTGTCGCCGGCCGCACGCCCCCCGCCGCGCTGGGTCCGCGCATGCTCTTCGCGCCCTGGGACGTGACCCGGCTGCCGGGCGCGGTTCTCGACGAGGCGCGGCAGAAGTTCGGCGGCTTCACCGTGCTGGTGCACGCCGCGGGAGTCACCGAGGACGCGCCGGTCGCCGCTACCGACGACGCCTCCATCGAGCGCGTGCTCGCGCCCAAGCTGACCGGGCTGGAAGTCGCGCTGGGCGTGCTCCGCCAGGATCCGCTGCGCGCCGTCATCGGCGTCTCGAGCTGGGCGGGACGGTTCGGCAACGCCGGGCAGGCCTCGTACGCCGCCGCCAACGCCGCGCTCTCCGCCGAGCTGTCGCTGCAGCGCGAAGGCCTGCGGACGCTCTCGCTCGAGTATCCGCCCTGGGACGGCACCGCCATGGTGACGAAGATCCCGCCGCTGGTGCGCGCCGTGCTCGAGGAGCAGGGCGTGCCCTTCATCGATGACGCCTCGGGGATCGCGGCCTTCTTCGGCGCCCTGCAGGCCGGCGCCTCCGGAGCGGTGCTGCTGGCCCGCTCGCGGCCGGCGCGGAAGTCGGAGCACAAGGTCCAGCACGCGGTCGCGCGCAGCGTCCACCTCTACCTCGACGACCACCAGCTCGCCGGCCAGCCGGTGCTGCCGCTGGCGTCGGCGCTGGACGTGATCGCGCACGCCGCCCTCGAGGCGACGGGCAAGCTCGGCGCGCCTTTCGCGGTGCGTGACTTCCGGCTGCGCCAGACCGTGCGCATCCCCGAGGCGGCGCAGTTCACCGTCAGCGTCAGCGGCGAGAAGGAGCTGTCGGTCGCGCTCTCTTCCACCCCGGCGGGGTCGCCCCGCGGCTTCTCCCGGGCGCCGGCCTACACCGCCTTCGCGACTCCTGGCGCCGAGGTGGGGAGCGCGCTCGGCTCCGCCCTTCCCGCCGCGGCGGCGACGGCCGCGCCGGTCCTGCCGCTGGCGCTCGACGAATTCTATACTTCCTACACCTTCCACGGCCCGCGGCTGCGCGGCATCGAGTCCATCGAGCAGCTCGGGCCGCAGGGCATCGTCGGCCAGGTCCGCACCAGCAAGCCGCAGGACTGGATCCGCGGCTCGAAGCGCGCGGCCTGGACGGTGGATCCGCTCGCCCTCGACGGCGCCTTCCAGCTGGCGGCCTACTGGGCGTGGACCCACTTGCAGCGCGCCGGCTTCCCCATCGGCATCGAAGAATACGTGCAGCTCGCGCCGCTGGGCGAAGGCCCCCTGCGCGCCTCGCTGACCATGGAACAGACCGAGGGCGACGAGGTGCACGGCACCATCGTCCTGCAGGCGCGCGACGGGACGGTCGTCGCCGTCGCCCGCGGCGTCTCCGGCGAGTTCAAGCACCGCGACCCGCGCTTCCTCATCGGCCGCGCGGCGCCGGTCAAGGCCGTGGCGGCGGCCCCACCGCCTTTGGTCCCGGAAGTGAACTACAAGATCGAGCTCTTCCCCGAGGTGCAGGAGCTGGAGCAGCGCCTCGGCCTGGCCGCGGCCTTTGGCCTCAAGAACCCGTACTTCAACGTCCACGAGCGGGTCACCAACGACACCTCGGTCATCGGCGGCCGCACGATGATCAACTGGTCCAGCTACAACTACCTCGGCCTCTCCGGGGACCCGCACGTCAACCGCGCCGCGCAGGACGCCATCGAGCGCTACGGCACCAGCGTCTCGGCCTCCCGCGTCGCCTCGGGAGAGAAGCCGCTGCACCGCGAGCTGGAGCACGAGCTGGCCTCGTTCCTCGGCAGCGAGGACTCGATCATCATGGTCTCGGGCCACGGCGTCTTCGTGACCACCATCGGCCACCTGGTCGGCGACGGCGACCTGATTTTGCACGACTCGCTGGCCCACGACTGCATCCTCGGCGGCGCCAGGCTCTCCGGCGCCAAGCGGCGGCCCTTCCCGCACAACGACTGGCAGAACCTCGAGAAGCAGCTGCAGCAGCTGCGGCCGCACTACAAGCGGGTGCTCATCGCGGTCGAGGGCGTCTACTCGATGGACGGCGACATCTGCCCGCTGCCGAAGTATATCGAGTTGAAAAAGAAGTACGGCGCGCTCCTGCTGGTCGACGAGGCCCACTCCATCGGCGTGCTCGGCGAGACCGGCCGCGGCGTCGGCGAGCACTTCAAGGTCGAGCGCACCGACGTCGATCTCTGGATGGGCACCCTCTCCAAGTCGATCGCCTCCTGCGGCGGCTACGTGGCCGGCTCCAAGGCGCTGGTGCAGTACCTCAAGTACACCGCGCCCGGCTTCATCTTCAGCGTCGGCATCTCGCCGGCCAACGCGGGCGCGGCGCTGGAGGCGCTCAAGCAGCTGCAGGCGCATCCGGAGAAGGTCCAGCGCCTGCACGAGCGGGCGCGCCTCTTCCTCAAGCTGGCCAAGGAGAAGGGTATCGACACCGGCTACTCGGAGGGCAGCGCGGTGGTGCCGGCCATCCTGGGGAATTCACTCCACGCGCTGCAAGTCAGCGACGCGCTCAAGCAGCGCGGGATCAACGTCCAGCCCATCCTCTACCCGGCGGTCGAGGAGACGGCGGCGCGGCTGCGCTTCTTCGTCACGGCGACGCATACGGAGCAGCAGATCCGCGAGACCATCCAGGTGCTGGCGGAGGAGATCGCGCGGGCGAGGGCAGACTCCGAGTCGCCCACCGGCACGCTGTAGAGGCTTCAAGCGCACCGCGGAGGCGCGGTGGATTTAAATGCTGGCCTCATCGACTGAAGGCCACCAGTTGGTGCGGGGACAAAGGCGCCAGGCCGCGGCGGGCCGTGGGTGGAGACGACAGCGACCGCCGGGACGCCGCCGACCCCGAAGCGCTCCGCCAGCTTCCGCTCGGGAGCCCCGTCGTCGGGGTCGACGCGGACCTTCACCACCGCGGAGAGGAAGGCCCGCACCTCGGGCGCCGCGAGCACCTCGTGCTCGAAGCGGCGGCAGGCGTCGCACTTGCGCCTCTGGAAATAGATCACCATCGAAGCCCGCGCCGCCTGCCGCTCCAGCTCGGCGCCCTCGTAGCCGCTGGCGCCCAGGTGCCAGGCGGGCGTGATGGGTGCGCTGGGCTTCGGCGGCGGCGGCAGCGCGGGCAGCTTCGCCACCGGCGGCGGCGGGCGCTCGGGCCTTCGTTGCGGTGCTCGGAGTCGGGCTTGTGCTGGTGGTCGTGGAGGCTCAAAGCACGACGCATGCCTCGGCGTTCCCATCTCGCCCACCAGCACCAACACGACTTCGGCCACGAATACGAGGACGAGCACGAGCACGGCTGTCAATGGATCGGCCTTGCGGCTAGCCGATCAGCGGCGAGGGCGGCCCCGCCGTCGCCAGCACCAGCTGCGCCGAGGCGCGGGTGGCCGCCACGTAGAGCGCGCGCCGCGCCTCGGGCGTGTCCGCGTAGCGACCTGCCGCCACGTCGGGGACGACCACGTGGTCGAACTCGAGGCCCTTCACCTCCGGCACGCAGGTCACCTGCGCGCCCGGACCGAAATGGAAGGCGCCGTCGAGCGCCAGGTGCACCGGCAGCGCCAGCTTCAGCACGCGGGCGAGCTGCGCGGCGTCGGGCGCGGAGCGGCAGACCACCGCCGTCGCCGCGGTCGGATCCTCCGAGTCCAGCGCGCGCAGCGCCTCCACCAGCCAGGCCACCAGGTGGCACTCGTCGGGGAAGCGCACCAGTGGAAACGGCAAGGCGCCCGCCGGCTGCCGCAGCCCGCGGGCGAAAGCCGTCACCTCGGGCGGGCAGCGGTAGCTGACCTCGAGGACCGCGCGGTGGTGCTGCGGCGCCCCCAGCTCGCGCAGGCTCTGCTCCCAGCCGCGGAAGTTGGCGGCCGGATCGACCTGCTGCGCCGCGTCGCCCGCGACGATGAGCGTGCCTCCCCGCGCCACGCAGCGCCCGAGCAGCGCCAGCTCCAGCGGCGCCAACTCCTGCGCTTCGTCGAGGACGATGCAGTCGTACTTGCTGGGCGAGACGGGCTGCACCCGCGCCCGCGCCGCCCGCAGCCGCTCCAGCTCGAAGAGCACCGCGTAGTCCTCCGCGTCCACCGTCTCCGCGTCTTCGGTCGGCGTGCTCTCGTCGAGGCTGCGGCCGTCCACCGCCTGCAGCCGGTCGGCGTCGACATGGGCGTGCTCGCGCTCGGTGCTCTCGGTGAACTGGATGCGGGTGTGCTCGACCACCTCGGCCGCGGCGGCCAGCGGCAGCCCCGCGCGAGCGACGACCGCGTCCATCAGCGTGCGGTCGCCGAAGAGCGCGTGCAGGTCGGCGCGGCCGGCAAACCTGGCGCTGCGGTGATCCTCCTCGGGAGGCGGCGGAGGCCGCGCGGCCAGCTCCGCCAGCGCCGGCCGCAGCGCCTCGTGCCGCTTGAGCCGCATCACCGCGGAGCTCGCGCCCTCGCTCTCGCGGCGCCGCAGGTCGGGGAAGACGCGGCGCGCCTGCTGCGAGGCGAACTTCTCCCAGGTCGAGGTCTCCACCGCGTCGAGGCCCAGCCGGTGCAGCAGCGACTCGGTCAGCCGCCGCAGGCCTTCGTTGGGCACGATGCACACCGCGCGGAAGCGGTCGTTCCCAGCCTGTTGCAGCGCGCGCAGCCGGTGGAGCGCGACGGTGGTCTTGCCGCAGCCCGCCTCTCCGAGGATGAGCACCGCCTCGCCCGGCGGCAGGTCCACCACCGCGCGCTGCGCCGGATCCAGCTCGACGTCGACGGGCGACGGCGGACGCGTGCGCAGCCCGGGCTCGCGCGGCACCAGGGGCGGCAGGGGCGCCGTCGGAGCCTCGCGCCAGCGGCCGCCGCGCCGCGAGAGGGTGCTGCGCGGCCCGATGATCTCCACCAGTTCGCCCTGCGCGAAGACCACGAGGTTGCGCTGCAGCACCACGCCGGTGACCTTCCTGCTGCGTCCCTGCCAGGCCCCGATGGACTCGCGCAGATCCAGCTCGTACTCCTCGCCCTCCGCGTACGAGAAGAAGACCTCGGCCAGCGGGGCCGTGCGCCAGTCGATGATGGTGAGGCCCTCGCCGCGCCGGAAGAGGTTGCCGACCAGGACGTCGGCCTCGCGCCCGCCTTCGTAGCGCAGCTTCAGGTGGGCGTGGTACGGCGCGCGGCTCGCGGGCAGGAGCTTGCGGGCGCGGGCGAGGAGATCGAGCTGGTGATCGAGACGGTCCACGGGCGGCGTGAAGTCTACTTCACCCCGAGGTAGACGAAGGCGGTCCCGAAGAGGAGCGGGTGCGCGGAGACGCTCTGGAAGCCGCCCGCCTCGCGCATGAGGGCGAGGAACTTCTCGCCCGCGGGAAACTGCGCCGCCGTCCGCGGCAGGTACTGGTAGGCCGCGCGGTTGCCGGTGACCAGCCCGCCCACCAGCGGCATCACGCCCCTGCTGTAGAGCCGGAACATCGCTCCAAAGGCGCCGGTCGGCTGGCCGAACTCGAGGACGACGACGCGGCCGCCCGGCTTCACCACCCGGGCCAATTCGCGCAGGCAGCGCAGCGGGTCGTCGACGTTGCGGATGCCGAAGGCGATGGAGGCGACGTCGAAGCGGGCGTCGGCATAGGGCAGCGCCAGCACGTCGGCGACGGCGAACTCGACGGCGAGCCCCCTGCGCGCAGCCTTGCCGGGCGCGGCCTCCAGCATCTCGGCGCAGAAATCGGTTCCGATCACCTCGCCGCCCGGGCCGACCGCGCGCTTGAACTCCAGCGCCAGGTCGCCGGTGCCGGTGGCGCAGTCGAGCACGCTCTGCCCCGGCGCCGCCTGCGAGAGCCGCACCGCCGCGCGCCGCCAGCCCTTGTGCACGCCGAGCGAGAGCAGCTCGTTGGCGGCGTCGTAGCGCGGCGCGATCGAGGCGAACATGCTGCGGACTTCGGCGCTCATACGGCCTTCCTGCGCAGCGGCGCCCGCCACAGCTCGCGATCGACGGCGGCGAGGACGCCCGGGAGCCGCTGCATGAGATCGTGCAGCCCGTCGGGAGAGAGCGCCTGCGCGCCGTCGCAGAGCGCCTCGGCGGAGTGCGGGTGGACGTCGACGAGGAGCCCGTCGGCGCCGACCGCGGCAGCGGCCAGCGAGAGCGGCACGATCAGCTCGCGCAGTCCCGAGGCGTGGGACGGATCGACCACCACCGGCAGGTGCGTCCGCTGCTTGGCGAGCGCCACCGCCGAGAGGTCGAGCGTGTTGCGGGTGGCGGGCTCGAAGGTCCGGATGCCGCGCTCGCAGAGGATCACCTGCTCGTTGCCGCCGGCGAGGAGGTATTCGGCGGCCAGCAACCATTCTTCGATGGTGGCCGAGAGCCCCCGCTTGAGGAGCACCGGGCGGCGCAGCCTGGAGAGCACTTTCAAGAGGGCGGAGTTGTGCATGTTGCGGGCGCCGACCTGGAGCACGGCGATGTCCTCCAGCGCCGGCAGGTCGCCCGAGTCCAGGACTTCCGAGACGGTGGCGAGGCCGTGGCGCCGGGCGGCGTCGCCGAGCAGCCGGGCGCCCGCAGCGCCGAGGCCCTGGAAGGCGTAGGGGCTGGTCCGCGGCTTGAAGGCGCCTCCCCGCAGGACCGGGCAGCCGGCTTCGGCGACGGCCTTGGCGGCCTCCTGGATCTGCGCCGCGCTCTCGACGGCGCAGGGCCCGGCCATCACGACAAAAGGCCGCCCGCCCAGCGCGACGCCGGGGGCGACCTCGACGCGCGACCCCTGGGGCCTCCGTTCGCGCAGCACCAGCCTGGGTCCGTCCATCCGCATCGACTCCGAATCTGTTGCATCAGATGTTTCAGAATGTTTTGAAACAAGTGTGGTATAGCCGGGCCGCCTCGGACCGGCAAGCGGATGGAGCGCAGATGGCCTTGGTGCGGACAGCCAGCCCGCGGACGCCCGTCGCCGAGGTGGCGAAAGGGCCGCTCTCCGCGCTGGGCGAGGCCGCCGCCCTCTGGGCCCATCCCGCAGGCGGAGTGCGCGCGGCGGCCTTCGGCGAGGCCGACCGCAGGGAGGGCGCTTCGCTGCGGGCGGTGCTGTCGTCGCTGCCCATGCCCGGCGACCTTCCCGAAGGGCTGCCGGGGCCGTGGTTCGGCGCGGCCGCCTTCGACGGAACGGCGGGGCCTGAGTGGCGCGGCTTCGCTCCGCTGCGCTTTACCCTGCCCTCGCTGCTCGCCTGGAGCGAAGGAGGCAGGCACTTCCTCGCCGGCTTCGGCGACGGAGCGGAGGCCCGCCTCGACGACGCCCGCCGCAAGCTCGAGGCCCGGCAGCAAGACGCCGGAGCGGGCGATCCCGGCGCCGCGCCCTCGATCTCCGCCCGCCGGCTGCGGCGCCCCGACGATCGGGCGCGTTGGGACGCGCTGGTCGCGCGCGCGCTGCAGGCCATCGCCGCCGGCAGCCTGCACAAGGTGGTGCTCGCCCGCGCCGTCGACGTCGAGGCCCGGGCGGAGATCGACACCTCCGCCCTGCTGGCGGCGCTCGAGGCCCGCTATCCGGCCTGCCGCGCCTTCCTCGTCCGCGGCGAAAAAGGCAGCGCCTTCCTCGGCGCCACCCCCGAAGTCCTCTGCCGCATCGACGGCGATCGCGTCTTCACCGAGGCGCTGGCGGGCTCGGCCCAGCCGGGCGGAGCGGCGGCGCTGCTCGGCAGCCGCAAGGATCTGCGCGAGCACCGCTGGGTGGTCGATCACATCGTCGCCGCCCTCGCCGGCCTGGGGAGCGGCGTCCTGCGCAAGCCCGAGCCCGGACTGCGCACGCTGGCCAACGTGGTGCACCTGCACACGCCCATCTCCGCCCGCCTCGCGCCGGGCCGCGGGGTCGCCGACGTCGCCGCCGCGCTGCACCCCACGCCTGCCGTCGCGGGAGTGCCGGCCGGCGCCGCGCTGGAGTTCCTCGCGCAGCACGAGCAGCTCGATCGGGGACTGTACGCGGGGCTGGTCGGCTGGGTCGGGCCGGACCGGGCGGAGCTGGCCGTGGCGCTGCGCTGCGCGCTGGTGCGCGGCCCGCACGCGCGCCTCTTCGTCGGCGCCGGAATCGTCGAGGGCTCGTCGGCCGCGTCGGAGTGGGCGGAGACGGAGCTGAAGGCGCACGCGCTCCTCGACGCGCTCGGGGTCGCGCCGTGAAGCCGGGCGCAAGCCCCGCCAACTTCAACGCGCTCTGGGCGCGCGCGCTCATCGACGAGCTGCGGCGCGGCGGGGTGCGCGACGCCGTGGTCTGCCCGGGCTCGCGCTCGGCCCCGCTGGCGCTGGCCTGCGGGGAGCTGCTCGAGGTCCGCACCGTCATCGACGAGCGCAGCGCGGCTTTCTTCGCGCTGGGCGCGGCGCGGGCGGCGGGGAGGCCGGTGCTGGTCCTCGCCACCTCAGGCAGCGCCGGGGCGCACTTCTATCCGGCGCTGCTGGAGGCGGAGGCAACGGGCGTGCCGCTCATCGCGCTCACCGCCGATCGGCCGCCGGAGCTGCACGGCTTCGGCGCGCCCCAGACGTTGGATCAGCAGCGCCTCTTCGGCTCGCACGCGCAGTTCGCCGACCTCGGCCTGCCCGATCCGCTGGCGCTGCCACACCTGCGCGCGCTGGCGGCGCGGGCGGCGCGCCACCGAGGCCCGTCGCACCTGAACGCGCCCTTCCGCGAGCCGCTGGCGCCGGTGCCGGAGCCGCTGCCCGAAGTCCGCGACGTGCCGGCGCTGCGCT
>JAYWAJ010000366.1:0-4002 GCA_043782525.1 Deltaproteobacteria bacterium | reverse complement strand
CCGCGTCCTTCCAGGCGCCGTATCCGCCGGCCAGGCTGCGGACCCGGGTGTAGCCCATCTCCCGCAGGGTGGCGCCGGCGAGGAGCGACCGGGTGCCGCCCGCGCAATAGAGGACGACGTCGGCGTCGTGGTCGGGCACCGCCTCCTCGATGCGCAGCTCGAGGAAGCCGCGCGGCACCTGGCGCGCTCCCGGCAGCGTGCCCAGATCGGTCTCGTTCTTCTCGCGCACGTCGACGATCACGGGGCGGGGCGACTGCCGGTTGAGCTCCGCCGGCGTCAGCTCGGGCACTTGCGTGCGCGCGGTCTTCAAAAGGTCGGACTTGGTCTTCATCCGCGCCATTCTAACCGGTGCGCGCACCGCGTCACGTCAAGTGGGTTGTCCGTTACCCACCGGCTGCACATCCTATTCCAGGGGACGGGGGAGGGGATGGGGCAAGAACCACACGTTTCTATCCTGCGTCGCGCGGGACCGCTCCTGCTGGCGCGGCTGGGCGTCGCGGTGCTGACCTTCGCCATTCCGATGGTGCTGGCCCGCATGCTGCTGCCGGCCAGCTACGGGACGTTCAAGCAGGCGTGGCTGCTCTCCAATACCTTGACGCTGGTGCTGCCGCTGGGGCTGACGCAGAGCCTCGTCTACTTCGTGCCCCGGGAGCCGCTGCTGAAGCGCGCCTGGGTCACGCACACGCTGGTCCTGACGACGGGGCTGGGGGCGCTGGCGGCGCTGGTGCTGCTCACCGCCGGCAAGCTTACGGCGGACCTGTTCCACAACCCCGAGCTGCACGCGCTGATGCCCTGGGTCGCCGCCTTCACCGCCTTCAAGATGACCGGCGCCTGCCTCGACACCGCCTTCATGGCGGAGGGGCGCATCAAGCAAAGCGCCGTCATCCGGGTGGCCTCGGAAGGATTTTATACCGCTTGCCTGATCGGGGGTGCGCTCTTCTTCGGCACCGTCGGCGGCGCCTTCGCCGGGGCCGTGGTCGCGACCGGCGCGCGCGCCCTGGCGGCGTGGCTGATGCTGGGGAGGCAGGGGCTCGACTTCTCCCTGCCGCTGCTGCGCCGGCAGCTCGCGTACTCGCTGCCCTTTGGAGCCGCCTTCGCGGTGATCATTCCGCAGCAGCAGTTCCACTCGTACCTGGTGTCCGCCAGCGTCACCGCGGCGGCCTTCGCGGTCTACAGCGTCGGCTGCTTCCAGCTGCCCATCGTCGACATGCTCTACACGCCGGTCTCGGAGATCCTCCAGCTGGGCATCGCCGAGTTCGACGCCCGCAACGACCCGGCCTCGGCGCTCAAGCTCTTCCACGAGGCGGTGGCGCGGCTCTCCTTCGTCTTCCTGCCCACCATGGCGCTGCTCTGCCTGGTCGCGCCCCAGCTGATCGAGTTCCTCTTCACCGCCCGCTACCTGCCGGCGGTGCCCGTCTTCCGGCTGGCCCTCATCTCCATCCCCATGGCGGCGCTCCCGCTCGACGGCGTCATGCGCGCCCGGGCCCAGAACGGCTTCATGCTGCGCATCAGCGTCCTCAAGCTGGCGCTGACGGTGCCGCTCGCGGTCCTGGGCCTGCGGCTCTTCGGGCCCATCGGCGCGCTGGGCGGCTGGATCTGCGCCGAGGAGACCTGCCGCCTGATCGTCCTTTCCCGCACCAGCCGGCTCTTCGGGGTGAGCCTTCTGCGGACGCTGCCCCGCGAGCTCTGGTTCCAGGCCGCGGCGGCCGCCCTGGCGGCGCTGCCTGCTGCGCTGGCCCTCTTTCTCGCGCGCGGACCGCTCCTCGCGCAGCTCTTCATCTGCGGCCTGACCTACGCCGCGGCCTACCTCGCAGCCCTGCGCGCCATGGGCCAGCTTCCGCCCGTGCGCGACTGGATTCCGCGCCGCGCCGCCATGCAGGTGGCCACATGAAAGGACCGCGCTCGATGCGGATCGCGTACCTGAACTACGGCAACCAGAGCGGGGTGACCCCCAACATCGTCCGGTCGCTCGAGGCGCTGGGGAACGAGATCGTGCGGGTCGATCCGACCGGGGTGCTGGCGCTCCGCGACCCGCACACGCGGCGGCCCCGGCCCACGCCGCGCGTCCTCATGTCGCTCGCGGTCAGCGTGCTCCGCCACGGCCCGCAGGCCATCCACCACCGCTGGAACACCGTCTACGCCTTCGACCAGCACTCCCGCGAGGCCGGCGAGATGCTGGCGCGCCTCGACCCGCAGCCGGACGTGGTGCTGCAGAACGGCGCCCTCTTCGCGCCCGGCCGCCCGACGCTCTTGCCCTACGTGCTCCTGCTCGACAACACCTGCCTGCTGGCGGAGCGGCAGCCGGCGGTGCCCGAGGCGGACATCGGGCGGCACATCGAGTTCGGCAGCGCCTGGATCGCCCGCGAGCGCGCCTGCTACCATGGCGCGGCCGGCATCGCGACGTTTTCGGAGCTGGTGCGGCAGTCGCTCATCCGCGACTACGGCGTCGATCCGGCCCGGGTCTTCGTCACCGGCGCGGGCGCCAACATCATCCCCCGCGACGTCGAGGAGCGCAGCGATGACGGCAAGACGCTGGTCTTCGTCGGCAAGGACGGCTGGAGGCGCAAGGGCGGCCCGGTGCTGCTGCGCGCCTTCGAGCTCTTGCGCAGGGAGCACCCGGATCTGCGCCTCATCATCGCCGGGCCCACCGAGGCCCTCGAGGTCCCGCCCGGCGTCGAGAACCTCGGGCTTTTGCCGATGGCGCGGGTGCAAGAGCTGCTCTGCAAGGCGACGGTGTTCGTGCTGCCGACGCTGCGGGAGCCGTTCGGCATCGCCTATCTGGACGCCATGCTCTGCAAGGCGCCCTGCGTGGGGACCGCGGTGGGCGCGGTGCCGGAGATCCTCGGCGACGCCGGCGTCGTGGTTCCTCCCGCCGATGCCGGGGCGCTGGCCGCCGCCCTCTCAGGGCTCCTCAACGACAAGGCCCGCCGCGCCGCCTTGGGCGAGGCGGGCCGCCGCCGGGTGCTGGAAGGCGGCTACCTCTGGCCGGAGGTGGGCAAGAGGCTCGAAGCCCTCCTGCGCCGGGCCAGCATGAACAGCGCCAGCAGCGGGATGCCCAGCCAGGCTGACTGGGCGCCCGAGCTGGAGCAGCCGCCCGCCTGAGCGCCGCCGAGCGCGCTCACCTTGACGGGAGTGGCCCCGGGGGCCGCCGGGATCTCGGCGGTGCAGGCGGTGGTCGTGCACGGCGTGGCGGGGGGAGGCGTGGTCGCGGGCGGGGTGGTCGACGTGCCGGTGCTGCCGCCGCCGCCAGCCGGAGCAGGAGGCGCCTGCACCTCCTTGCCGAGCGCGTGCAGGATGAGCGCGGCCAACTCGGCGCGGGCGCTGTCCAGCGCGGCCGGAGTGGTGGTCGCCTGGTAGGTCTTCGGATAGACGCCCTTGGCGATGGCCAGCGCCTGCGCGCCCAGGCCGAGCTTCTTCGCCAGGTTCAGGAGCTCGTAGTCCTCCATGCCGTCGCGGATCTGCTTGAGGCGCAGGGACTCGACCGGGATCTCGGTCTTGCCGCCGATCTTCGCCACCGTGCCCGGGTAGAAGAGCGTGCCGTCGCCGCTGCCGCCGAAGGCCGTCTGGTTGACCCACGGGTCGTTGTTGAAGAACGACATGGTGGTCTCGTAGTAGAGCTCGCCCTGCAGGTCGTAGGAGAACGAGAGCCACTCCATGGCGCGGTTGCGGGTGGCGTCGGCGTCGATGGCCATGGTCGGCCAGCCGGTCTCGCCCGAGCCGTCGAGCCCGCCGCCCACGCCCGAGCAGCCGAACGACATGCAGCTCTGGTACCACCAGGCGTTGGCCGGATACTTCGAGCGCTGGTTTCCCGCAAATTGCTCGCCGGGCTTGCCTTCCATCTGGTCGATCACCGGCACCAGCAGATCGAGGCCGGTGATTCCATTCTGCTGTGCAGCCTGGATGCTGGAGGTCACGAGGGTCGGCACCGTGGTCGATCCCGCGTGCGACGAGAGGATACGCGGGTTGATGTCGGACCAGTTGCAGGTCGCAGGCGGCTCGTCG
>JAYWAJ010000365.1:0-4008 GCA_043782525.1 Deltaproteobacteria bacterium | reverse complement strand
TGCGAGGGCGGCGGGGAGCTCTTCATCTATCCTTTCGGCGCCATCGTCTTCCACGACCTGCCGCCCGAGCGGCGCGAGCAGGAGCTTGCCCGCCTGCGCCGCGCCCGCCCGGGGCTGACCACGCAGGTGGTGCGCGAGAGCTTCACCGTCCGCGAGGAGCTCGCGGCCAAGGTGGACATGGTCGACGGCACGCTGGTGGTCGACCGCTTCGGCGAGGCTCGCGCGGCGGTGGTGGCGCTCATCGTCGCCCAGAGCGCCGCCATGGAGTACTACGAGCGCATCGTCGAGGGCCTCTTCTCGCGCACCAATGCGCTGGTGGAACCGCTGGAGAAGAGCGGCTCGGTGCCGCTGCGCACGCGGCGGCTGCACCAGTTCATCGGGGAGGCCATCAGCACCCGCAACGAGGTCTTCTCGGTGCTCACGCTCCTCGACAAGCCCGACGCCACCTGGGACGACCCCGCCCTGGACCGGATCTACGACGACCTGCGCGCCGAGTTCGACCTGGTCGACCGCTACGGCGCGCTGGAGCAGAAGCTGCGCTCGGTGCAGGAGGCGCTGGGCCTCGTGCTCGACGTCGCCCGCGACCGGCGCATGTGGCTGCTCGAGCTCTTCATCGGCGTGCTCATCGTCTTCGAGCTCTTGCTGGAGCTTTGGCGCAGGGCCGCTTAGCCTGACGAAAGGACCCGTCCGTCTCTCGACCGGTACGCTGCGGCGCGCATGGCATCCTTTCCCCCCCGCCCTTGGCCCATCAAGGAATCGACGCTCCGAATCGACCGCCGGTTGAAGCTGCTCGGATTCGTCGGAGCGGCCACGCATGGTGACCCACACCTTCACCCGCTCGCGGCACAGGCGCTCCTGAGCGCCTCACCAAGCACGAGAAGGTGTCATTGACGCTCTGTGAACTCGATTGACACAGTCGCCTTCGTCAAGCGGGAAACCGCAATGGAGGCAGGCCATGCGCACGATCTCGTTCCTCAGCATCTTCCTCGTCGCAGGAGCGGCGCTGGCCGGACGTCCTCGTCACGCCGTCGCCGCCGGTACCAACTCGGTGTACTCGTGCGTCGACAAAGAGGGCTCGCCCCGCATCGTGGGGTCGGACGGCCAGTGCAACTCGCGCGAGACTTCGCTCGACTGGAGCATCCAGGGCCCGGTCGGACCGCAGGGCGCGCCGGGTCCGCAGGGCGACGTCGGTCCCCAGGGCGACGTCGGTCCCCAGGGTGCGCAAGGTCCGCAGGGTGCGCAAGGTCCGCAGGGCGCGCAAGGTCCGCAGGGCGCGCAAGGTCCGCAAGGGCCGCGAGGTGATCAGGGTCTGCCTGGTCTGACCGGCGCGCAGGGCCCCAAGGGCGATCTTGGCGCGCAAGGTCCGAAGGGCGATACGGGCGCGCAGGGTCTTCAGGGTCTCCAGGGTCTCAAGGGCGACCCGGGCGCTCCCGGCCTGCAGGGTCCGCAGGGCGATCCCGGCGCTCCCGGCCTTCAGGGCCCCAAGGGCGACAAGGGCGACACCGGCGCTGCCGGCGCGACTGGTGCCACCGGTCCGACGGGTCCTCAGGGCCCTGCCGGGCCCGGCGGCCTCCCCACCATCTCCGGCTTCGTCGCTACCCTGGGCTTCACCGCCAGCAACGACGGCACCTGGCACGCGATGCCCAACGTCTCGCTGAACATGACGATGGCCAACGCCGGCCCGGTGGCGGTGTCGTGGAACTTCAGCACGCTGATCGGCGGCGGGTACTTCATCACCCAGCTGGTGGTGGACGGAAAGCCGGCGCCCGGCACGGCCCAGGTGCTGGGCATGGTCGCGTACGGCCACACCGGCGGCACGTACAACACCACGCTCTCGGGCGGCGCGCACACCATCTCGCTGCAGTACAAGACGGCTACCGCCTTCAACTTCAACCCGGTGGACTTCGACTGGCAGACGGCGAGCCTGCAGACGCTGGCTTTCGATCAATAAACAGGCGCGACAACTTGTCGTAGGGGCGGCGGTCAGCCATTGCCGCCGCCCCTATGCGTTTGTGCGCACTGATCCCGGCCGCCAGCCTCTTCGCCGGCGGCAAGGACAAGGGACCGGCCACCTGGAACCTGCTCCTCGCGGCCGGCACATTTGGGCTGGGCGATTCGCAAACTCCAGCAGATCGCTGCCGCACTCAAGGCCTGGAAAGCGGGCGCGCCGATTCAGGTCGCTGCCTCGCGCGACCCGCGGGCGCGCAGGTTCAGGAGGAGCGCGAGGCCCATCACCGCCGCCGCCCAGAGCGCCCAGGCGGTGAGGTGGCTGCGCCCGATGAGGACGCCGGCGATGGCCGGCGCGACGATCTGCGCCACCGAGAGCAGCGACTGGTTGAGCCCCAGCACCACGCCCTGTTCGCTGCGCGCGACCTGCTGGGTAATGAGGCTGGTGAGCGCGGGGCGCAAGACGCCGGTGCCAAACGAGGCGAAGCTCGCGGCCACGAGGAGCAGCGCGAGGCCGGCGCTCAAGCCCAGGAGCAGGTAACCGACGGTGGCGGCGAGGAAGCCGAGCGTGACCAGCCGCCATTCGCCGATGCGGCGGATGAGCGCGCCCTGCCGCATCGAGCCCTGCACGACGATGCCGAGGAAGCCCGAATACATGAAGACCGCCCCGACCTCCTTGGGACCGAAGGCGGCGCCGTGCCAGATGAAGCGGCGCTCGGCGAAGAGGGCAAAGCCGGCGGTAAAGGTCGCGAAGGCAAAGGTGAAGAGAAAGAATTCAAGGAGTAATCCGCTCAGCACCGGGCGGCGAAAGTATTGGAGATAGCTGCCCCAGTCGAGGAGCTTGAGCCGCTTGCCGCCGGGGGCGACCGGGGCCTCGGCTTCGTCGCCCTCGGGATGGGGCGGGTCGCTGGGCAAGAGAAATGTCGTGCCGAGGATGCTGAGCAGGCTCAAGGCCGCCGCGCAGAGGATGGGCACCCGGTATCCATAGTGATGCGTCAGGTATCCCGATGCGCCCGGACCAATGAGAAAGCCAATGCCGAAGGCAATGCCGATCAAGGCGAAGGCGCGGGCGCGATCCTTCGGCGCGGTGACGTCGGCGATATAGGCCTGGGCAATGGAGAGGTTGCCGGCGGTGAGCCCGTCGATGATGCGGGCGAGGAAGACCACCCACAGGCTGGGCGCCCAGGCCAGCACGAGAAAGCCTGCAAACGTCCCCAGCTGGCTGACGGTGAGCACGGGCTTTCGGCCCACCTGGTCGGAGATCTGCCCCAGCACCGGGCCGGCCACCAATTGGCAGAGCGCATAGGTGGAGATGAGCAGGCCGACCACCAGCGGGCTGGCGCCGAAGTGCTCCGCATAGAAGGGCAAGAGCGGCAGCATGATGGTGAGGCCGAGCACGTCGACCACCACGATGAGGAAGATGGGGAGGAGCGGCGATTTCATCTAGAGCGCCCGCAGGCGGCGGCAGGCCTCGTCGAGGACGGCGTCGTCCTTGGCGAAGCAGAAGCGCAAAAGGCCCTCGCCCGCGGCGCCGCGATAGAAGGCGCTGCCCGGGACGGAGGCAACGCGGGTTCTCTCCAGCAGTTCCATGGCGGCGCCGCGGGCGGTGGGCTGGCCGAGGCGGGCGCAATCGGCCAGCACGTAATAGGCGCCTTGCGGGACGATGGGCTCGAGATGCGCGGCGTGGAGCGCTTCGCAGATCCGGTCGCGCTTGCGCTGGTAGCCGGATTGCAGCTCGTCGAAATAGCTCTGCGGCGCGTCGAAGCCCGCCGCCGCGCCCAGCTGCAACGGCGTCGGCGCGCAGACGTAGTCGAGGTCGTTGACCAGGGTGATGGCGCGGATCAACTCCTCCGGCCCGACCGAATAGCCCAGCCGCCAGCCGGTGATGCTGAAGGTCTTGGACAGCCCCATGATGGTGACGGTGCGCTCGCGCAAGCCGGCAATGGAAGCAGGGGAAACGTGCGGGCGGCCGTCATAGCGGATGTATTCGTAGATCTCGTCGGTGATCACCAGCAGGTCGTGCTTCTGGGCCACCCGGGCGAGGACGGCGAGCTCGGCCTT
>JAYWAJ010000364.1:0-28060 GCA_043782525.1 Deltaproteobacteria bacterium | reverse complement strand
GCGCTCGGAGACCTGTCGAGGAAGATCACCGTCGACGCCAAGGGCGAAGTGCTCGAGCTGAAGAACACCATCAACACCATGGTCGATCAGCTGCGCAGCTTCGCTGGTGAAGTGACCCGCGTCGCCAAGGACGTCGGCACCGACGGAAAGCTGGGCGCGCAGGCGGACGTCAAGGGCGTCAGCGGCACCTGGAAGGACCTGACCGACAACGTCAACATCCTCGCCGGCAACCTGACCGACCAGGTCCGCAACATCGCCAAGGTGACCACCGCGGTCGCGAACGGCGACCTGTCGCAGAAGATCACGGTCGACGCGCGCGGCGAGATCCTGGCGCTGAAGAACACCATCAACACGATGGTCGATCAGCTGCGGTCGTTCGCCTCGGAAGTGACCCGCGTCGCCAAGCAGGTCGGCACGGAAGGAAAGCTGGGCGCGCAGGCCGAGGTGCCCGGAGTCGCCGGCACCTGGAAGGACCTGACCGACAACGTCAACGTCCTGGCCGGAAACCTCACCCAGCAGGTCCGCAACATCGCCAAGGTCACCACCGCGGTCGCCAACGGAGACCTCTCGCAGAAGATCTCCGTCGAGGCGCGCGGCGAGATCCTCGAGCTGAAGGACACCATCAACATCATGGTGGACCAGCTGCGGTCGTTCGCCTCGGAAGTCACCCGCGTCGCGCGCGAGGTCGGCACCGACGGCAAGCTGGGCGGCCAGGCCGACGTCCGCGGCGTCAGCGGCGTCTGGAAGGACCTGACCGACAACGTCAACTTCATGGCCGCCAACCTGACCTCGCAGGTGCGCAACATCGCCAAGGTCACGACGGCGGTCGCCAACGGAGACCTGTCGCAGAAGATCACCGTCGACGTGAAGGGCGAGACGCTGGAGCTGAAGGCGACCATCAACACCATGGTCGACCAGCTCAACTCCTTCGCCTCGGAAGTGACCCGCGTGACCCGCGAGGTCGGCACCGAAGGAAAGCTGGGCGGACAGGCCGAGGTGCCGGGAGTCGCGGGCGTCTGGAAGAACCTGACCGACAACGTCAACTTCATGGCCAGAAACCTCACCACGCAGGTGCGCGGCATCAGCAAGGTGGTGACCGCGGTCGCCAACGGCGACCTCTCGCAGAAGCTGACGGTCGATGCCAAGGGCGAGGTGGCGGCGCTGGCCGAGACCATCAACGCCATGACCGATACCTTGAGCACCTTCGCCGACCAGGTGAGCGGCGTGGCCCGCGAGGTCGGCATCGAAGGAAAGCTGGGCGGGCAGGCGAAAGTGCCCAACGCCACCGGGACGTGGCGGCAGCTGACCGACAACGTCAACCAGCTGGCCGCCTCGCTGACCACCCAGATCCGCGCCATCAGCGAAGTCGCCACCGCGGTGACCAAGGGCGACCTGACCCGCGCCATCACGGTCGAGGCGGAAGGCGAAGTCGCCAAGCTGAAGGACAACATCAACCAGATGATCGTCAACCTGCGTGAGACGACGCAGAAGAACCAGGAGCAGGACTGGCTCAAGACGAACCTGGCCAAGTTCTCGAGCATGATGCAGGGCCAGAAGAACCTCGACACCGTGTCGCGGCTGATCATGTCGCAGCTGACCCCGCTGGTCAGCGCCCACCACGGCGCCTTCTTCATGGCCGACCTGGAGAACACACAGTCGGTGCTCAAGCTGGTCGCCACCTACGCGTACAAGGAGCGCAAGGGCCTCACCAACCGCTTCCACCTCGGCGAGGGCCTGGTCGGGCAGTGCGCGCTGGAGAAGAAGAGCATCCTCCTCACCAAGGTGCCGGGCGACTACATCGCCATCAGCTCCGGGCTGGGCGAGGCGCCGCCGCTCAACATCATCGTGCTGCCGGTGCTCTTCGAGGGCGAGGTGAAGGCGGTCATCGAGCTGGCCTCGTTCAATCCCTTCAGCGCCATCCACCAGATCTTCCTCGACCAGCTCACCGAGTCCATCGGCGTGGTGCTGAACATGATCAGCGCCAACATGCGGACGGAGGAGCTGCTGCAGCAGTCGCAGAGCCTGACCCAGGAGCTCCAGTCGCAGTCGAAGGAGCTCACCCAGCAGCAGGAGGAGCTGAAGAAGTCCAACTCCGCCCTCGAGAAGCAGGCCCTCGAGCTGGAAGAGAAGGCCAAGCAGCTCGAGGAGCAGAACACCAACATCGAGGTGAAGAACCGCGAGGTCGAGCTGGCCCGCGCCTCGCTGGAAGAGAAGGCCGAGCAGCTCTCGCTCATCTCCAAGTACAAGAGCGAGTTCCTCGCCAACATGAGCCACGAATTGCGCACGCCGCTCAATTCCTTGCTCATCCTCGCCAAGCTCCTCTCCGACAACAAGGACGGGAACCTCAGCGACAAGCAGATCGAGTACGCCAAGACCATCTACGCCTCGGGCGGAGATCTGCTCAGCCTCATCAACGAGATCCTCGACCTGTCGAAAGTCGAAGCCGGCAAGATGCAGATCGAGCCGCGCGACATCGGGCTGCTCGACCTCAAGGACTTCTTCGACCGCAACTTCCGGCCGGTGGCGGAGCAGAAGAACCTCAAGTTCGAGATCGAGCTGGCGGACGGGCTGCCGACGCACATCCGGACCGATCCGCAGCGCCTGCAGCAAGTGCTCAAGAACCTGCTCGCCAACGCCTTCAAGTTCACCGAGCAGGGCAGCGTGCGCCTGATCATGGACGTGGAGCCCGACCGCACCCGCCTGGAGAGCGAGATCCTCCACCGCTCCAAGAACGTTCTCGCCTTCTCGGTGGTGGACACCGGCATCGGCATCCCCAAGAACAAGCAGAAGATCATCTTCGAGGCCTTCCAGCAGGCGGACGGCACCACCAGCCGCAAGTACGGCGGCACCGGCCTCGGGCTGTCGATCTCGCGCGAGATCACCCGGCTCCTGGGCGGCGAGATCCACGTCGAGAGCGAGCCCGGCAAGGGCTCGATGTTCACCCTCTACCTGCCCGACCGCTACGCCGGGGCCGAGGCGGAGGAAGAGGACGAGGAGGGCGCCAAGGCCCGCGCCCGCGCGGTGGCCGAGGCCAAGTCGCGGCGGAGCAAGGACGGCGGCTCCAGGCCGCCCGAGATCCCCGCGCTGCCCAAGGCAAATCTGTTGTCGGAGATGGTCCCGGCGCCGGACGAGATCGTCACCCGCCCGGTGGAGGACGACCGCGAGCACCTGCGCGACGGCGACAAGGTGCTGCTCATCATCGAGGACGACGTGAAGTTCGCCCGCATCATGGTGGGCATGGCGCGGGAGAAGGGCTTCAAGGCCGTCGTCGCCACCCGCGGCGACACCGGCCTCGCCCTCGCCAACGAGCTGCAGCCGGCGGCCATCACCCTCGACATCCAGCTGCCCGTCGTCGACGGCTGGTCGATCCTCGACAGGCTCAAGCGCAACCCGCGCACCCGGCACATCCCGGTGCACGTCATCTCCATCATCGAGAAGAGCAAGCGCGGCTCGGCGATGGGGGCCTTCGCCTTCCTCGAGAAGCCGGTGAGCAAGGACGCCCTCGAGGGCGCCTTCACGCACATCTCCGACTACGTCAACAAGAAGGTGAAGCGGCTCTTGCTCATCGAGGACGACAGCGTGCAGCAGCAGAGCGTCCGCGAGCTGCTGGCGGGCGAGGACGTCGAGATCGTCTCGGTGGCCAACGCCACCGAGGCCTACCGGCACCTCGACCAGGGCGACTTCGACACGGTGGTGCTCGATCTCATGCTGGAGGACCTCGACGGCGCCAAGGTGCTGGAGGAGATCAAGACCCAGCCGCGCTTCCGCGACCTGCCGGTGGTGGTCTACACCGGCAAGGAGCTGAGCAAGAAGGAGGAGACCCGGCTGAAGAAGTACGCCGAGTCGGTGATCCTCAAGTCGGCCTCCACCTCGCCCGAGCAGCTGCTCTCGGACACGGCCCTCTTCCTCCACCGCGTCGAGGAGAAGCTGCCGCAGAAGTCCAAGGATCTCCTCAAGGGCAGCCGCGAGGAGGCCGAGAAGATCGCCGGCAAGAAGGTCCTCATCGTCGACGACGACGTGCGCAACATCTTCGCCCTCACCAGCGTGCTCGAAGGGCAGGGGCTGGAAGTCCTCTACGCCGAGAACGGGCGCGACGGCATCGAGTCGCTGGAGCGCAACCCCGACGTCGACGTGGTGCTGATGGACGTGATGATGCCGGAGATGGACGGCTACGAGACCATGCGGGCCATCCGGCGCGATCCGGCGCACAAGGCGCTGCCCATCATCGCCATCACCGCCAAGGCGCTCAAGGAGGACCGCGACCGGTGCATCCAGGCCGGGGCCTCGGACTACCTGCCCAAGCCGGTGGACGGCGACAAGCTGCTCGAGCTGATCCGCCTCTGGGCGCGCGGGTAGAATGGCGAGTTCGCCTCCGCCGCCGATCTTCATCGAGAGGGATGCGCCGGTGGGGCGCATCCTCATGGTGGACGATCACGCGCCGAACCTGGTCGCGCTCGACGCCATCCTGCAGCCGTTGGGGCAGGAGCTGGTCAAGGCGCACTCGGGCAAGGAGGCGCTCCGCGAGCTGCTCGAGGGCGACTTCGCCCTCATCCTCATGGACGTGCAGATGCCGGGGATGGACGGCATGGAGACGGCGCGGCTGATCAAGGAGCGGACGCGCAACCGGCACATCCCGATTATTTTTCTGACCGCCATCGCCAAGGATCCCTCGTACATCTTCCGCGGCTACAAGGAGGGCGCGGTCGACTACATGCTCAAGCCGTTCGACCCGGAGATCCTGCGGGCCAAGGCGGCGGTCTTCGTCGACCTCTGGCGCAAGGGCGAGATGCTCCGGCAGCAGCAGGCGATGCTCCGCGCGCAGGAGCTGATCGAGCTGGAGCGCCGCAACGAGATGCGCTTTCGCGGTCTCACCGACTCGATGCCCCAGTGCGTCTGGGCGGCGCGGGCGGACGGCGAGATCTACTACTGCAACCGCGTCTGGCGCGACTACGCGGGGCCGGAGGCGGGCATCAGCTTCTTCGACGCCCTGCCCGACGAGGAGATCGTCGAGGTGAAGACCAGCTGGCGCGACGCCGTCCACAGCGGGCGGCCGCTGGAGCGCGAGCAGCGCCTGCTGCGCCACGACGGCCAGTGGCGCTGGCACCTCGCGCGCATGGTGCCCGAGCGCGACGAACGCGGACACATCGCCGGCTGGATCTGCACCGCCACCGACATCGACCAGCACAAGCGCACCGAGCAGGCCAACCAGAAGCTGCTCCTCTCCGAGAAGGAAGCGCGCGCCCAGGCGGAGGTCGCCAACCGCACCAAGGACGAGTTCCTCGCCACCGTCTCGCACGAGCTGCGCACGCCGCTCAACGCCATCCTCGGCTGGACGCGGATGCTGCGCACCGGCGCCGTCGAGCCGCGGTCGATGGCGCGGGTGCTCGAGACCATCGAGCGCAACGCCCGGGCGCAGACCCAGCTGGTCGAGGATATTTTGGACGTCTCGCGGATCATCGCCGGCAAGATGCGGGTCAACATCCAGAAGACCGACCTGCACCTGGTGGCGCGCTCGGCGCTGGACGCGGTGCGGCCGGCGGCGGAGGCCAAGGGCCTGCAGCTGGTGTGCGAGCTGGAGCCCGACTCGGCCGAGTTCTGCGGCGATCCCGACCGGCTTCAACAAGTCATCTGGAACCTGCTCGCCAACGCCATCAAGTTCACGCCCCGCGAGGGCAAGGTGGAGCTGCGGCTCCGCCGGGTGCAGTCGCAGCTGGAGATCTGCGTCGAGGACAACGGCATGGGCATCCCCGCCGACTTCCTGCCGCACGTCTTCGACCGCTTCCGCCAGGCGGACAGCTCGATCACCCGCACGCAGGGCGGCCTGGGCCTGGGGCTCGCCATCGTGCGGCACCTCGTCGAGGTGCACGGCGGCACGGTCTCGGCGCACAGCGAGGGCGAAGGCAAGGGCTCGCGCTTCGTGGTCCGCTTGCCGGTGCGCGCGGTGGCGCCTGCGCCCGAGCCCGTCCTCGACCGGGAGCCCGTGCTGGCGTCCGACGTGCTCGATCCCGCCGAGCCCGACCTGCTGCGCGCGGTCGAGGTGCTGGTGCTCGACGACGAGGCCGACTCCCGCGACCTGGTCACCGCGGTGCTGGTCAAGGCCGGCGCCCGGGTGCGGACGGCGGGGTCGGCGGACGAGGCCATCGCGCTCTTGCGCGAGCAGACGCCCGACGTGGTGCTCTCGGACATCGGGCTTCCCAACGAGGACGGATACGCCTTCATCCGGCGGGTGCGCGAGACCCACCCCGGCTTGCCGGCGGCGGCGCTGACCGCCTACGCGAGCATCGACGATCACC
Organism: Deltaproteobacteria bacterium; assembly: GCA_043782525.1. GTDB lineage: Bacteria > Myxococcota > Myxococcia > Myxococcales > 40CM-4-68-19 > 40CM-4-68-19. The sequence goes on along the minus strand of JAYWAJ010000364.1, from coordinate 21,767 downwards.
GGCGCGCGCTCGAGGCGGGCTTCCAGGCGCACGTCACCAAGCCCATCGAGCCGGTCGACCTGACGCTGCTGATCGCCTCGCTGGTCCGGCACGCCCGGACCCCGACGCCCGCGCTGGGAACGCCCCGGCTGCACACCGCGGCCGCCGCGGGTTAGAGCGCGCATGGCCCTTCGCACCCTGGAGTTGAAGCCCGCCCAGGCGGGACTGTCGCGGACGCTGGTGCTCCTGCACGGCTACGGCGCCGACGAGCGCGACCTCCTGCCCATCGCCCACGAGCTCGATCCGCGCCTGCGCGCGGTCTCGCTGCAAGGGCCCCTCTCGCTCGGGGGCGGGGCGCGGGCCTGGTTCAACCTGACCATGGGCCCGCGCGGCCTGTCGTTCGATGCCCAGGAGGTGCGCGACGGCGTCAGCGCCGCGGTGGAAGCGGTGGAGGCCATCGCCAGGGAATCGCCGCGGCCCATCCTGCTCGGCTTCAGCCAGGGGGCCGGCATGGCCTTGAGCGTCGCGCTGCGGCGCCCCGAGCTCCTCTCGGCGGTGCTCTCGCTCTCGGGCGTGCTGCGCGCGCTCGAGGCGGCGGACCTGGCGCCGGCTGCCGCCTTGCGCGGCTTTCCCGTCTTCGCCGCCCACGGGACCGAAGATCCGGTGGTGCCCATCGCGCTGGGCCGCACCATCCGCGACGAGCTGCTGCGGCACGAGATGGCGCTCGAGTGGCACGAATACCCGATGGGGCACATGGTGCTCCCCGAGGAGCTCGACGCCGCCCGCACCTGGCTCTCCCGCCATCTGTAACGGCTTGAAGAGGAGATGTATGGGCCAGGAGATCGAGAGGAAGTTTCTCGTGCGGACGGAGCTCCTGCCGGAGCTGCCGCAGGGCGATGAGCTGGAGCAGGGCTACCTCTCGACCGAGCCGACGGTGCGGGTGCGGCTGGTGGCGCGGCCGGACGGAACGCGCCACGCCGAGCTGACCATCAAGGGCCAAGGCCTGCTCACCCGCGCCGAGTTCAACTACCCGGTCCCTGCCGCCGACGCGGAGGCGCTGCTCCGGCTCTGTGGCCGCTCGCTGCGCAAGGTGCGGCGCCGGCTGGGCCGGTGGGAGCTCGACCACTTCAAGTCCAGGGGCCTCTGGCTGGCCGAGATCGAGCTGGTCTCCGAAGACGAGCCGTTCGACCGGCCACCGTGGCTGGGCGAGGAGGTGACCCCGGATCCGGCCTACAGCAACTCGCGCCTTGCCACTGTCCGGGCGGCGGAGTAGGGAACCCGCACCCGGATTCGTGCCCGGTCCTCTCGCACGAGACTTGAGGAGGCCCCGTGCGCAGCGCAGCGTTCCTTGTCCTCGTCCTCGCCTCGGCGGCGCGCGCGGGAGACCCCGAGGTCAAGTTCGAGAAGTACCAGTTGCCCAACGGCCTCACCGTCATCCTCAGCGAGGACCACCGCCTGCCCCAGGTCGCGGTCGACATCTGGTACCACGTCGGCGCCGCCAACCAGACGCCGGGACATTCGGGCTTCGCGCACCTCTTCGAGCACATGATGTTCTCCGGCTCCAAGCACGTGCAGCCCGACTTCCACTCGACCCTCTCGGCGCTGGGCATCACCGACTACAACGGCACCACCAACTTCGACCGCACCAACTACTTCGAGCTGTTGCCCTCGAACCAGCTGGCCGCGGCCCTCTGGCTCGAGGCCGATCGGATGGGCTACCTGCTCGACACGCTCGGCGAGGAGAAGCTGAAGATCCAGCGCGACGTGGTCTCCAACGAGAAGCGGCAGAACACCGAGAACCGTCCCTACGGGATGGCGGGGCAGCGGCTCTGCGACCTGCTCTTTCCCAAGCCGCACCCGTATTACGAGTGCGTCATCGGCGACATCGCCGACGTGCAGGCAGCCTCGCTGCCGGACATCCGCAACTTCTTCCGCGCCGACTATGGCCCGCAGAACGCCTCGCTGGCGGTGGTCGGAGACTTCGACCCCAGGGTCGCCAAGGATCTGGTGGAGAAGTACTTCGCCACGCTGCCGCGGGGGCCGGAGGTGAAGCTGCCCGACCTGCCCCAACCGGAGATCAAGGGCGTGGTCAAGGAGACTTTCGAGGACAAGCTCGCCGAGGAGCCGCGGCTGCAGCTGGTGTGGAAGGGCGTGCGCGCCTTCGCCGACGAGGAGCCGGCGGGCGACATCCTCGCCGACGTGCTCGGCAGCGGGAAGACCTCGCGGCTCTACAAGGCGCTGGTCTTCGACCGGCAGCTGGCCAGCGGCGTCGGCGTGGGCGACGTGACGCTGGGCATCGCCGGCTGGTTCCAGGTGACCATCACCGCCGCGCGGGGGCACCAGATCTCCGAGCTGTCGCCGGTGGTGCAGCAGATCCTCGCCGAGGTGAAGAAGACCGGCGTCACCCAGCAGGAGGTCGACCGCGCCAAGCGGAATATTTTGGCCGGCAAGCTGCGGACGGTGGAGCGCATCGGCGGATTCGGCGGCAAGGCCGACCTGCTCAACGAGTACCAGACGTACCTGGGCGACCCCGGCTACCTGCCCCGCGACCTGGCGCGGTACCGCGCGGTGACGCCGCAGGCGGTGCAGGCCTTCGCCAACAAGTACCTGGTGGACGACAAGTTCATCGAGCTGGACATCGAGCCGCAGAAGAAGAGCGCCGCGGCCGGAGGTGCGCGATGAAGCGGCTGACGGTGGTCCTGCTCCTCGCCGCCTGCGCGAGCGCGAAGCCGCAGGGCGCCGCGCCGGCGCAGCAGACCCCGGCCAGCGCCACGCAGCAGGCAGTGGTTCCGCCGCCCGCCGCCGCGCCCTCGACGCCGGCCGGCGCGCAGAAGGCGCCCGAGACCGGCACCAGCACCGCCGCGCAGGTGCCGCCGCCGCCCGAGCCGCCGCCCACTCCCGACCAGCCGTTCCGGGCGGAGCGTCCGCCGCCGCTCGCGGTGCAGCCGCACTTCGAGGCGCCGGTGCCGGTGCAGAAGAAGCTGAAGAACGGAGCGCGGGTCCTCATCGTCGAGAACCACGCGGTGCCGCTGGTGGCCATCGACGTGCGGTTCCTCCACGGCGTCGACGCCGATCCTGCCGATCGCCCCGGCCTCGCCGAGTTCGTCTCCGACACGGTGGACGAAGGCACCCAGACGCGCTCCGCCACCAGGCTGGCCGAGGAGACCGAGGATCTGGCCGCTCACCTGGGCGCGGGCGCAGGGCTGGAGAGCACCAACGTCCACCTCAACTGCCTGGTCGAGACGCTGCCGCAGGCGCTCGACCTGCTCGCCGACGTGGTGCAGAACCCGGCCTTCCGCGCCGAGGACGTCGAGCGCGTCCGCGTGCTGCGCCTGACCGCGCTCCAGCAGAAGCGGGCCAGCATCGGCGCGCTGGCGGGAGACGAGGCGGCCCGCCTGCTCTTCGGCGCGCAGCACCCCTGGGGGAAGCCGTCGGGGGGCACGCCGGATTCGGTCGCCGCCATCACGCCCGCGGAGCTGCAGAAGTTCCACGCCACCTGGTGGGTGCCCAACAACGCGGTGATCTCCGTCTCGGGCGACGTCAAGCCGGCCGCGATCGTCCAGCTCCTCGACGAGAAGTTCGCGCAGTGGAAGGCCCGGCCGCTGCCGGCGCTGCTCCTGCCCAAGGTGCCGCAGCTTTCCCGGCGGAGCATCGTCGCGCTGGAGAAGCCCAACGCCACCCAGTCGCAGGTGTGGGTGGTGGGGCGGCTCTTCAAGGCCGCCGATGCCGACGCGCTCCCGCTGCGGGTCGCCAACATGACGCTGGGAGGGCTCTTCACCAGCCGGCTGATGACCAACCTGCGCGAGACGCACGGCTACAGCTACGGGGTCTACTCGCGGCTGTCGCTCCTGCGCGCGTCCGGGACCTTCAGCGCGGCGGGCGGGATCATCGCCAAGAACACCGTCGACGCGGTGGGCGAATACGAGAAGGAGCTGTCCAAGTTCGCCACCGGCGTGGTCAGCGAGGCCGAGCTTGCCGCCGCCAAGGAGGCGCTCATCCGCAGCCTGCCCTCGGCGCTGGAAACCAACGACGCCGTCTCGGGCGCGATGGGCAACCTCGCCTCGCTGGGCTTGCCGCTCGATTACTACCGGACACTTCCCGGGCGCATCACCCGGGTGGGGCAGAAGGACGTCAAGCGCGTGGTCACCCGGTGGATGAAGCCCGCCCAGTGGCCGGTGGTCATCGTCGGGCCGGTGGGACAGAGCAAGGGCGATCTCGAGAAGCTCGGGCTCGGCCCGGTGAGCGTGCTGCCCGCGCCCGGTGTGGCCGCGCCGGCCGCGCCCCAGTCCGGCGGCAAGTAGCTGGCCGACGTCTTGCACCAATCTTGCCCAAACCCTCTGGGGCGGTGGGCTGATGCTGACGTTTCTGTCGCGGTCGTGGCGTGGTTGGTTCGATTCCGGGCGGCGGCGCGAGCCGGTGACCCAGCCGCACGCCTTGGCGCAGCCCGATGATCTTGCAGCGGAACTCGAACGACTGCGCGGCGCCTGGCAGCGCGCCCAGCAGCGCGCGGCGGAGCAGTCGGCGGTCCGCGACATCCCGATCGCGCCGTCACCAGCGCCGGTCGGAGCTACTGCCTTCGTGGCTGGGCAGGGCGCGAGAATCTACAGCCTCGACGTCTTCCGGCAGCGCGGCCCGCGGCCACCCAAGGCCGCCTAGAGCCCGGGCCTCGGGCTCGCTCGTGGCCGTCCAAGCCAGGCTGTGGAGATGAGATGAAGAAGGGCCGCCCGAAGGGCGAAACTCCCTCTGCGCTGATCGACGCGAGGGTCAGGGAGCTGGGCGACTGGCGGGGCAAGACGCTCTCCCGGCTGCGCAGCCTGATCAAGCAGGCCGACCCCGAGGTGGTCGAGGAGTGGAAGTGGGGCGGCGTCCCGGTGTGGTCTCACCAGGGGTTGATCTGCACCGGCGAGACTTACCAGAAGGTCGTGAAGATGACCTTCGCCAAGGGCGCCTCGTTGAAAGACCCCTCGCGCCTCTTCAACTCCAGCCTCGATGGCAAGGTCAGGCGCGCCATCGACCTCCGGGAAGGCGAGAAGATCGACGAGGAGGCGCTGAAGGCCCTGGTCCGCGCCGCCGTCACCCTGAACGAAGCCTCAGCGCGCCGCTGAACCAGCCGGGGGGAGCGTGTGCTCCTGCCCTATTTCCCGGTGGCGGCGAGGGCGAGCAGGTACTGCGTCGGGTTGTAGATGGAGCGCAGGAGCGTGGCCGCCTTGTCCTGCTTGAGCGAGATGTTCCGCGTCTGCCCCGACGGATAGGTCTCGAAGTGCAGCATCGAGTCGTGAACCATCCGCCCCACTTCGGCGATGGGCTGCCCCGGCTGCACCCGCACTCCCTTCTTCATCCCATACTTCTTCAGCGACGCAGGGTCGACCTCGCCGTAGTTGATCACCACGCCGCTGTCGTGCTGCACGATCAGGCACGACACCAGCGGATTCTCGTTCGGATAGAACGGATACGAATTCACCACCGTGCCCGCCTCGCAGGCGACGATGAGGTCGTGGTGGTCGCCGTAGACGTCGATGCCGGCGTGGAAGCGCTCGTGCCCGCCCGCCGGGCGCCCGGCGAGGAAGTGGCGGTCGGAGGTGCCCTTGCCGAAGCCGTAGCCCTTGTTGTCGGAGCCCTGGTAGGAGACGGCGCGGCCATACGAGCTCTTCGGATTGCGCACCGGCCAGAAGAGTCCGCTCGGCGGAGCGAAGATGGCGGTGCCGTTCGGCTTCGGATCGACGCCCGGCCCCGCCCACGGCGCAGCGGCCGGAGGAACGTCGGCCCACTCGCCGCCGGTCACCAGCGGGCGCGGCGGTTCGTCGTGCTCCGGTGCGGGCAGGTCGTGCGCCTTGAGGCCGGCGTTCTTGTCGTCCTCGCTGGCGGGGTAGAAGCGCGGCATCGCCCACCAGAACCACATCGGGACCATGTCGTTGTGCGCCCCGACGTCGCCGTGATAGCCGCCCGCCTCCTTCCACTCCTTGTGGTGGGGCGCGAGCCGCGCGACCTTGATGCGGATGCTCACCCGCAGCGGCGTCTTGCCGCCATTGTCGTAGACGTTGTCATCGACGTCCTGCGAATCCTCGGCGGGCTCGGTGGCCTTGCCGGCTTCGCCCGCGCCCAGCGCCCGCGCGAAGCTCTGGCTGCCGCCGTACGCCACCCAGCCGCCGGTGCCCTTGTGCAGGGCGTAGATGGCGGTGGTCTTGTTCTCCTTGAGGCCGCCTGCGTAGGCCTTGGCGTTTTCGCTGGTGATGCAGGTGTCGGCGATGCCGAAGACCTTGAGGCTGTGGCCGCCGAAGACGCCGCCCTCGTCGGCCAGCTTGTTGAGGCCCGCGCCCCGCGTGCCGCCGGCGCCGCTGTGGCCGACGACGGAGATCTGGTCCTCGTCGATCTCCACGCTCTGCGCCGCCACCGCTGCCTTGACCGCGGCGACGAACTTGGCGAGGTCGAAGTTGCGCCACGGCCCGTCGGAGAACTCGGTGGGCGCGGCGATGAGGAGCGGCGTGACCTTGCCGGCCTCGACCAGCTTGCCGGTCAGCTTGCCGACGTGCACGCCGCACTCGTCCAGCGAGGGATGCTTCTTCGGCGACTTGCCGTTGATGCCGTGCAGGACGACGACCAGCGGCCGCGGTCCGGCGAGAAAGGCATGCGGGTGCGCCCAGACGCGCGCGGTGTTGCCGCCAAACTGGAAATCGGCGCCGTTGTCGAAGAGCGGCCCGTGGCCCTCGGCGCCGCCGGCGCTGTGCGCGGCGGGCTGCTTTGCTCCACCTGGCTCGGCGGGCTTCGCCCGGCCCGATCCTGCCGGAGGCTTGACGTCCCCGGGCTCGTCGGCGGGCGCGTCGCCCGTGTCCTTGACGTCGACCAGCGGCGCCTTGAGATCGGCCGCGTGCAGGTAGGTGTAATTGACGCTGCCAGCGGCCTTCTCGATGAGCGCGGCGAGGTGTCCCCACGGCGACGAGAGGTCGGTGCCGCCCCAGACCACCTGCGTCCCCTTGGTGGGCCGCGAAGGCCTCCCGTCCTTGCCGCCGCCCGCGAGCTGAACCTTGACGACCGAGTAGTCGCCCTCGACCTCGCCGGCAATTCCCTTGGGGTCAGCCATTGCTCGCTCCGTCGGCAGGCGGCTTCACGTCGAGCTTCGGGTCGGTGCCGCCGTCGGCCTTCCAGCTGGCGCCGCCGGCATTGTCGTAGAAGCGGGCGAAGCCGAAGTTGGCCTCGCCGTTGCGGTACTGCGCCGAGAAGAGCCCCCACGGCCGCGAGATGCCGAGGCCCAGCCGCGCATTTCTGGTCATGCCGGACTCCTCCTGCCAGTGGTCGGGCTTGCTGCCGTCGGTGCCGGCGACCTGCGAATAGATGACGCCGCGGGCGGTGCCGTACACCGTGCCCTTCAACGTCCAGGACATGCAGTTGGCCGAGAAGACCCGCGCCGCGACGGCCTTGATCGAGGTGACGTCGTAGTCCTTGCCCTCGAACTCCAGCGACTTGGCGCCGAGGAAAGCCGCCAGCCGCGCCTCGAACTCCTCCTCGTGCTGCTCGACCCAGAGGCAGTCCTCCTTGGTCATCTGGTAGCCGCCCTTGTCGGCGCCCCCGCCGTGCGGCTGCGGATGCTCGCCGCGCGCGAAGTCGCTCTGGTCGACCCAGACCGCGGTCTTGTAGCCCTTCAGCTTCACCTCGTAGCGGACGTCGCCGACCAGCCAGTTGTGCGAATACCAGCAGGCGTTGTCGCCCATGCGAACCTTGGGCAGCGCCGCCACTTCGCCCCACTTGCCGACGGCGTCGCCGACGCCGAGCCATTGCATGGCCCACGCCGGCGAGATGTACGCCGAGTTTTTGGCGATGCGCTTGCCGTCGGTGGTGCGCAGGTGGCTGCTGTCGCCCTGGATCCAGGTGTTGCCGAAGACGGAGGTGTAGCCGATGGGGTTCTTCTCCGGCGCGTAGCCCTTGATGCCGGGCGCCGCGGGAGTGCCCTTGACCACGTCGAGCTCGACGACGCCGTCGCTCTTCTTGATGCGCATCTTCCCGTCGGGCAGCGAGGCGAAGACGGCGGCCATCTGCGAGTTGCAGCAGTTGGTGGCGCCGCTCGCCACCCACTCGACGCCGAAGGCGTGCCAGACGCCATGCGCGCCGCCGCCGTAGCTCTCCCTGGCGACCGGATCGATCTGCATCATCGCATCCAGCGCCGGCCATTCGGTGCCGCGCCTGGGCGCCAGCTTGGGATACTTCTGCACCACGCCGTTCCACGAGTAGAGGGTGCCCTTGCGGTCGCCGCCCTCGTCCTTCAATTCCCAGTCGAGCAGCGCGCGCATCATCCGCATGCCGAACTTCATCGACAGCTTCTTGGTGGCGCCGTCGAAGACGAAGGGCGCGTCGGCAGGCGGCGGCGGCCTGTCGGGCTTGGGCACCTCGATGGGCTTCTTGGGCGCCGGCGGCTTCTCGTCGCTCTTTGCCGGCGCGCCCGGCTGCACGGCCTCGCCCCTGGCGGGCGCGTCGTGATCGATGGGCCGCGGCGCGCCCATGCCGCTGGTGTCCTGCCAGCCCTTCACTTTTCCGTCGGGCTGGAGCGCCTTTTCGACCCCGTCGCCCGCGCCCAGCTTGAACTTCCAGCTGCCTTCCCAGAGCTGCCAGGTCTCGGCGCGGTTCTCGTCGGTGCCGGGATTGAGCGAGGCCCGCAGCTCCAGGCAGCACTTGTGCCCGTCCTTGTCGAGGAAGGCGGCGAAGAGCGTGTCGTTCCAGTCGTCCGGCCTGGGCGAGACCAGGCAGCGGTCGTGCAGGTTCTTCACCCCCACCAGATTGATCTTTTCTTTTCCGTCGTCCCACTTGCCCTGGGTCCGCTCGACCAGCTTCTTGAGCGCGTCGTAGCGGGCGGCGGGAGTGGCCGGCAAAAGCGCGCCGGTGAGCTTGGCTCCGGGCGCGGGCGGTTCGCCCGGGTGCTCGGTGTGCTTTGTCTCGGTGCCGAGATCGTCGAGGTGCATCCAGCCGGCGAACTTCTCCGGGACCTTGTCGACGCGGATGATCTGCACCGCGCTGTCGGCGCCGCCGTCGGGCACCGGGCCGAGCACGCGACCGCCGCCCAGCCACACCATCGGGTGCTGCTGCGGATCGTGATCGTGGTCGCCCTTGCCGAACCAGGCCAGGTCGCCAGGCAGGATGCCGTCGGGCGCCTTGTCGGCGCTGCCGCTGGTGAGGTGCCAGAGGGCGGAGAGGTGCTCCGCGTCGGCGGGCATCTCCTCGTCGGACTTGAAGAGCTCGATGCGGCGCAGACCGATGGCGATCATCCCGGCGCCATCGACGCCCGTGGCCGGCTTCTTTCCGCCCGCCTGGTACGGCGCGCCGAGGAAGTTCATGCAGGCCTGGATGAACGCGTCGCGCTTGCCGGGCGCCTTGGCCGCCGGCGCCTCGCCCACTTCCGGCGTGGTCGGCAGCGGATCGCCGGGCTGCTTCACCGAGAAACAGATGCGCCCGCCCTTGTGGCCGACGTGGACGCGCAGGGTGTGGTTGTCGATGAGCACCGGCGCGGGCAGCGTCTCGGCGCCAGCAGGCGACCTGGGCTTCGCCGCGCCGCCGCTGGCCGCCGGCTTCGACTCCGCCGGCTTCGCGGCGGCAGGCGTCGCATCCTTCCACGTCTCCAGCACCGCCGCCGGCGGATGGAAGCAGTCGGCCTCGGTCAGCCCGCCGTACTGGATGAGCTTCCCCCAGTCGATGTACGGCCCGATGTCGACCCGGTTGGCCGGATCGATCTGCAGATGCGTGCAGACGCCCCGGTAGGCGTGCCGCATCGCCTCCGAGTTGGCGAAGGCCTTGAACCGCTGCGGGTCGGGCAGGACGAGTCGCGGAATCTTGTGCTTGAAGCAGAGCGCCTTGATGAGCCGCCCGGTGCCGACGTACTGCTTCTCGGTCATGGTCGCCCAGTACTTGCCGCCGCCGTACGACTTCTCCAGATAGACGTCCTTGTCGTCGAGCGAGCAGTAGACGTCCTGGCGCGGGTTGCCGTACTCGGAGACGAGGTCGTTGCCCTTCTTGAAGAGGTTGGCGATGCAGTCGATCTCGATGCCGATGGAGTTGTTGTTCCACCAGGTGGCGTGCCAGGCGGTGAACTCGGTGGGCACCAGGAGATACGGTGTCCCGCAGCGGCCGAGGAGGAAGTGCGCGCTGGCGCTGTGATCGCTGCCGCCCATCAGCCCCTGGAACTGGCCGTAGCCGGTGGTCTGGTGCAGCACGATCGAGGTGCGCGGCGCCTCGTGCGCGTAGGCAAACTTCGAGACGGGGAACCCGTCGCGCTTGCAGACGCGGACTTCGAGCGGCTCCTCGCCGGGCACCGGCCACTGCTCGGTGGTCCAGGAGACGTCGCCCTCGCGGGTGAGCGCCAGCCGGTCCTGCCACTTCTGGTCGACTTTTTTCCAGTGCATGGCGGCCCTCAGCGGAACTCGTACGTCGCCTGCGTCATCGCGTCGATGAGCGTCTTGCAGCGGTACTCGAAGAGGGCGGCGTACTGGTCGCCGCCGCTGTTGATCTTGCCCACCTTCCAGAACTCGCCCTCGTTGGTCTTCTGCATCGCCTCCTTCATGCCGCCCTTCATGAAGAAGGACTTGAACGAGGCGAGGTAGACCTCGGGCTTGTTCTGGATGGCGTCCTCCATCTCGGCAGAGGTCATCTCGTCCATGCCCTTGCCGCAGTACTGCTTGAGGAACTTGTTCATGTGCGCGTCGTAGTTGCCGCGCCCGGTGAGCTGGTTGAGCCCGTGGCCGCGGAACTTGAAGAAGTCGCACTCGCGGACCTTGTCCTCGATGCCGGTGGCGTCGGGATAGACGGCGTCCTTGTGCGCGTTCCAGGCGTCCCTCTGCTCCTCGCTGATGCAGTGGAACTCGTTGAGCAGCTGGTCGCCGGCCCTCTTGTTGCCGAGGATGCCGTTGTAGCTCTGCTTGCGCGGCCCGGCTTCGAACATGTACCTGGGCCCGTTCTGCTCGCCGACCGCGGCCAGGTTGCCGCCCACCTCGTTGAGCATGATGCAGAGGATGGCGACGAACTCCGGCAGCGAGATCTCCCTGGCCCAGAGCGGCTCGCAGTGGTCGAAGATCTTCTTGAAGTTCATCTTGTTGATGTTGCCCGAAGGAAACTCGACCGGGTGCATGCCGTCGCTGCCGTAGACCAGGGTCGGATGCCGGCCCTTGTGCAGCGGGTGGAAGTCCTGGTTGTACCAGTCGACGAAGTGCTTCCCGCCGACGACGACGTTGCCGCTCTTGACCTTCTCGCCGGGGACGCCGGGCTCGACCGGCGCGGCGTCGCCCATCAGCGAATCGATGCTGATGGTCTTCTTCAGCTTGATGGGCAGATCGGCGGCCACCGGCCCGAGCGGCGTGTTGACGTCGCAGAAGGCCATCAGCACCACGGCTTCGCCGCCGGCGTCGCGCGGCAGGCCCAGCTTCCAGAAGGTCTCGTAGGAGGCGGCGAGCAGGGTGTCCTTGTCCTTGAACTCGTCCTTCTCGACGGCCGCCTCGGGCACCGCGACATTGCCCCCGCACTTCTCCCCTTGCGGCCCGCGCGCTTCCTGCGAGCAGACCACCGCCGCGCCGCTCTGCGGGTTGAGGAGCAGCACCCGCGCGTTCTTGCCGGTGTCGCGCAGGTACGGATAGCCCGCGCCCGAGGTCCGCATCGGCAGGCGCACGTGCCAGCGCTCGCGCTCCTCGGCGTGGTCGCCCTTGACGATGCCGGTGAGGAAGCAATGGCTCTTGTCGTGCTGCGCGGAACCACAGGAGGTGATGACCGCGGGGCAGCCGTCCTTCTTGACGGTGTTGGACTTCCCGATCTGCACCGCCGTCTGGCACTTGACGGCGGTGCCGTTGTGGCAGGAGCCGAGGTTCGAATGCCGCACCTGCTCGGTGCAGCCCGACTTGCGTCCGGGAGGCGCCACGCTGCTCTTGCAGTCGACGGCGCAGATGCCGGTCTGGATGCCGTTGTCGGCCTTCCAGGCGGAGGCGGGGTCGCTGGCGATCACCCAGTCGGGCGCGTCGGGGAAGGAAGTCTTGATGGCCTTCCCGTGGTGCGCCGCCGCCTCCGCCGGCGACAGCGCCGCCTCGGCCTCGAGCGCCAGGTGCTGCGACGGCAGGCAGGGCGCGACCCAGATCTTGTCGACCCCGTCCGCCGTGATCCGGTGCGCCGCCGCGCCGGTGAGCTGGGTGAAGGCGCGGGTGGCGAAGCGCTCGTGCTCCTTGCCGCCCCAGCCGTTGGGACGGTCGATGTCGCTGCCGCGGTCGATCTCGAACCAGCCGACGATCTCCTTCACCTTGGTGCCCGGCTTGGGCGGCGTGGTGGACGGCTTGGCCGGCGGGTCGGGGAACTTGGAGTCGCCGTAGATGGTGACCGCCTGATCGCGCAGGATCAGCTCCTTGCCCTTCGCTTTCAGCCTGGCGTAGACCGGCCGCGGCGCGTTGAGCAGGTTGTTGTCGCTGGTGAGGACGTGCGGATCGAAGGCGATGGCGAACCCGCCCGCCGCCACCTTGCACTTGCCCTTGCCCAGGTCGTGGTCGTGCTCGGGCGCGCCCACCGCCATCATCGCCTGCCAGCTGACCTCGATCTCGGTGCCGTCCTCGATGTTCTGCACCCGGCCCGCCAGCACCGGATGGTCTTTCAGGTGCGCGATGCGCGCCGACCACGAGGCGATGGCGTCGGGATCCTTCTTCTTCTGCTCCGCCGGCAGGTCGAGGGCGATCTTCTCCTCGCCGTTCTCGATCGACCAGCAGAAGACCTCTGCCGCGCCCTGCAAGAGCGAGAGGCACTCCTTCTTGCCGTCGTCGGAGCGGAAGACGATGCGCTCGGCGACGATGCTCGCCTCCGGCTCGAGGAAGGCGCCGGGCCCGGTGGCCTCGAACTTCTCGGCGTCCCACCTGGCGAACTGCTTCACCAGCGCGCCCTTCTTCACCTTCATCTTCAGGGCGAGGCGCGGGTTGGGGACCACCTCGTCGCCGTTGAAGGTCTGGTTGCCGGGCGCGTCGCCGGGCGTGAGCGTCGCGGGAGAAGCGGTCTCGTTGGCCACCTGCACCAGCTGGCCCTTGTCGCCGACCACGGCCGCATCGACCGAGACCTCGATGTCCTTGCCGACCACGTCCTCCATCCTGACGATGATCTCGCCTTGCGAGTCGGTCTTGGCGGTGAGGAGGACGGCGCCGTCGGCCTTGACGGTGACATCGACCGCCGCCAGCGGGCCTTTGGCGTCGCGGACGACGAGGACCACGTCCTCGCCGGCGTGGGTGCGGTCCCCGGCGTTGGCGCCTTTGTCCTCGGGCGGATCGTCGTGGTCCTGCTCGACGCGCACCTGCGACATCATCCGCAGCGCCGTCACCGGATGGACGAAGACGGCCTTGCCGTCGGTGGGGAAGTCGTCGGCCCTGGCGAGCTCGTCCCAGAAGAGGAAGGCCTTGCCGCTCTTGACGAAGTCGCCGCGCTCGGTCGCGGTGTGCGACTTGTAGCGGTCCTGCTTGGTCAGCTTCTCCAGGTCGAGCTTGAAGTCCACCAGCCCCTTCACCGCCTGGTAGCGGCCGCGCCAGCACTGCGTGGGCGTGCGGTAGAAGTGGCGCAGCTCGCCGGGCTCGATGATCCACTCGAGATCCTTCTGGCCGATCCACTTCTTCTTCGGATCGACGGCCTCGATGAGCGCCGTGGCGTGCTCCTTGGTGCCGTGCTCTTTCGCGGAGAGGTCGAGGTCGGCGAGCTTGGGCGCCTCGTCGGCGCTGAACTCCGCCTCGCCCAGCGCGCCGCTAGCGAAGACCGCGTCCTTGGAGAAGACCGACCAGTGCAGGGCGGGGGAGCCGAGGTACAGCCCCGACCGGCCCACCGTCTCGCCCGCCTCGACCGTGTAGCGGTGGCCCTTGCCGTCGTCGCTCTTGACGGCGTCGAGCACGGCCACTTTTCCGTCGCGCAGGTCCTTCACCGCCGGGCTGTTCTTGCAGGCCTTCTCCAGGTCGAAGTCCGACCAGGGCGAGAGCTCCTTCACTTTCAGCCCGCTGCCGTCGGGGCCGAGCGCGCGCACCCACTTGCCCTTGAGCTTCACGTAGCGCTTGTGGTCGGCGACCAGCTCCTCTTCCTCCTCGTAGACGCCGGACGGGAGCTTGTCTTCGGTGGCGACGTTGGTGGGGGAGAACTTGCCCTTGTCGGCGTCCTTCCAGGTGGGCTGCGGCTCCATCACGCGCCACCTGGGCTTCTTCGCCGCCGCGCCTTTCTCCTGCATGGCGTCGATGAGAAGGCGCTTGAGCCAGCCGGCGTCGGTGGTGTCCGGGTGCAGGGGCTCGCGCTTGAAATGAAGATAGAGCGAGTATACGTTCTTGTCGCCCTTGACCCTGTGGCGCAGCAGCACGAAGCCGGTGTCGCCCCAGGCGTGCTCGCCAGGACCCAGGCCGAGCCGCGCCGCCACCACTTCGCCGTCGGCCATGGCCAGGATGGGCGCGTTGGGCGCGGGCGCGAGGTGCGCGCCCGAATGGAACATGCCGCTGTCGCCGAGCGGGAAGAAGCCGCCCAGCCCGCGCTCGGTCTGGTGGTAGAGCGAGGTGAGGGCCGCGCCGGTGACCAGGTTTCCGCCGTTGATGAAGAAGGGCAGCCGCGGCACGCCGCTGACCGGCGGAGAGGAGGCTTCCGGGCCGGCGGGCCTGGCGTCGTCCTTCGCGGTCGCGTTCTGCTTCGGCGCGTCGCCGTCCTTCTTGCCGGCCGTCTCCCCCAGCCCCTTGCCGACCTTGTGCACCAGCTCGTGGTCGTCCTTCACCGGCGCCTCGGGCAGCGCGTAGAAGAAGTGGCCGCCCTCCGCGTCGGCGTGGGCGAAGAGCTTCTTGCCGGGCTTGGTGGGATGCGCCTGCAACAGGCGCGCGGCCTTGAGCCAGTACTCCGAGAACTCCTTGTCGGGCTTCTCGGGCCGCGTGATCATCCTGAAGTTGCCCGCCCCGAGCAGGTCCTCCTGCGGGTAATCGGGGTCGATGACCCGCAGCCACAGCTCGCCCCGGTCGCTGTCCTTCTTGTAGCCGGCGATGACCACGATGTGCCCGCGGTCCTTGGTGAGCAGCGTGTACTGCACCACCGGGTTGTTCTTCTTCAGCTGCTCGAGGTGCCGCGCGAACCGCTTCTCCACCGCGGCTGCGTCGGTGCTGACGTTCTCGTCCTGCGCCAGCTCGCCCGAGTCGGTCTTCCAGCCGGCGGCGGTGAAGATGCCGGCGGGGTTCACCTTGCCGTCCTCGTCGACGCCCGCGAGCTTGCCCTTGTTCGATCCGCCCAGGAAGCGGAGGTTGAACTTGGCGGCGTTGAGCCCCGGCCCGGCCTCGCCGTCGTCGTGGCCGATGTACTGGTCGACCTTGCCCTGCGCCTTGACGAGGTAGTTGTAGACCATGGCCGCCGAGGCGCGGCCGCACCAGAAGCTGCTGCGCACTTCGGTGGATTTCTGCTGGAGGCGGGGGACGTCGAGCCAGCGTCCCTCGATTCCTTCCAGATCGGCCGCTTTGAGATCTGCGGGCTTGCGGACGGTGTCGTCGCACTTGATGCTGGGCATGCTGGAAGCCTCCCCACAGCCGGCCACACAGGCCTGGCGAGGGCGCGCCGGGCACAGAGAAGCGGGTGCCGTAGTCTACCCGATTTTGTGGGTGCCTGACGAGGGGGTAAGAAAGCGGGTGGTGGGCCGGTCGGGATTCGGCTGGACGCTCGAGCGCTTGCGGAATTGTCTCCATAAAATGTGAGCCGTGCGGCCCCCTCCACGACCACCAGCACAAGCCCGACACCGAGCACTTCAACGAGGACGAGGACGAGATCGAGCTTCGTCTGCAGGTGGCAGGGCGCGCTCAGGCGGTGCGGCTGACCGTGTAGACCGCGATCTCCCGCAGCGCCACCGCCACGTCCGCCGGCAAGCCGGGAGCGTCGAGTGCATGCAGCGCTTCGTCGCGCAGCCGCTCGGCCTCGCTGCGCGCGAAGTCGACGGCGCCGGTGCGGCGGAGGATCTCGCGCAGCAGCTCGAGGTCCGCCTGGGGATTGCCCAGCCCCGCCCGCAGCGCCGCGGCGTCTTCGGGCGTGGCCCGCTCCAGCGCGCGGGCCACGAGGAGGGTCCGCTTTCCTTCCCGCAGGTCGCTGGCGTTGGGCTTTCCGGTCACCTCGGGCGCGCCGAAGCTGCCCAGCAGGTCGTCGGCGATCTGGAAGGCCTGCCCCAGCGGCCGCGCGTACGCCGAGAGCGCGTCGAAGACCCGCGCCTGCCCGCCCGCGAGCGACGCACCCAGGAGCAGCGGCATCTCGAAGGTGTAGCTGCCGGTCTTGAGATGCTCCAGCGCGAGGATGCCGGGCACTTCGAGCGGCGCGGCGCGGGGAGCGCGCAGGTCGGCCATCTGCCCCAGCGTCACTTCCTCCAGCGCCAGCGACATGATCTTCGCCGCATGGCGCTCGCCCCTTCCCGGCAGCCCATTGCCCAGCACCAGCTCGTAGGCCCACGCCTGGCACAAACTTCCCAGGAGGACGGCGAGGCTGGCGCCCAGGTGATCTCCGCCCAGCGACCGGTGCAGCGTCGGTCCGCCGCGGCGCAGGTCGTCCCCGTCCATGAAGTCGTCGTGGATGAGCAGGTAGGCGTGCAGAAGCTCGACGCCGATCGACGCCTCGAGCGCCGCTTCGCCGTCGCCTCCGGCAGCGCGGTGGCCGAGGATCACCAGCGCGCCGCGGAGTCGCTTGCCGCCGCGCAGGATGTAATCGGAGAGCAGCGCGTGGGCGTCGCGCAGGTCGACCGGCAGCTGCTCGACCCGACGCAGCTTCGCCGTCAGGAAGGCGCGCAGCCGCTCGTCGGCGACCTTGCCGTACTGGAGCAGGAACTCCGGGGGCTTCACGTCACTTCGGCGGAGGCCCCGCGCGCCACCATCTTCGCCAGGATCTCCTGCGCGCGGTGCAGCTTGATCTCGCCCGCCGCGATCAGGGCGCGCGCCACTTCCTCGACGGCGACGCCCTTGGCGCCGGCGCTCACCGCCAGGTTGCGGGCGTGCAGCGCCATGTGCCCCTTCTGGATGCCCACCGTCCCGAGCGCCCGCAGCGCGGCCATGTTCTGCGCCAGCCCGACCGCCGCCATGATGCCGGCGAGCCGCTGCGCGCCCGGGTTGCCCATCATCTTGAGCAGCACCGGGATGAGCGGGTTGGCCTTGACCGCGCCGCCCACCGTCCCGACCTGGATGGGGATCTCGATGCTGCCGTGCAGCGCGCCGTCCTCGACCCACCAGCGGGTCATCGGCTGGTAGCGCCCGTTGCGCGCACAGTAGGCGTGGGCGCCGGCCTCGATGGCGCGCCAGTCGTTGCCGGTGGCCAGCGCCACCGCGTCGACGCCGTTCATCACGCCCTTGTTGTGGGTGCAGGCGCGGTAGGGATCGGCTTCGGCGAAGTCCGAGGCCTCGGCGATGCCCAGCGCCACCTCGGCGCCCGAGAAGCCGAAGTCGGCCAGCGCCTCGAAGGGGATGCGGCAGGACGCGCGCGACAGGCGCAGGTCGGCGAGGTTGGAGAGGATGCGCAGCCGGACGCGCCCACCTGAAAGCCGCTCGATGAAGGGCGCTACGCCTTCGCACATGGTGTTGATGAGGTTCGCGCCCATCGCCTCCTGGGTGTCGACGACGAGGTGGACGACGGCGTGGATCTCGGTGCCGACCTTGAGCAGGCGCACCTCGACGTCCTTGGCCCCTCCGCCGCGCGCCTTCATCGCCGGGTGGAGGGCGTTGGCGATGGCGAGGATCTGGTCCTTCTCGCGCAGGATGGCGGCCCGCGCCGCCTCCGGGTTGACCAGCTCGGTGACCTGCACCTGGCCGATCATCCGGGGCGCGTCGGAGTCGGCCTTGAAGCCGCCGCCCTCGCGCGCGATCTTGGCGGCGAGCGAGACCGCCGCGATGACCGAAGGCTCCTCGACCGCCATGGGGACGAGGACGTCGCTGCCGTTGATCTGGAAGTTGAGCCCGATGCCGACCGGCAGGCCGAGCACGCCGACTGCGTTCTCGATCATGGCGTCGGCGTTGGCGAGGGGAAGGGTGTCGCTTTCGCCCAGGCCATCCAGGTCGCGATCGTCCAGGGCCTCGGCGAGTCGCCGCAGCCGCTCCGCCATCTTCATCTTGTAAAAGCCCGGGAGCCTGCTGGTCGAACTCATCCGATGACCTCCGCCTTCAGGTACAGCGTAACTTTCCCACGCCCGGCAGACAAACCGGAATCGCCCAAAACGCTCAGCGGGACCGATGATGCAGTCCGACCGCCTGCCGGGCAAGCCGAAGTGGCTGGCCCGGAGAGAGTCTGCATCGGCTACATGAAAGGAGGGTGCGGCCCGGATGAAGTTTTCGGGAAGACCGCGGGGATGTCTACTTTGCGTCCACGGCGCTGGCCGGCGATGCCCGGGAAGTGGCGGGCGGGTCGCGGCGCAGGCCAAAGAAGAGGGTCTTGCTGCCGCGGCGGATGTAGAGCCGCGACACCGCCGCCGCCGGCGGGAGCGCGCCGATCACCTTGCGCCAGGCCTGCTTGTCGGGCACGCCGCTGCCGTCCACCTCGAGGAGCAGGTCGCCTTGGCGGACGCCTGCCCGGTAGGCGGGGCTGCGCAAGTCGATCGAGGCCACCCGGACGCCGCGGCCGTGGTCGCCGTCGTCGGTGGGAGGCTCCTCGATGGCGAATCCAAAGGGCTCCTGATCCCGCCGGAGCGCCAGCGGAGCCCGCGAAGGCTTCCACGACGAGCCGGGCTTCTCGGCCAGGATCACCGACGCCTCCAGCGCCTTTCCGTTGCGCCACACGCCCAGCTTCACCTTGCGGCCGGGCGTGGTGCTGGCGGTCAGCCAGCGCATCCGGTAGCTCTCGACCAGCGGCTCGCCGTCGTAGCTCGTGACCACGTCGCCGGGGCGCAGGCCGGCGTGCGCCCCGGGGCCGTCGTCGGCCACCTCGGTGACGAGGACGCCCTTGCCGCCGGGCACGCCGAACGACTCGGCCAGCTCCGGCGACATCGCCTCCTGCACGCTGACGCCCAGGTAGCTGCGGGTGACGTGCCCCTTGGCGAAGAGCTGCGGGCCGACGTCCTTCAGCTGCGCGATGGGGATGGCGAAGCCGATGCCCTGGCCCGAAGGATTGACGGCGGCGTTGATGCCGATGACGGCGCCGCGGGCGTCGAGCAGCGGTCCGCCCGAGTTGCCGGGGTTGATGGCGGCGTCGGTCTGGATGAAGTCGTAGTAGCCGGGGCGGCCGCTCGGGTTGACGTCGCGGCGGCCCTTGTAGGAGACGATGCCGGTGGTCACCGAGCGCGAGAGGCCGAAGGGGTTGCCGATGGCCACCACCCACTCGCCGACCTCCAGCTTCTCGCTCTCGCCGATGGGCAGGACCGGGAAGGGCGCGCTGCCCTCGATCTTGATCAGCGCCAGGTCGGTGGCGTCGTCCTCGCCGAGGAGCGTGCCGCGGTAGACGCGCTCCTCCTCGCCCACCTGCACGGCGATGTCGGTGGCGCCCTCGACCACGTGCATGTTGGTGATGACCAGCCCGTCGCTGCGGATGAAGAAGCCGGTGCCGATGCCGCGGACCGGCGTCTCGCCCGGGGCGCCGCCGCCCTGTCCGTACATGCGCTCGAGGAAGTCGTGGAAGGGATCGTTGTCGGTCCCACGCGCGGTGGTGGCGATGATGCCGACCACGGCCGGCATCGAGCTGCGCACCAGCGCCGCGATGGAGGCGGGCGGCGCGGTCGTGCGTTCCTTGCCGGAGGGCGAGTCGGTCCAGAGCTTCGCAGGAGCGGCGGCGGCGAGAAGGAGCGCGAGAGCGAGCGTCATGCGGCCGAACGTGGGGACGCCTGCCTGCTTCGGCAACGCCTTCCGCCTTCTGGTGAACAGTGGCCGAGGCGGAGGCGGGCGTCAGCGCGCGCCGGCGACCAGCTCCTCGGCGGCTGGATTGGCGGCGCGGGGAGGCTTGCGGCCGTCGAGCAGCACGCGGAACTCGTACGTCGTCTGCGGCTTCTGCGGGGTGGCGCAGAGGACGTCGACGTCCCCGAGCAGCTGGCTGACGACCTTGCCGATGCACTGCGGGTCGCCCTCGCCCCGCGCCGCCAGCGCCTCGAAGACCGACCTTTTGCCGGCGGGCTTCCACGCCATGGCCGCGGCGATGGCCTTCTTCGCATCGGTGGCGTCGAAGCGGCCCTGCAGCCAGGAGAGGGTGAAGGCGAGCAGCGCGACCATGGCCACGGCGAGGGGCCAGCGCTTCTGCGGGATGCCGGAGAGGTCGGTCACGGAAAGACCGCTCCTACCACGGGACTCAGCGGGCGTGCGCGACCAGATCGTCGAGCGCGGCGCGGTCCGACTGCTGGAGCTTCTCCTTGGGCGGCTGGGCGACGATGCCCTCGCGGCTGGTGCGGTGGGCGGGCTGCGCCGCAGCCGCCTGCGCCTTGCGCGAGGCGTGCCGCGGGGAATGCGCGGGAGCCTCGGCGGTGGGTCGAACTCCTGGCTCTGGTGAACGGGTCCCATGCGACTGCGACAGCGAGGCGAAAAAATCCCAGCTGGCGCGCAGCCCGTGGGCCGTCCCCCGGGCGACGGCGCGGGGGATGCCGTGCTCCTGCGCGCGCTGCCAGAAGCTGCGCCCCCCGAGGGGAACGAAGAGCGCGGCCGCCAGCGCCGCGGAGACGACCAGGAAGAGGAGCAGGGCCTTCATGCGGCCTCGACGCTGCCACGCCGCGCGCCGCTCAGCCATTTTTCGGACGGCTTGACGCAGGAGCGCCTCGCCCGCATGGTACCGGCCGATGACGGAGCGCGCACT
The DNA here is from genome assembly GCA_043782525.1 of Deltaproteobacteria bacterium. GTDB lineage: Bacteria > Myxococcota > Myxococcia > Myxococcales > 40CM-4-68-19 > 40CM-4-68-19. The sequence goes on along the minus strand of JAYWAJ010000364.1, from coordinate 1,067 downwards.
GGCGCAGCGCAGCGATGCCTGGATCTGGGTGCTGGTGATCGCGGCCACCTGCAGCGTGATCGCGCTCGCCGTGGTGCAGGGCCGCCGTCCCCAGCCGCAGCTGACCGGGAAGTCCGCGCCCGCGGTGGCGTTGCCGCTGCTGGGCGGAGGGCGGTCGTCCATCCAGGCCGGCAAGGTGACGCTGGTGGACTTCTGGGCCACCTGGTGCGCGCCCTGCCGCGCCTCGATGCCCCGCGTGCAGAAATTGTATACGGAGTATAAATCAAACGGTGTCGAGCTCTTCTCGGTGGACACCGACGACGCCTCTCCCGACCGCGAGCCCCAGGTCCGCGAGTTCCTTCTCCAGAACGGGCTGACCTTTCCGGTGGTCCTCGACGACGGCAGCGCCGAGCGGGCCTTCGCCGTGGCCAGCCTGCCGACCCTGCTGCTGCTCGACCGGGAGGGGAAGGTCGCCTGGAGCCACATCGGCGCGCTGACGGCCTCCCGCGAAGCGGACCTCCGGACCGCGCTCAACCGGACGCTGGGACGCTGACCGCCTCGGTCATCCCCATCGCGTGGTAGCCCTTGTCCACGTAGACGGTGGCGCCGGTGATGCCGGTGGCGAGCGGGCTGCAGAGGAAGGCGGCGACGGTGGCCACCTCGCGCGCCTCCAGCTCTTGCGGCAGCGGCGAGTGCTCGGCGTAGAACTTCACCATCCGCTCGATGAGCCCGATGGCGGTCGCCGCCCGGGAAGCCAGCGGCCCGGCGGAGATGGTGTTGACGCGGATGCCGTGCTTGCGGCCCGCCTCGTAGGCGAGCAGGCGCGTGTCGCTCTCCAGCGCCGCCTTGGCCGACGACATCCCGCCGCCGTAGCCCGGCACCGCGCGCTCGCTGGCGAGATAGGTGAGCGAGACGGCCGAGGCGCCCGGCCGCAAGACCGGCACCAGCCGCGCGATCATGCTGGTCAGTGAGTAGGCGCTGACCCCGATGGCGGCGAGATATCCCGCCCGCGAGGTCTCGAGCAGCGGCTTCTTCACCTCGGGCCCGTTGGCGAGGGAGTGGACGATGATGTCGAGCGACCCCGCGCC
>JAYWAJ010000363.1:0-10657 GCA_043782525.1 Deltaproteobacteria bacterium | reverse complement strand
ACCTGGTGGCCGGGTTCCTCGCCCACCCCGACTGGCACGAGGTGGCCATCGGCTCGCTCAAGCCCACGCTGGCGCTGAACGGCCCGGCGCTGACCATGGTGGTGACGCTGGTGGGGACGACGATTGCGCCCTGGATGCAGTTCTATCTGCAGAGCGCCATCGTCGAGAAGGGCGTGCAGATCGAGGACTACGCGCTCTCGCGGCTGGACGTCGTCATCGGCTGCATCGTCACCGACGTGGTCGCCTTCTTCATCGTCCTCGCCTGTGGCGCGACCATCTTCAAGGCCGGCGGGCACATCGAATCGGCCAAGGACGCCGCCGTCGCGCTGGCGCCGCTGGCGGGGCGCTGGGCGAGCACGCTCTTTGCGTTCGGCCTCTTCAACGCCTCGCTCTTCGCCGCCAGCATCCTCCCGCTCTCCACCACCTATTACGTCTGCGAAGCCTTCGGCTGGGAGAGCGGCATCGACAAGCGCCGCGAGGACGCGCCGCAGTTCTACATCCTCTATACGGCGATGATCGTCATCGGCGCCGGGCTGGTCTTGATCCCGGGCTTGCCCTTGTTGAAGATCCTCCTGCTCTCGCAGACCGCCAACGGCGTGCTGCTGCCCTTCATCCTCGTCTTCATGCTGCTGCTCGCGGGCGACGAGCGGCTGATGGGGAAGTACCGCAACGGCCCCATCCTCAATGCCGTCTCCTGGGCGACCACCGCGCTGCTCATCGCGCTGACGCTGGGGATGCTCTGGTTCACGCTGCGGGGTTGAGGGGGAAGGCCCGGCGCTCGCGCAGCAGCTCGCCGAACGCCTCCGCCTCCACCGGCCGCGAGAACCAGTACCCCTGCGCCCACTCCACCGCCAGCGTGCAGAGCGCCTGGACCTGGCCCGCGTTCTCCACCCCCTCGGCGACCACCTCCATCGAGAGCGCGCGGGCGAGGCTGACGATGGTGCCGACGATCTCCGCGTGCTTGCCCTGCGCGTCGAGGCGGGCGACGAAGCTGCGGTCGATCTTCAAGGTGTCGAAGCGGAAGTTGTGCAGGTAGCTGAGGGACGAATAGCCGGTGCCGAAATCATCCAGCAACAGGTGGACCTGCATCGCCTTCAACTGGGTGAGGAGCAAGGCCGCCGGGCCGGCGTTCTCCATGATCACGCTCTCGGTCACTTCCAGCCGCAGCCGGCGCGCCGGGAGCCCGCTGGCCGAGAGCGCCGAGCGGACGTGGTCGAGGAGCTCCGGATGCACCAGCTGCTTGCCGGAGAGGTTGACGCTCACCGAGACCGGCTCCGCCCACGACTTGCAGTCGCGGCAGGCCTGCTCCAGCGCCCACTTGCCGAGAGGGACGATGAGCCCCGTCTCCTCGGCGCTGGGGATGAAGTCGTTGGGAGGAATCCGTCCCCGCGTCGGATGCTCCCAGACCACCAGCGCCTCGCAGCCGCCGATCCGCCCGCTCTGCAGGGAGACCACCGGCTGGTAGCGCAGCCGCAGCTCGCCGCGCTCGAGGGCGCGGCGCAGGTCGGTCTCCAGCTGCAGCCGGGCGCGGGCGTGCGCGTGCATGGCGGGGTGGAAGACCGCGTGGGTGGCGCGGCCCTGGTCCTTGGCGCGGTACATGGCCGTGTCCGCGTCGCGCAGCAGCTCCTCCGGGCGCGCATATCCCGGCGTCCCCAGCGCCACCCCGATCGAGGCGCTGGCAAAGACCTCGGTGCCCTCCAGGTCGTGCGCGGCGGCCAGCGCCTCCTGGATGCGCTCGGCGGCGCGCACCGGCTCCTCGGGATCGAAGAAGTCCTCGAGCAGCACCGCGAACTCGTCGCCGCCCAGCCGCGCCACCGTGTCGCCCGGCTTGACGCAGCCCGCGATGCGCTTCGAGACCTGCACCAGGAGCAGGTCTCCCCGCATGTGCCCGAGGCTGTCGTTGACGGTCTTGAAGCGGTCGAGGTCGATGAAGAGGACCGCGAAGCGGTAGTCCGCGCGCCGCTCCTGGAAGGCCATCGCCTGGCCGAGGCGGTCCATGAAGAGCGATCGGTTGGGCAGGCCGGTGAGCGCGTCGTGGAGGGCGTCGTGGAGCAGCTTCTCCTCGGCGCTCTTGCGCTCGGTGATGTCGGTCTGCGAGCCGGCCAGCCGGTAGGCCTTGCCGGCGCCGTCCCGCACCGCCGCGCCGCGCACCAGCATCCAGCGCCAGCTGCCGTCGAGGTGGCGGATGCGGTGCTCGGTCTCGAGGTGGGGCGTGCGGCCCTCGAGGTGGAGGCCGAGGTCGCCGAAGAGCCGCTCGCGATCGTCGGGATGCACGCGGTCGAACCACTGGTCGGGCTCGTCGGAGATCTCGCCCTCGGACTGGCCCAGCTGCGCCTTCCAGCGGGAGGAAAAAAAAATTTTATTTTTTCGCAGGTCCCAGTCCCAGAGCCCGTCGTTGGCGCCCAGCGCGGCCAGCGCATACCGCTCCTCGCTCTCGCGCATGGCCCGCTCCACCCGCTTGCGGCCGGTGACGTCGAGCAGCATCCCGATCACCGCGGCGCGCCCGTTGAGGGTGGTGCTGGCGCCGTGGACCTCGACGTCGATGGGCGTCCCGTCCTTGCGCCTGCCGCGGAAGGCGTAGTGCACGCTCTGCAGCTTTCCCTCGACGCGCAGGCGCAGGTTCTCGTTGACTGCCGACAGGTCCTCCGGCCAGGTCAGCTCCTCCACCGTCTTCTGGTAGAGCTCGGGCTGGCTGTAGCCGAAGATCTCCGCCAGCTTCGGATTCGCATAGGCGTACTTGCCGTCCTGGATGATGTAGCAGCCGACGATCGACTGCTCGACCAGGCCGCGGAACTTGTCCTCGCTGGCCTTGAGCGCCTGGGCCGCCAGCCTGCGCTCGGCGACGTCGCGGGCGATGCCCTGCACGCCCACCGGACGGTGGCCGCGGTAGACGAGGCGGCTGGTCAATTCCAGGGGGACGCGGCGGCCGTCCTTGGCGATGATCTCGACGTCGAAGAGCTGCATCTCGCTGGAGAGCCGCTGCTCGATGGCGTCCCGCACCGGGTCGATGTAGCCGGGCGCGATCAGGTCCCAGATGCGCAGCTTGAGCGCCTCTTCGCGCGAGTATCCCGTCACCCGCTCGCAGGCCTTGTTCACCCAGGTGAACCGGCCCTCGAGGTCGTGGGTGTAGATGATGTCGCTGGCGTTCTCCACCAGCTCCCGGTAGTTCGCCTCCTCCACCGCTCTCCTCTCGCGCCAGAGCGGCGGAACATATCCGGCCCCTCGCGCGCTTCCAAGCACGATGGTACAGAGCTGCCGGGGGCGGCCTGCACATGATGAAAGAGTGGCTCAGCTTCAGCGTCCTCTCGCTCTCGGCGATCTTCTTCGTCGTCGACCCGATGGGCGTCATCCCCGTCTTCATGGCGATGACCATCGGCGACCCGCCGGAGAAGAAGCGCAGCATGGCCAGGCGCGCCTCGGTGGCGGCCTTCTTCATCCTCAGCACCTTCGCGGTGGCCGGCACCCTCATCTTCCGCGTCTTCGGCGTCACCCTGGGCGCCTTCAAGGTCGCGGGCGGCATCCTCCTCCTGCTCACCTCCATCGAGATGCTCAAGGCGCAGCAGCAGCGCACCCGCATGACCAAGGAAGAGGAGCGGGAAGGCGCGGAAAAGGAAGACGTGGCCATCTTCCCGCTGGCGATTCCGCTCCTGGCCGGGCCGGGCTCCATCGCCACGGTGACGGCGCTGATGGGCAAGGCGGGGCGGATCCTCTTTGCCGTCCCCGTCATCCTCTCCATCGCCATCACCTGCGCTGCGGCTTACGCCATGCTCATCGCCGCCGACCGCATCCAGCGGCTGCTCGGCGTCACCGGCCTCAACGTCATGAACCGCGTCATCGGCCTCATCATCGGCGCCATCGCCGTGCAGTTCATGTTCGACGGCCTGCGCGACACCTTCCCGGCGATCCTCCATTGAGGAGCGCGGCAGCCGCGGCGGTGCTGGCCTGCGCCGGCTGCGCGCTGCCGGTGATCTCCGCCAATACCTTCCTGCCCGCCGGCGATCTGCACCGGGGCGACCTGCAGGCCAGCGTCTCGATGGAGGCGGGCAGGGTGCTGGCCGGTCCCAGCGACGTGCACGACCTGCCCGCGACGCCGCCGGAAGCGCAGAAGTACGAGGTCTCCACCTGGGTCGCCTCCGACGCCTCGCTGCGCTGGCAGGCGCTCGGGCCGCTCACCCTCGAAGTGCAGGTGAAGCTGACCAATCCCATCGTGCCCTTCGCGCCCAACCTCGCCGGCGCCGCGGCCGGCGCACGGCTGCGCCTCCTCGACCACGCCGCCGAGGGCGGGCTGGCACTGGAGGTGGGCGCGCGCGTCGTCGGCGTGGGCGCCTCGCAGCGCATCGATCGATCGCAGGACGGCCGCTCGCAGACCGACACCTGGAACTACCGCGCTTTCGGCATCGAGGTGCCCGCGGTGGTCACCTACCGGGTGAATCCGCTCTTCGCCGTGACCGGGTCGCCCTTCCTGCGCGTCTACTGGATCCGCGCCTGGCACAACGAGATCGGCACCTCCCGGAAGCAGGCGGCGCTGCAGTACGCGCCGGTGCTCTCGGGCGGGCTGGGCGGCGCGGTCTCCTTCGACCTGGGTCCGATCACGCTCTCCCCCGGCCTGGCGCTCGAGCTGGCCACCCGCCCCGGACCGGGCGCCGCCACCCAGTTCCTCTTTGAGCCGGGCCTCTCGGTGGGGACGCGCTTTTGAGGCCCGGCGACGAGGCGCCGCCGGAGCCGGGCGTGAGCTGGGTCGCCACCGCCGCGGCCTACCTCCTCTTCTGGCTGCTGCTTCCCTTCCTCCTCTTGCATCCCAAGGTCCGGCAGGGAGTGCGCCGGCGACTGGGGCTCTACGACGGCATCGCGCTGCCCGGCGGCTCGCCCCGCGTCTGGCTGCACGGCGCCTCGGCCGGCGACGTGCTGGGCCTGGTGCCCATCGTCCGCGAGCTGAAGGCGCTGCGCCCCGAGACCTGCATCATCATCTCCTCGATCACCGACTCGGGCGCGGCCATGGCGCAGCAGAAGCTGGTGCCGCAGGGCCTCGCCGACCTGGTCACTTTCTTGCCCTACGATCTGCCCGGAGCCTGCCGCCGGACGCTGGCCGCGCTGCGCCCCGACGTGCTGGTCCTCGAGTACACCGAGCTGTGGCCGCAGCTCATCGACGCCGCCTTCAACCGCGGCGTGAAGCTGGCCCTCACCAACGGACGCCTGCGCCCGCGCAACGTACGCCGCTACCGGATCCTCTTTGGCTTCGTCGGGAATCTGCTGGCGAAGTTCGACGTGCTGATGATGCGCGCCGACGAGGAGGCCGAGAGGGCGCTGCTCCTGGGCGCGCCGCGCCACATCGTGCAGGTCACCGGCAACACCAAGTTCGACGCGCTGGCCGTCAGCGTGCCGGCCACCCCCGACGAATCGCTGCGGACCGCGCTGGGCCTGGGCAAGGAGCGGCTCTGGGTGTGCGGGTCCACCCACGAAGGAGAGGAGGGCGCGCTCCTCAAGGTCTTCGCCGCCCTGCGCCGGGAACACCCCGACCTGCGGCTCCTCATCGCGCCGCGCTACATCGAGCGCGCCGGCCGCGTTCTGGCGCTGGCCCGCGGGCTCGGCCTCGAGGCCCGCCTGCGCTCGCAGACCGGCTGGCCCGCGCAGGTGATCGTCCTCGACACCATCGGCGAATTGGTGCGGGTCTACCAGCTGGCCACCATGGTCTTCGTCGGCGGCAGCTTCGGCAGGCGCGGCGGGCAGAACATCCTCGAGCCGGCGGCCTGCGGCAAGCCGGTGCTCTTCGGGCCACGCATGGAGAACTTCGCCGACAGCGTGCAGGTGCTGGTGGGGCGCGGCGGGCTGCAAGTGAAGGACCCGGTCGCCCTGCTGCAGTTGATGCGCGATCTGCTGGCGCGGCCCGACGAGATCCTCAAGCTGGGCGAATTGGCGCGGGAGGCGGTCTCCTCGGTGCGGGGCGCCAGCGTGCGCGACGCGCGGCTGATCGCGGACCTCCTGCCATGAGCGCGAGGGGAGCGAGACGGTGAACTTCTGGTGGCAGCGCGAAGCGCCCCTCTGGTCCCTGGCGCTCTTCCCCTTCGAGACGGCGTACCGCGCCGGCGCGGCCCTCCACCGCGCGGCGGCGCGGCCGGTGCAGGCCCGGGTGCCGGTGATCTCGGTCGGCAACCTGACGGTGGGCGGCGCCGGCAAGACGCCGGTCTCGCTCTGCATCGCGCAGCGGCTGATCGCCCGCGGGCGCCGGCCGGCCGTGCTCAGCCGCGGCTACGGACGCAAGCTGCGCACGCCGCTGCAAGTCTCGGCCGAGAGCGCGGTGCGGGACGTCGGCGACGAGCCGCTCCTGCTGGCGCGGCGCGGTCTCCCGGTCTTCGTGGGGCCCCGCCGCGCGGTGCTGGCCGGGCTGGCGGTGGAGCGGGGCGCCGACGTGCTGGTGCTCGACGACGGCCTGCAGCACTACGGGCTCGCCCGCGACCTCGACGTGCTCGTCGCCGACGCCTCCAACCCCTTCGGCAACGGCCACCTGCTCCCGCTCGGTCCGCTGCGCGAGCCGCTGCCGGCGCTGGCCCGGGTGCGGCGCGGCCTGCTCTGGCTGACCCGCTGCGATCTGCCCCGCGACCCCCGGGTCTCGCGCCTCCCTGCCTGGCCCACCGTCGAGAGCGATTACGCGGCCTCCGCGGACCTGCGCGGCCAGCGCGTCTTCCTCTTCGCCGGCATCGCCCGGCCCGCCGCCTTCGAGGCCACCGTCCGCGGGCTGGGCGCGGAGATCGCCGGGCGCCGCTGGTTCCGCGATCACCATTTGTATACCAAGTACGATCTGCAGAGGCTGCGCCGCGAGGGCGGCGACGCGCAGCTCCTGACCACCGAGAAGGACCTGGTGCGCATCGAGCAGCGCCAGGGCATCTCGGCGGTGACGGTCGAGGTCCGCATCCTGCGCGGCGAGGACGCGCTGGACGCGGCGCTGGGGGCGGTCCTGTGAGCCTTGTGCAAGACGTCCGCGGGGCCGCGCGGTGAGGCGCCTCCTCCTCCGCTTCGGCGCGGCGCTGGGCCTCCTCGCCTACTGGCTGGGCATCCGCCGCGCGGTGGCGCTCGACGGGCTCGCCCGCGCCTTCCCCGAGCGGAGCGAGGCCGACCTTCGCCGCCTCGCCCGCGCCGCCTACGCCCAGCTGGGCCGCAGCCTCGCCGAGATCGTGGCCGGCGCCGGAGAGGTGCGCTTCGAGGGCTGGGAGATCTACGAGCGATCGCGCGCCGAGGGCACCGGCATGGTCACCGCCATCGCCCACTTCGGCAACTTCGAGCTGATGGCCCGCGCCGCCGGCCAGCGGGGCGCCCCGGTGACCCTGATCGGCCGCCGCCTGCGCGGGGTCTTCAACCGCTGGCTGGTGGAAGGCCGCGGCATCCGCACCCTGCCCGATCGCGGCAGCAGCACCGCCGCCCTGGCCGCGCTGCGCCGGGGAGAGACACTGGCCATCGCCGTCGACCAGAACATGCGCCCGAGCCGCGGCATCTTCGTCGAGTTCTTCGGCGCGCAGGCCTGCACCACCCCCGCCGCCGCCGTCTACGCGCTGCGCTCCGGCGCGCCCCTCATCGCCGCCTTCCCGGTGCGCCAGCCCGACGGCTCGCACGTCGTCTGGATGCGCGGGCCCTTCACCACGGCCCTTCGCGGGCACGCGGCCGTGGTCGATCTCACCCAGCAGCTGACCTTCGCCGTCGAGCAGGCGGTGCGGGAGAACCCCGACCACTGGTTCTGGGTCCACCGCCGCTGGAAGACGCGGCCCGCGTGAGGCTGCCGCGAAAGCTTGCCGCTGCGCCCGGGCGTGTGAGAATGGGCCGCATGAACCCGGACCTCGAAGGCCTCCTCGACCGCTTCGCAGGCGCCCGCGTCGCCGTGCTGGGCGACCTGGTGGCCGACGAGTTCGTCTCCGGCGAGACCGACCGCATCAGCCGCGAGGCGCCGGTGCTCATCGTCCGCTACGAGTCCGCCGAGCTGAAGCCCGGCTGCGCCGCCAACGCCATCGCCAACCTCTGCGCCCTGGGCGCGCAGGTGCAGGCCATCGGCCTGGTCGGCGACGACGAGATCGGCCGCCGCCTGCGCACGCTCCTGCGCGAAGGGGGCGCCGACGACTCCGCCGTCTTCGCCATGCCCGGCCCCACCGCCACCAAGACCCGCGTCCTCGCCGGCGGCAAGAACACGCGCCGCCAGCAGATCGTGCGCATCGACCGCGACGGCCCCGGGGCGCCGGGCGCGCAGCTGCTGCAGAAGTTGTCGAAGGCGCTGGCCCACGCCGCCGCCCGCTGCGACGCCATCCTCGTCTCGGATTACGGCCTCGGCCTGCTCTGTCCGCCGCTGGTCGAGGCGCTGCGGACGCTGGCCGGGCAAGGCCGGGTGATCTGCGTCGACGCGCGCTACGGGCTCGCCCAGTACCGCGGCGTCACGGTGGCGAAGCCCAACGAGGTCGAGCTGGAGCAGGCGGTGGGCCGGCCCCTCGGCGACGACCCCGCCGCGCTGGAGGAGGCGGGCCGCGAGGTGCTCAAGACGCTGCGGGCGCAATCGCTCCTGGTCACGCGCGGGCGCAACGGCATGGCCTTGTTGCGTCCGGGCGCGCCGACGGCGCTGGTGCCGGTGCACGGCTCCCAGGAGGCGGTCGACGTCACCGGCGCCGGCGACACCGTGATGGCGGCGAACACGCTGGCCATCGCCGCGGGAGCCGATCCGGTGCAGGCGATGCGGCTCGCCAACGTCGCGGGCGGCCTCAAGGTCCGCAAGAGCGGCACGGCGACGGTCTCGCTCGCGGAGCTGCGCGGGGAGCTGAAGAAGCGGCCGGTGGCGCAGCCGACGCTGATGGTCGCGCGCGTGCAGCGGGCAGGGCGCAGGTGATCTGCACGCTGCCGCAGGCGATGAAGGCGCGGGAGCAGGCGCGCGCCCTTGGAACGCCCTGCGCGGTGGCCAACGGCGCCTTCGACCTGCTCCACGTCGGACACGTCCGCTACCTGGAAGCCGCCAAGGCGCTGGTTCCCGGAGGGCTGCTCATCGTCGGCGTCAACAGCGACTCCTCGGTGCAGGCGTCGAAAGGCCCCGGCCGTCCTCTCGTGCCCGCCGGCGAGCGGGCCGAGCTGGTCGCGGCCCTGCGCTGCGTCGACTACGTGGTGCTCTTCGACGAGCCGACCGCAGGGGCCCTGCTGACGGCGCTCCGGCCCGACCTGCACGTCAAGGGCACCGACTACCGCCCGGAGAGCGTGCCCGAGCGCGCGCTGGTGGCGTCGCTGGGCGGGCGGACGGTGATCGCGGGAGATCCCAAGGACCACTCGACGACGGAGTTCATCGCGCGGCTGAAAGAGCGGCTGTGATCTCGGCGACCATCATCGCGCAGGACGAGGAGCGCGACCTTCCGGCCTGCATCGCCTCGGTGCGCGGGTTCTGCGCAGAGGTCCTGGTCGTCGACGGCGGCTCGCGCGACGGCACCCGCGAGCTGGCGCGCAAGCTGGGCGCCCGCGTCCTCGAGCGGCCCTTCGACGACTTCGCCCGCCAGCACGAGTTCGCCCGCACCGAAGCCCGCGGCGAGTGGATCCTCTCGCTGGACGCCGACGAGCGCGCCTCGCCTGCATTAGCCAAAGTCCAGCTCGACAGCGGGCACGCCGCCTTTTCGATCCCCTTCAAGAATCATTATCGAGACACCTGGCTCCGGCACGGCGGCTTCTGGCCCGACCGGCACGTCCGGCTCTTCCGCCGCGCCGCCTGCCGCTACGACCTCGCCCGCACCGTCCACGAGAAGCTGCTGGTCGAGGGCACCACCGGCCAGCTCGACGCGCCCATGCTCCATTACACCTACGCTTCGCTGCGCGACTGCCTCGACAAGATGACCCGCTACGGCGAGCGCGCCGCCCAGATGCACTTCGAGGCGGGGCGCCGCGCCGGCCCCTTCGACGTCGCCTTCCGCCCTCTGTGGCGCTTCCTGCGCGGCTATCTCTTCTTCGGCGGCTTCCTCGACGGCGCTCCCGGCGCCGCCGTCGCCTGGGGCCGCGCCTACGAAGCCTTCGTCAAGTACGGCCGCCTCTGGGAACTCTCGCAGCAGGCCTCAGGCTGAGCCCTGTAAACCTGAGGCCTGAGGCCTGAAGCCTGAGGCCTCAGGCTTCATCCTATGATACGGAACTCCCATGGCCCTGGCTGCAGAACTCAAAGAGATCCTCGCCTGCCCCAAGTGCAAGGGCGAGCTCGAGTTCCGCGAAGCGGCGAAGCAGATCGTCTGCCAGGCCTGCAAGCTCGTCTACCGCATCGAGGACGACATCCCCGTCATGCTCATCGACGAAGCCAAGCCGCTCGAGACGTGACCACGCTGCAGCAACGCCTCGAGGCGCGGCCGCCTGCGCGCGTGCTCGTCATCCAGACTGCCTTCCTCGGCGACACCGTCTTCACCTCGGCGCTGGTGCAGTCACTGGTACAGCGGTGGCCGCAGGCGGAGATCGACCTTTGCGTGGCCCCGCGGGGAGGCGACGTGGCGCGGGCCATCCCGGGCGTCGCGCACGTCCACCTCTTCGACAAGCGGGGGGCCGACCGCGGGCTGCGCGGCCTGCGCCGGATCGCGGCGCGGCTGCGGACGCGGCAATATCCGCTGGCGGTGCTCCCGCACCGGTCGCTGCGCTCGGCGCTGCTGGCGCGGCTGGCGCGGATCCCGGAGCG
>JAYWAJ010000362.1:0-10666 GCA_043782525.1 Deltaproteobacteria bacterium | reverse complement strand
GCATGGCCACCTCTGGCACGAGCGGGCTGCGGGGGAGCAATGGCGAGAAAGCGGGCGATCGTCCTCCTCCTCGTGGTCGCGGCCTGTGCCTGCGGCGGTGCCGGCACCGCGCCGGCGCCCGCGACTCCATCGGTGGGTCCGACGCTGCCGGATGCAGGAGCGACGGGCGGGGCACAGGCCGACGCGGGCTCGCCGTCCGGAACCGAACCGTCTGCAGACGCAGGCTCACCGCCCGACGCAGGCTCACCGCCCGCAGGCCTGCCACCCGACGGCGGCACCGCGGACGCCGGGCCCGGCGCGGCCAATCCCCCGCCGGACGCCGGTCCTCTCTCCATCGACCCCGACAAGGAGCTCGCCATCGTCGACCCGGCGGTCGTCCTCGATGCGCGGGCGTCGAACCAGTCGGACGGGCCCTGGAGCTTCCGCTGGCTGGTGGAGCAGATGGCAGGCGCCCGGGCCCCGCAGCTGGTCGAGGCCTGGCTGCGCACGCTGCGGAGCAGCTCGGTCGAGGGCGCGCCGGTGGGCGATCGCGCCGGCGTCGAGGACCTGCTCTCCTCCTGGCCGCGCGCGCAGGACGGATCGCTCGACCTCGCCCGCGCTCCCTTCCAGCTGCTGGCCATCTTCAACCGCCTCGATCTCGCCGGCAGCGGGAACGGCGAGGGCCGCTTCGTCTTCGGGCTCGTCGATCCGGCGACGGGACAGCCCGGCCGCATGACGGTGGCGCTCGAGTACCGCCTGCCGGGCCCGGGCAGCCGGCAGCAGTGGGCCCAGCGCTGGCACGCGCTCTCCGGCAACGCCTTCGGCGCCCAGTACGCCGCGGCGCTGGAGTCGCTGACCCGCGCCTTCGCCTCCGCCGCCGTCGACAACGCCGGCGTGAACGGAAGCGCGCTCTCGCAGCTGCGCACCAACGAGGCGCAGTTCGGACCCGGCTGGGAGCAGCGCCAGTGGGTGCTCGATCGCGACGCCGCGGGAGCCGTGCTGCGCCCGGTGCTGACGCCCAGCACGCCCATGCAGTCGCTCAACGACTCCGCTCCGCTCGCCCAATGGCTGCGCGACAACGCCGCCGCCGTGCGGAGCGGCAACTTCGACCTGCCGCGCGCGCTCACCGGAGGCGCGGCGCGGGAGACGGAGGCGTGGACCTTCCGCAGCCAGGCGGGCGTCGACGAGCCGCTGCGTCACTCCTTCGCCGCGCGCACCTGCAACGGCTGCCACAGCAGCGAGACCGACGCCGCGCGCGGCTTCTTCCACGTCGACCCCTTCATGCCGCCGGGGCGCGGGCGGCTCTCGGGCTTCCTGCGCGACTCGCAGCTGCCGCAGCGGGCGCAGAACCTGGCTTCGCTGCTGGCCGGCGGGCCGCCCATCGCCACCCACCTGCCGGCGCTGCCGCAGGCGACGGTGCAGTACGACCTCTCGCTGGTCCCCGCCGGGGAGGACACCGCGCCGGTCGCGCTCGACGCCCGCGGCCGCGTGCTGGGCAACTCTCCGCGCGGCCCGTGGATCTGGGACGGCGCGCTCCACGCGGTCGGCACCTCCGACCTCCACGCCACCGGCTTCAACGCCGGCGGCGACATCGTCGGCTACACCGGCGCGGGCAGCTCGCGCAGCGGCTTCATCCTGCGGCAGGGCAGCCGCACCTCGACCGGCACGCTGGGCGGAGGAATGAGCCTCGCCAGCTCGGTCGATGCGAACGCCCGCGTCGCCGGCGACTCGCTCACCGGCAGCGGCGACTACCATGGCTTCCTCTTTTCCAGCGGCAGCCTGCGGGACCTCGGCACGCTGGGCGGCTCGGAGACGATGACCGCCGCCATCAACGCCTTTGCCCAGATCACCGGCGAGTCGCAGGCCGGGGACGGAACCCGCCACGCCTTCATCGCCGACGGAAGAGGAATGCGCGACCTGGGCACGCTGGGCGGCGACTTCGCGCTCGGGCAGGCGATCAACGACAAGGGGCAGGTGGCCGGCATGTCCGAGACGGTGCCCGGCGACAGGAAGATCCACGCCTTCTTCCACGACGGAGTCTCGATGCACGACCTGGGCGCGCTGCCGGGACTGCCCTGGACCTCGGCGCCGGGCCTGAACAACGCCGGCGTGGTGGTGGGCAACGTCTACAACAAGCCCGACGACGGCAGCTCCAACTACGACACCTATCCGTATGTCTGGAGGGGGGGCGCCATGACCAACGCCATGACAAACCTCAACCAGATGGTGCCGCCCTCGGGAGTGACGCTGCGCACCGTGCTCGGCATCAACGACGCGGGACAGATCCTCTGCTCCGACGGACAGGTCGGCGCCGCGACGGCCCACGCGTATCTGCTGGTGCCCCGGTAGTCGGTTCCGGAGACCCCCGAAAAAAATTATTTTTTTCCGGGGCCCTGAGAGGTCAGGCCCGGTTGGTCATCGCGGTCCGCCGCGCGCCGGCCAGCTGTCCGCAAGCGCCGCCGATCTCCTGGCCGTGCGGCATGCGCAAGAGGGTTCGCAGCCCCGCGTCGGCGAGGCGCTTCTGGAAGGCGCGGCAGCGGTCGAGCGGGGGCGCGCGCTGCCCGGGCACGGGGCCCTGGTTGAGCGGGATCAGGTTCACCCGGACGTCGAGGCCCTGCGCGAACTGCACGAGGCCGTCGGCGTCGGCATCGCTGTCGTTGACGCCCGCGATCAGCGTCCACTGCAAAAGGACCGTGCGCGGGGCGCGGGCGATGGCCCGGCGCAGCTCCTCGAGCGGCCACTTGCGCGCCACCGGCAGGAGGGCCAGCCGCGCCTGCGGGTCGAGGGCGTGGAGCGACACCGCCACCTGCGCGCGGCTGCGCGCATAGAGCTCGTCGAGCCTGGGGACGATGCCGACGGTGCTGACGGTGATGCGCCGCTCCGGCACCGCGAAGCCCGACGGCTCCCGCAGCACCTCGATGGCGCGCAGCACTTCCTCGAGGTTGTCGAGCGGCTCGCCCATGCCCATGAAGACGACGTTGCGCGGGCGCTGTCCGAGGTGGCGCGCGGCGAGCGCGTACTGCGAGACGATCTCGGCGGCGCTCAGGTTGCGGACGAGCCCGAGGCGCCCGGTCTCGCAGAAGACGCAGCCCCGCGCGCAGCCTGCCTGCGACGAGACGCAGATGGTCCATCGCTCGCTCTTGCGGGTCTCCGACCGCGGCTGGTGGATGGCGACCGTCTCGATCACCACGCCATCGTGCAGGCGCACCGCGAACCGGATGGTGCCGTCGGGGTCGCCGATGGCATCTGCGTGCGGCAGCGCGCTGTCGAAGGCGATCTTTGCCTCGGCAAGGAGCGCGGCAGAGGGCCGCTGCAAGATCGGCTTCTGCGCCAACTCCGCCAGCAGGGCGCGCGCGAGAGCCCTCGCCGCCCCCGGGCTGGCGCCGCGCTCGCGCGCCCACTGCTCGAGGGCGGCCTCGGTCTGACCGGCGAGTTGCACGGCCTCCATCTACTCCCCGTGCCGGGCCTGGCGCAGCCAAATCGTGCCCACGGCGAGGAGGATCCTGCGCGCCATCACGATTTCCTCCGCGGCTTGCCGCCCAGCGTCCGGTAGAGGTCGGAGGCGATCCAGGTCGGCACGCCCGCCGGGCGGCGATCCCAGTAGTTCACCACCAGCGTGACCCGCACCCTGCCGCGCGGCCCTGGCAGCGCGCGGCCGGGGGTGAGGCCGCGGGCGTCGAGCACGCCGTGCAGCAGGTTGCCCTCGAAGAGGGCGTAGCGGTTGCGGCGCGGCTTCACCGCCTCGAGCACTTGCGGCGCGCGGCCCGGCGTGGCGTCGGTGATGGCCAGCTGTCCGCCGCGCACCGAGTTGAAGAAGAAGACGCTGGAGACGAGCGGGTGCCGGCGCCTCTTGCCCTTCACGTCCTCGTCGAAGTGGAACTCGATGGGCACGCGCGTCGTATAGGTGCGGCCGATCCACCATTCGATTCCGGCGCAGGCGACGCGGGCGCGCCGCGCGAGCAGGAGCGCAGCCTCCTCGAGGACGTTTCCCGGAGGCGCGCCGCGGGGCAGCCAGAAGGTGGTGAAGTAGCTCTCGCGGAAGCGTTCGCCGCCCAGCCGGGAGACCGCCGCCCGGGCGCGCCGCACCAGCGCGTCGGGCAGCGCGGAGTCGATCACCCGTGCCAGCGCGAAGTTTTCCTTGCGCGGCGCTTGTGATCGCTCCCTGCGCTGTGGCAGATCGGCCTCCAACAATGTCGAATCCAGACTGGTCCATCGAGAAGTCCCTCCAGCTCTACAACATCGGCGGCTGGAGCGCGGGCTACTTCAACATCAACGCCAAGGGGCACATCGTCGCGCACCCCTTGGGGCAGCCCGGCCCGATGATCGACCTGATGGACGTGGTCGAGGACATCCGCGAGCGCAAGCTCGGCTTTCCCTGCGTGGTGCGCTTCCAGGACGTGCTGCGCAGCAGGGTCAAGCAGCTCAACGACGTCTTCCGCGCCGCCATCGCCCAGCACAGCTACAAGGGCGGCTACTTCGGCGTCTACCCCACCAAGGTCAACCAGATGCGCGAGGTGGTCGAGGAGATCCTCGACGCCGGCGCGCCCTACCACTTCGGCCTCGAGGCGGGCAGCAAGGGCGAATTGCTCATCGTGCTGGCGCTCAACACCGACCCCGAGGCGCTGACCATCTGCAACGGCTACAAGGACGAGGAGTACCTGCGCCTCGCGCTCCTCGGCCGCAAGCTGGGGCGGAAGATCATCGTCGTCATCGAGAAGCTGTCGGAGCTGCCGCACCTGCTTCGCCTCGCCGAGGAGATGAACGTGCAGCCGCTCATCGGCCTGCGCAGCAAGCTCTCGACAAAAGGCACCGGCAAGTGGGAGTCGTCCTCGGGCGACTTCGCCAAGTTCGGCCTGACCACGCCCGAACTGATCCGCGCGGTGGAGATGCTCAAGGCGGCGGGCAAGCTCGACGCGGCCAAGCTCTTCCACTTCCACGTCGGCTCGCAGCTCACCGACATCCGCACCGTGAAAGACGTCGTCAACGAAGGCGCGCGCTTCTACGCCAAGCTGCGCAAGATGGGCCTCGGGCTCGAGTACTTCGACGTCGGCGGCGGGCTGGGCGTCGACTACGTCGGGGCGCGCAGCACCGCCTACGTCTCGTCGCTCAACTACACCATGGACGAATACGCGGCCGACGTCGTCTACACCGTGCAGCAGATCTGCACCAACGAAGGCGTGCCCGAGCCGCACCTGGTCTCGGAGTCGGGACGTGCGCTCACCGCCCATCACTCCTGCCTGGTGATGAACGTCTTCGGCCACATCGAGTTCGGCGAGAACGGCGCCGTCCACGAGGAGCCGTCGCCCGCCTCCGGCGTCACCGAGGCCACCAACTCGCCGGTGCCCGAGGCCGCGCCAGCCGAGGCGCCCATCGTCCGCGAGATGCGGGAGATCGTCGCCAACCTCTCTCCCAAGAACTCGGGTGAGGCCTACAACGACGCGGTCGCCAAGAAGGAGCAGGCGCTGACCATGTTCAAGCTGGGCATCCTCGGGCTCGAGGAGCGCGCCGCGGTCGAAGGGCTCTTCTGGCGGCTCTGCCGGCGCTGCGTCGACCTGAACAAGAAGCGCAAGCGGGTGCCGGGGCCGACCCGCGGGCTCGACGACAAGCTGGCCGATCAGTACATGGCCAACTTCTCGCTCTTCCAGAGCGCGCCCGACCACTGGGCCATCAACCAGCTCTTCCCCATCGCGCCGCTGCACCGCCACAACGAGATGCCCACCCGGGACTCGACCATCGTCGACATCACCTGCGACTCCGACGGCAAGATCGATACCTTCATCGAGAACGAGACGGTGGACGAGACCATCGCGCTCCACCCGCTGGTCCCCGGCGAGCCGTACTACCTGGGCATGTTCCTGACCGGCGCCTACCAGGACATCATGGGCGACATGCACAACCTCTTCGGCCGGGTGCACGAGGTGCATGTCTTCGTCGACGACGACGATCCCGAGGACTACTACATCGAGGAAGTGATCCCCGGCGACACCATGGAGCGCGTGCTCCAGCGGGTGCAGTACGAGCCTTCCGACCTCGAGCGGCGCATCAAGAATGCCCTCGACGCGAAAGTCCGCGAGGGACAGGTGAAGCCGAAAGAGAGCGTCCAGCTCACCGACTTCTACGAGCAGGCGATGCGCGGCTACACCTACCTGGGCAGCGACTAGGTCGGAGGCGCCCGGCGTCGGGCGCAGGCTCACTCGCGCAGGTTGAGCAGGTCGAGCTTGCGCAGCAGCGTCGAGCGGGCGATGCCCAGCTCCGCGGCGACGGCGTGGCGGTTGCCGCGGTTGCGCGAGAGCGCCGCGCGGATGGCCAGCTCCTCCAGCTCTTCCAGGGTGCGGCCGCGCAGCTCGATGCTGCCGGTCAGCTCGGCCCTCTCGGCCAGCAGCGGGGAGAAGGCCGCGACCGGCTGCCCGTCGAAGCAGAGCGCCCGCGCCCGGATGACCGGAGACTCCGAGAGCAGCGCCGCCAGCTGGACCACGTGCCGCAGCTCGCGCACGTTGCCCGGCCAGGGATGGGCGAGCAGCGCCGCGCGCGCGTCCGCCGCCAGCGAGCAGCGCGGCGGAAGGAAGTGCTCGGCGAGGGGCAGGATGTCCTGGGGCCGCCCCCGCAGCGGCGGCAGCTCCACGGTGACCCCGCGCAGCCGGTAGAAGAGATCCTCGCGGAAGGCGCCGTCCTTCACCCGCGCCCGCAGATCCTGGTGGGTGGCGCAGACCACGCGCACGTCGATGCGCCGCGGACGGGGCGCGCCCACCGGCTTCACCTCGCCGGCCTCGAGCGCGCGCAAGAGCTTCACTTGCAGCTGGAGCGGCAGGTCGCCGATCTCGTCGAGGAAGAGCGTCCCGCCGTCGGCGGCGCAGAAGGCTCCGGGCGCGCTGGTGATGGCGCCGGTGAACGAGCCCTTCTCGTGGCCGAACAGCTCCGACTCGGCCAGCTCGCGCGAGATGGCGCCGCAGTTGAGCGGCACGAACGGCCCCGCCGCCCGCGCCGACAATTCGTGCACCGCCTTGGCCGCGACCTCTTTTCCGCTGCCGCTCTCGCCGAGGATCATCACCGGCAGGAGCGAGGGAGCGGCGCGGCGGAGCAGCTCGATCACCGGGCGCAGCGCCGGATCGCGCGCGACCAGCCCCGGCAAGGAAGGGAGCGGTCCCGAGAGCGCGTGCTCCAGCCGCAGCTCCTGGGCGCCGAGGTTCACCCGGGCTCCGGCGGCGAGCTCTGCCTCCTGGACGCGCATGCCGTCGACGAAGGTGCCGTTGGTCGAGCCCAGATCCTTGAGCCGCCAGCGGCCGGCGTTCAAGTGGAGGCGGCAGTGGAAGCCGGAGACGAAGCGGTCGTCGAGCGAGACCTGGTTGGCCGGGTGCGCGCCGATGCCCACCGCCTCGTCGTGCAGCGGCAGCGCGCCGCCGCTCCACAGTAGCGTCAGCGGCTTCTCGGGCAGTCGCTCGCGCTGCGCATGGGCGGTGGTGCGCCCGCCTTCCACCAGCTCCAGGATCGCCTCGGCCATGGTGCAGCTCCTTGTTGCGGGACTGGACGCGCGCCGCGGCCGGGGCCCGCCGCGATCTCGGATCGCCGGCGGTCTCCGATCCTTGACGGATACCCGCGCGGCAGGCTGCGATCGATCGCGTTATCTTCCGCGCATGCCCCGCGCCGTGCTGCTCCTGCCGAAAGCCGGCTACCGCAACGACGACTTCCTCGCCGCGGCCGGCAAGCTGGGCGTCGAGGTGGTGGTGGTGAGCGACGTCTGCCACCAGCTGGCCGAAGGCTGGCAGGACGCGCCGCTGGCGGTGAAGTTCCGCGACGCCGCCGCGGCAGCCGAGGAGCTGGCCCGGTCGGTCGCGCCGCTCGCTCCCGCGGCGGTGGTCGGAGTGGACGATCTCACCGCGCTGGTGGCGGCGCTGGCTTCCGCGCGGCTGGGCCTGCCGCACAATCCGCCCGAGGCGGTGGCGGCGGCGCGCAGCAAGGCGCTCTCGCGGGAGCGGCTGCGGGCGGCAGGGCTGCCGGTGCCGCGCTTCGCCGTCTTCTCCCGCGACGCCACCGAGATCGAAGCCCGCTGGACCACCTATCCCTGCGTGGTGAAACCGCTCGTGCTCTCGGGGAGCCGCGGGGTCATCCGCGCGGACACGCCGGCAGAGCTGCGCGCCGCAGTCGAGCGGGTGGCGGCCATCCTGAGAGCGCCCGACGTCGCGCAGCGGCGCGATCCGGATCTGCTGCGCATCCAGATCGAAGAATTCATCCCCGGCGCCGAGGTCTCGCTGGAGGGCCTGCTTTCCGCCGGCCGGCTCCACGTCCTGGCGCTCTTCGACAAGCCGGACCCCCTCGACGGCCCGTACTTCGAGGAGACGCTCTACGTCACGCCGTCGCGCCATCCGGCCGGGATCCAAGAGGCGGTGGAGCAGGCGGTGTCCGCTGGCTGCGCGGCGCTGGGGCTCCGCGAGGGTCCGGTCCACGCCGAGCTGCGGCTCTCGCCCGAGGGTCCGCGCCTCCTCGAGATCGCGGCCCGCAGCATCGGCGGGCTGTGCGGGCGCGCGCTGCGCTTCGGCGTCGGGGTGACGCTGGAAGAGCTGGTGCTGCGCCACGCGCTGGGCAGCGCCGCCCCGCCGCCGCCGAGGGAAGAGCGCGCCGCCGGCGTGCTCATGCTGCCCATCCGCCGTCGCGGCACGCTGGAGGCGGTGCGCGGAGTCGAAGCCGCGCGCGCGGTGCCGCTCATCGAGGAGGTAGTCATCACCGCGCACCTCCGCGAGGAGCTGGTTCCGCTGCCGGAGGGCGCGTCTTACCTGGGCTTCGTCTTCGCCCGCGCCGCGACGCCGGCGGAGGTGGAAGCGGCTCTGCGCGCGGCGGGCGAGCAGATCGAGGCGGTGGTGACCCCGCGCCTCCCGGTCGCCCACTAGAACGTCAGAGCAGGCCAACCTGGCCCGCGGTCGGCTCCGCTCAACAGAACCAGGGTTCGCTCAGCCGGGGGGAGTTCCTCTGGGGCGGCGGAACGAAGGCGGCGCTGCGGGTCCGCTGCGCCGCGCGGTCGGCGAGGTCGCGCAGGAGGAGGAAGGTCGGGCGCGGATCGCTGCCCGCCTGGTCGCGCGCCAGCTCCGCGGAGGCGCGCCAGAGGGCGTCGACGCGCGGGTCCGGGTGCACCCAGGTCCAGGAAAACGACTGCGGGTCGAAGGACCGCAGCCACGGCGCCTCGGGGTCGACGAGCAGCGAGCCGGGCGGCAGCAGGAGCCGCAGCGTGTACTGCACCGGATCGATGGCGTCGACCAGCTCGTGCTCGACCGCGAAGTCGAAGAGCGCGGGCAGATCCTCGAGCCGGGTCCAGGGCGTGTAGGGCAAAAGCGACGGCCGCAGCTCCGCGCCCGCCTCGCGCACCGCCCGCAGCGCCACCGGGACGTCGGCCGCGACGTGTCCCTTGTCGAGCCGGCGCAGGATGGCGTCGTCGAGGCACTCGACCGCGCTGGTGATGAAGAGGAGCCCGCACCGCACCAGCTCGGGCAAAAGCGACCGGTGCTGGAGCAGGTGCTCGATCTTGATGGTGGCGTCGAAGGTCACCTGCGGCCAGCGCTGGTGCAGCTCGCGGACGATGCGCAGGGAGTGGGTCGGTCCGTTGAGGAAGTCGGGGTCGCCGAAGCTGACGTGCTGCGCGCCCCGCTCGAGCTGTTGCGCGATGTCCCCGAGCACGGTCTCGCGCGGCACCGCCACGAACCTGCCGCCGTAGACCGGGACGATGGGGCAGTGCTTGCAGAGGTGCTTGCAGCCGCGCGTCGCCTCGACCGAGGCGACCAGCCGCGATTCGCCGTCGATCTCGAGGCGGGCGTAGCGGTCGAGGGTCGGCAGCGCGCGGCGCGAGGGAAGCAGGGGGAAGGGGGGCTTCGGGCTTCGGGCTTCGGGCTTCGGGCCGGGAGGGGCGAGGCGGGCGGCGAGTTCGACCAGCGCGGCGGGATCTTCGCTGCTGATGACGGAGTCGCAGTGACGTTCCCGGAGATGCTCGGCGTTGAGCGCGGCGTAGAGGCCGAAGAAGGCGAGGTGCGCGGAAGGATTCACCTCGCGGGCCCTCGCGGCCACGCGCACCCCCAGCTGGAGCGCGGTGTGCATCGGCGCCGAGATGAAGATGAGCCGCGCCTGCCGCAGCGCCGCTTCCGAGAGCTTGTCGACCGCGACGTCCTGCACCGCGGGCAGGTATCCCGCGCTCTCCAGCGCCGCCAGCGCGCCCGCCGCCGCCACCGGCTGCCGGCCCAGCTCGTAGCAGCTGACGACGAGGATCTCGCCCTGCCCCTGCAAGGCTCAGCCCTTCGCGGCGGGAGGCTTGTAGTCGGGCGGAAGCTGCGCGCCGTCGCTGAAGAAGAACTTCTCCGCCTGATCGAAGAGGACCTGGTTGGCCTGCTCCGAGCCTCCGGCGAGGCGGTACTCGTTCATGATCATCTTGAAGTGCTCGAGCCACAGCTTCCAGGCGTCCTGGGAGACGTTGTCGTAGATGCGCTGGCCCAGATCGTTGTTGAACGGCTTGAACTCCAGCCCGGGCAGCTCCTTGCCCAGCTTCTTGCACATCACCATCCGCGCCATCGTCAGTCTCCTCGGTTCGCTGCGGCTTGTACCACGCCGGACGCGGGATCAAGGATAAGGGAGGTGCGGGCCGTTCACCGGCCCGCCGCCATCGCGCAGGACGCGGTCGGCCACTGGACCCGGCTGGGGCGCCGGCCGTTCT
>JAYWAJ010000361.1:0-4044 GCA_043782525.1 Deltaproteobacteria bacterium | reverse complement strand
AACGCCGCCACCGGCGCGATGTACTGCGGCCCGATCTGCTCGGGCGTCATGCCCTTGAACATCTGCAGATCGGAGGTCATGCGCGTCAGCGCCACCGGCGCGATGGCGTTGACGGTCACGCCCATGCGCTGGAACTCCATCGAGGCGGTGCGGGTCAGCGAGTAGATGCCGCCCTTGGCCGCGGAGTAGTTGCCCTGCCCGAAGTTGCCGAGCAGTCCGGACAAGGACGTCGTGTTGACGATGCGGCCGCCCTTGCCCTGGACCTTGAAGACGCGCGCCGCCGCGTGGGTCATGAGAAAGGTCCCTTTCAGGTGCACGCTGATGACCAGGTCGAAGTCCTGCTCGCTCATGTTGAGGATGGTCTTGTCGCGGAGGATGCCGGCGTTGTTGACGACCACATCGAGCTTGCCGAACTTGTTGAGCGCGCTCCAGACGAGGCCGTCGGCGCCTTCGCGGGTGGCGACGCTGTCGTAGTTGGCCACCGCGTCTCCACCGGCCTTTTTGATCTCGGCGACCACCTGGTCGGCCATCTCGCCGCCCTTGCCGCCGCCGTGGCGGTCGCTGCCGAGGTCGTTGACCACGACCTTGGCGCCTTCGCGGGCGAAGAGCAGCGCGTGCTCCCGGCCGATGCCTCCGCCGGAACCAGTGACGATTGCGACCTTGCCGTCGAGCAGTCCCATGGTGTTCCTCCTGTGCGTCGTGCCGGGGGCGCTTCTAGCACACGGTCAGTCGTTGCGCACCGAGCGCTCGAGCGCGGACCGCAGCGTCTCCAGATCGCTCTTCAGCTGCTCGATCTCCTGCTCCCGCCGGAAAAGCTGCTGCTGCGTCTCCGAGAGCTGCATGACCAGGCCGCGGATCTGCAGCATGAGGCGGGCGTTGTCGGCAGCCGCGCCTGCTCCATCGCGCTCGGGAGCGCGCGCCGCGACGGGAGCGGGGGAGGGCGGGGCGGCCGGTCGCGGTTTCTCGGGTGCGAGCACCACCGGCCCCGGCGGCGCGAAGTTGGCATCGCGGAGCGCGCCTTCGATGTCGTCCACCAGCGACTGCGGCGCTTTCCGGGCCAGGACCGCCTGGTGCGCCTCCGTCTGGCGGGAAGAGGTCGCCTCCTCCTTGACCATCTGCACCTGCTGCCAGAGCGGCTGCGGCTGCGGATCGAGGGGCTCCGCAGTCTCGGCGGAGACGGCCTCCAGGTCCAGCGCGCGCAGCTCGAGCGCGCGCAGCTCCTCTTCGACGCTCTGGTCCGGCAGCGTCACCTCGAGGTCCTCGTCGGGCGCGCCCAGCTCGCGCAGCAGCGATCGCAGGCGGTCGTGCTGCTTCTCGTCGAGCCGCAGGAACTGGATGCCCATGCCGGGCATGCGCCGCGAGAGCCGTCCGTCGAGGGCGTCGACCCGCGAGGTGATGCGCGCGTTGAGGGTCAGCTGCCGCTTCCACCCCGGCTTGACGAGGTCGACGAAGATCTCCGCGCCGACTTCCGCGAGCTGGTCGGTGCGGACGAAGAGGCCGCCCATGGAGACGTTCTCCACCTGGCAGGCGGTGCGTCCACTCTCGGTGCGCAAGTGCGCGGCGACCCCCCGGGCGCGCACGCGGGTGTGCCGGCGGCGGTTGCTCGACATTTCCCCATGCTACCATTGAGGCATGACCGAGATCGTCGACGTTCACGCCCGGGAAATCCTCGACAGCCGCGGAAATCCGACCCTGGAGTGCGAAGTCACCTGCGCCTCCGGCAGCGTGGGCCGGGCGGCGGTGCCTTCGGGCGCTTCCACCGGGGAGCACGAGGCCCACGAGCTGCGCGACGGGGACAAGGCCCGCTACGGCGGCAAGGGGGTCCGCACGGCGGTGGAGAACGTCCGCAGCAAGATCGCCCCGCGGCTGGTCGGCATGGACGCCTCCGACCAGGAGTCGCTGGACCGGCTGATGATCGAGCTCGACGGCACTCCCTCCAAGAAGTCGCTGGGGGCCAACGCCATCCTCGGCGTCTCGCTGGCGGCGGCGCGGGCGGCGGCGGTGGCGCATGGCCTTCCGCTCTACCGGTACCTGGGCGGCAGCGGGGCCCGCACGCTGCCGGTGCCGCTGATGAATATATTGAATGGTGGCGCGCACGCCGACTCCAACGTCGACATCCAGGAGTTCATGGTGGTGCCCTGGGGCGCGCCGACCTTCGCCGAGGCGCTGCGCATGGGCGCAGAGATCTTCCACGCCCTGAAGAGCGCGCTGAAGGGGCGCAACTACTTTACCGGCGTCGGCGACGAGGGCGGTTTCGCGCCCAGCCTCAAGTCCAACCGTGAAGCGCTGGAGGTGATCGCGGAGGCGATCGGTAAAACCGGGTACCAGCTGGGCGGCGACGTGGTGCTGGCCCTCGACTGCGCCGCCAGCGAGTTCTACGAGAACGGCAAGTACGCGCTCGACGGCAAGACGCTGGACGGCGCCGGGTTGGCAGATCTGTACGCAGCCTGGGCCAAGGATTTTCCCATTGTGTCCATCGAGGACGGCTATGCCGAGGACGACTGGGCGGGCTGGAAGCTCCTCACCGACCGGCTCGGCCAGCGCCTGCAGCTGGTGGGCGACGACCTCTTCGTCACCAACACCGAGCGCGTGCAGCGCGGCATCTCGGAGGGCATCGCCAACGCGGTGCTCATCAAGGTCAACCAGATCGGTACCCTGACGGAGACGATGGACTGCGTGCGGCTGGCGCACTTCAATGGCTACCGCACCATCATGAGCCACCGCTCGGGCGAGACCGAGGACGCCTTCATCGCCGACCTGGCCGTCGCCTGTGACTGCGGGATGATCAAGACAGGCTCGGCGAGCCGCAGCGACCGCATGGCCAAGTACAACCAGCTGCTGCGCATCGAGGAGGAGCTGGGGCTGGGGGCGCGCTACGCCGGCAAGTCCGCCTTTCCGCGCGCGCAGCGCTGAAACGCGAACGGCCCGGGATCGCTCGCGCGATCTTCGGGCCGCCCGCGACGCTTCCAGCTGGACTAGGGGTAGGAGAGGACGCAGCCGCCCGCGCCGCTGTTGAAGGCGTTGCTCCACATCGACTGCACCGGGAAGGTGCCGGTGGAGAGCGTGATGTTGGCCGACGCGCCCTGGCCCGACGAGATCCAGGCGCACTTGTCGCCGTTCTCCGCGCCGCCCGAGTCCACCCAGCCGGTGCTGGGGAACTGGTCGGTCTCGGTCTCGCCGTACTCGTGGCCGCCGACGATGGTGATGCCGGCGTTGGGCCCGAGCCCATTGAAGTTCGCGCCGCAGCTCGCGCCCGCGTCGGTGATGTAGGGGAAGTTGGTGTAGGCGATGTTGCCGTACGAGCTCGAGGTCGAGCTGTGCCAGGCGCAGTACTGCGTGCCGAAGCCCGACGAACTGTTCCCGGTGGCGGTGGAGATGATGTACTGCGTGCTCGCGTTCTGGCTGGAGGAGGTGTTGCCGAAGTGAGCAGCGGCGCGCACGGCTTCAGCCGCGAGCTGCGACTGCGTCGGGCGGCTCGGCGCGGCGCTGGCGTTGTCGTACCAGAAGCCCTTCAGCTCGCCCGACGGGTTGCCGGCCGGAGTGCCAGCGCCGTTGCAGAAGACCGTGCCGCTGGCGACGCCCTGGCAATACTGCGTGACGGTGTTGTTCCACGAGCTGCCACCCACGCCCTTGAAGAAGCTCTGCTGGATGGCTGCTGGTCCCCAAAACACGACGGGCGCGACCTCTCCCAAGGTCACGCCCGACGCTGGAGAGCTCCCACTCTCCCACCGAATCTTCACTCTGCTAGGCTAGGCGGTCTCCGCCATGCGCCCGCGCTCCTCATCCGGGAAGAGCTCGTCCATCAGCTCACCCAGCTCGGACTCGAGCTTGGCCTTGGCGCGGATCTCCAGCTGCCGCGCGCGCTCGCGCGAGAAGCCGAAGTGCTCGCCCAGTTCCTTGAGGGTCATCGGCTTGTCGTTCATGATCCGCTGCTCGATGATGTAGCGCTCGCGCGGGTCGAGGCGGCCGAGAGCCTCGAGGACGCGCTCGTGCACGATGTGGCGCTCCTCCTGCTCGGCGATCTCGGTGTCCGGCGTGTTGGCG
>JAYWAJ010000360.1:0-4048 GCA_043782525.1 Deltaproteobacteria bacterium | reverse complement strand
CGGAGGCGAGCGACTCCCGGAAGGCTTGCGCGCTGCCGGCGAAGGCGGGCCGCACGCCGGGGGGCAGGCCGATCTGCGCCTCGGCGGCGCGGATGGCGTCCACCGCGTCGCCCAGCGCCGCGCCGGGCGCGAGGTTGAAGGAGATGGTCCCCGAAGGAAACTGCCCCTGGTGGTTGATGACCAGCGGGGAAGTCCCCTGTTCGAAGCGGGCGATGGCCGAGAGCGGCACCGTCTCGCCCGACTGCGACTTGAGATAGATCCGGTCGAGCGCGCGCGGGTCCTGCTGGTCCTGCGGACGCACTTCCAGGATCACCCGGTACTGGTTGAGCTGCGTGAAGATGGTGCTCACCTGCCGCTGCCCGAAGGCGTCGTAGAGCGTGTCGTCGATGGTGCTGGGCAGGATGCCGAGCCGCGCGGCGGTGTCGCGGTCGATGGTCAGCTTCTCCTGCAGCCCTGCGGTGGCGAGGTCCGAGGTGACGTCGCGCAGCTCCGGCAGGGTCTGCAGCTTCGCCAGGACCCTGGCGCCGACGGCGGAGAGCTCGGCGGGGTCCGCGTCCTCCAGCGTGTACTGGTACTGGGTGGCGCTGGTGCGGGTCTCGATGTTCAGGTCCTGGACCGGCTGCATGAAGAGCTGGATGCCTTGCACCTGCGCGAGCTTCGGCTGCAGCCGCTCGATGATCTCCTGCGCGCTGTCGCCGCGCTCGCCGCGGGGCTTGAGGATGATGTTGAGGCGCCCGGAGTTGGTGGTGGGGTTGGTCCCGTCGGCGCCGATGAAGGACGCGACGCTGAGCACCGCGGGATCCTCCAGCACCACGTCGGCGAGCGCGCGCTGCCGGTCCAGCATGCGCGCGAACGACGCGTCGGGCGCCCCCGCCGAGACGCCGGTGATGAGGCCGGTGTCCTGCTCGGGGAAGAAGCCCTTGGGGATGATCCAGGCCAGGAGCAGCGTGAAGAGCAGGGTGGCGACGGTCACCGCCAGGGTGAGCGGCTGGTGCTCGAGCACCCAGCGCACGCCGCGCTCGTAGAAGCGGACCAGGTGGTCCCAGCCGCGCTCGGTGTACTGGAGGAACTTGGGGAACTTCTGCTCGGAGTGCGGCTTGAGCAAGTGCGCGCACATCATCGCCGTCAGCGTCAGCGAGAGGACGGCGGAGACGCCGATGGCGATCGACAGCGTCACCGCGAACTCGCGGAAGAGCCGGCCGATGATGCCGCCCATGAAGAGCAGCGGAATCAGCACCGCCACCAGCGAGACGGTCAGCGAGACGATGGTGAAGCCGATCTGCCGGGAGCCCTTGAGCGCCGCCTCGAAGGGCGGGTCGCCCTCCTCGATGAAGCGGGCGATGTTCTCGATCATGACGATGGCGTCGTCGACCACGAAGCCGGTGGAGATGGTCAGCGCCATCAGGGAGAGGTTGTTGAGCGAATACCCGCACAGGTACATGACGCCAAAGGTGCCCACCAGCGAGAGCGGCACCGCCACGCCGGGGATGAGCGTCGCCCGCAGCGAGCGGAGGAAGAGGTAGATGACCGCGACCACAAGAAGTATAGTAAGTATCAGTGTGAACTGGACGTCCTCCACCGAGGCGCGCACCGTCTCGGTCCGGTCGGCGAGGATGTCGACGTCGATGCCCTGCGGAAGCGAGGCCTTGAGCTGCGGCAGGAGCGCCTTCACCCGGTCGGCGGTCTGGATGACGTTGGCGCCCGGCTGCCGCGAGACGTTGAGGATGATGGCCCGGGTGGCGTTGGCCCAGCCGGCCAGCTGCGCGTTCTCGACGCCGTCGATGACGTCGGCGACGTCGGAGAGCCGCACCGGCGCGCCGTTCTTGAAGGCGAGGATCTGCGGGCGGAAGCTGGCCGCCTTGCCCAGCTGATCGTTGGTGGAGAGGATGAAGTCCTGCCGCTGCCCGTCCAGGTTGCCCTTGGGCTGGTTGACGTTGGCCGCCGCCAGCGCCGCGCGCACGTCCTCGAGGGTGAGGCCGGCGCCGGCCAGCGCGGCCGGATCGACCTGCACGCGCACGGCGGGCTTCTGCGCACCGTTGATGGTCACCAGGCCGACGCCGCCCACCTGCGAGATCTTCTGGGCCAGGATGGAGTCGGCGGCGTCGTTCACCTGGTCGAGCGGCAGCGCCTTCGAGGTGACCGAGAGGGTGAGGATGGGCGTGTCGGCGGGGTTCGACTTGGAGTAGTTGGGCGGCGCGGGCAGCGTGCGCGGCAGGAGGTTGGAGGCGGCGTTGATGGCCGCCTGCACGTCCTGCTCGGCGGCGTCGATGCTCCGGTCCAGCTCGAACTGCAGGGTGACCTGCGAGGAGCCGAAGCTCGACACCGAGGTCATCTGCGAGAGCGAGGGCATCTGCCCGAACTGCCGCTCCAGCGGCGTGGTCACCGCCGAGGCCATCGTCTCGGCGCTGGCGCCGGGGAGCAGCGTCGAGACGACGATGGTCGGGTAGTCCACTTGCGGCAACGCCGAGACCGGCAGCTGGCGGTAGCCGATGACGCCCGCGAGCAGGAGCCCGACGGTGAGCAGCGAGGTGGCCACGGGGCGGCGGATGAAGGGCTCGGAGATGCTCATGGGCACTCCGGGGAGTGCAGGCCTCGGGCCTCAGGCCTCAGGCCTCGGGGCAGGAGCCTTCCACTCTCGTCCTGACGCCCGAGACTGGAGTGCTGTCGCTTCTCCTGAAGCCTGAAGCCTGAGGCCTGAAGCCTCCTCATCTTCCCCTCGGCCCCTCGCCCTCGCGCGCTGGGCGCTGCGGGCCACCAACGGCGGGGCGCGGCGCGACCTTGGCTCCGGCGCGCAGCTGGTTCTGCCCGTCTGCGACGACGTGCTCGCCCTCGGTGAGCCCGCGCGCGATCACCGCCAGGTCGCCCTCGGTGATCTCCACCTCGATGGGCCGCGGCTGCACCGTCTGGTCCGGCTGGATGACGTAGGCAAAGGTCCCTTCCGGCCCGCGCTGCGGCACGGTGGCCGGCACCACCAGCGCGTCCTTGCGGGTGGTGAGGAGCAGCCGCGCCTTGACGAACTGGTTGGGCCAGAGCAGCCGCTGCGGGTTGGGAAAGACGGCCTTGAGCCGCAGCGTCGCGGTGGCGGCGTTGATCTGGTTGTCGATCAGCGCCAGCCTGCCGGTGGCGAGCCGCTGCCCGCCGTCGCGGCTCCACGCCTCCACCGGGAGCTGCCCCGCCGCCAGCTGCTGCATCACCCGCGGCAGGTCGTCCTGGGGAAGGCTGAAGATCACCGCGATGGGGTCGAGCTGGGCGACCACCACCAGGCCGGTCGCGTCCGCGGCCCGGACCAGGTTGCCCGGATCGACGATGCGGACGCCGGTGACGCCGTCGATGGGGGCCCGGATGGTCGCGTAGTCGAGGTTGAGCCGGGCGACGTCGATGGTGGCGCGGTCCACCTGCACCGCGCCTTCCAGCTGGCCCACCAGCGCCGACTGGTCGTCCGACTGCTGCTGCGCGATCAGCTTCTGCGCGACCAGGTTCTGGTAGCGCGCGAGGTTGTGCTGCGCGGCCTTGAGCTGCGCGCCGTCGCGGGCCAGCGCGCCTTCCGCCTGGTGCAGCTGGTTCTGGAACGGGCGCGGATCGATCTTGGCCAGCACCTCGCCTTGGTGGACCGGCTGCCCCTCGCGGAAGAGCACCTGGTCGAGGCGCCCGTCCACCTGCGAGCGCACCGTCACCGTCTTGAAGGCGGTGACGCTGCCGAGCCCGTCGAGGAAGATGGGCACGTCGCGCTTCTGCACCACCGCCTCGATGACCGGCACCTGGCGATTGGCCGCCTGCGCCTGGTCCTTGGCCGCGCCCGCCGCCTGCCGGGCCGTGCGGGCGTGGACGAACCAGGCGATGCCCCCGATGAGGGCCGCGGCGACGGCGAAGAAAAGGATCCGGCGGTCTTTCATTCCTGCTCCTAACGCCGCCCCAGCGCGCGCAGGAGCTGGGCGCGCGCCACGGCGAGTCGATCGTCGGCCTGCACTGCCTGCGCCGCCGCCTGGGTCACGGCCACCTGCGCATCCCCCAGCTCGATGGAGCTGCCCACGCCCACCAGGTAGCGCTG
>JAYWAJ010000359.1:0-4057 GCA_043782525.1 Deltaproteobacteria bacterium | reverse complement strand
GCTTCGGGCGCCCCCAGCGGGGCGAAGAGCCCGAGCGCGTCCGCCTGGGACAGGTCGCGCAGCAGCACCGGGATGCCGTCGACGACCGGGTACTCCTTGCCGTACCCGCGGCACCGCAGCAGATCGGCGCCGGCGGCCTCCACCGTGAACAGCTCGAGGCCGCGCTCGGTGTGGCGCCGGCAGGCGGGGCAGACGAGGTCTATGCCATCTCCGCGAGCAGCTTCTTGGCCGCGGGGTAGTCGGGCCAGATGAGGAGCGCGTCGCCCACCATGCGCCGGGCCTCGCGGCGGGCGCCGCCGTCCTGCTCGCTCTTCCACCGCTCCCACTGCTCGCGGGCGTCGGCGAGGAGGCCTTCGACCTCGGCGCGCAGCTCGCCGGTGCGGTTGGGATTGAGGAACGGCCCGCCGGTCTTTCCGCTGCTGGCGGCGTCTCCCACCTGGAAGGGATGCGGCACGCGCCGTCCGTCGCGGTGGCGGACCAGCACCGCGTACCAGCCGCGCGCTTCGCGGGCGGTGGTGTTGTCGAGCACGCAGGTGACCGAGGGCGCGACGGCGATGGCGGTGGTGAAGTCGGCCTTGCCGGCGAGCGCGTCGGCCAGCTCGTCGCCGAAGATCTGGTGGTCGCTGGCGATGATCTCGTAGGCGGCGGCCCGCGGCTCGCGCTCCCAGTAGATGCGCAGGCCGTCCCAGGTCTGGGTGGCGCCCTGCATGCGGATGTCGATGGGTTCGGCCAGCGGCACCGACCCTGGCTGGGGCGGCGGCTCGACGGAGGTCGAGGTCTCCTCGGAGCGGCCGGCGCGGGCGGCGGGCGCGGACCGGGGCGGGGGACCGGCGGCGACCTTGACGGCAGGAGGGGCGGCGATGGGCCTCGCCGCCGACGACCCGGCGGCCGCGGGCGGCGGCTTGATGCGGTACGACCCCGTGGTCATCCGCATCTTCACCATCGAGAGGTGGAACGAGTCCTCGGCCCCCCCGTCGGGAACCGCCTTGAAGCGGGCCGTCTTCACCGCGCCGTCGTCGAAGATCATCGCCACGCCGTAGTGCCGCGCCTCGCCCTGGGGCGTGATGTCGTCCACCACCGACTGGACCTCGGCCCCGACCTTGGCGACGAAGCAGTCGTCGGTTCCGCCGAGGAGCGCCGCGGCCTCCAGCTCTTCCGGCACCATCTTCCGGCTGGCGACGAAGATCTGGTAGGCCGACACGCCTTCCAGCGGAGTCCAGGAGAGGGCCATCCCGTTGGGGCTCTGCCGCTGCGCGATCAGCACGACGTTGAGGGGCATGACGAAATCTCCCGGCGAGGACGATAGCAGAGTCAGCGCCGCGCGCGAGCGACCCAGGCCTCGACCTCCTCCAGCTTGCGGGGGAAGTCCGCGGTGAGCAGCCGCCACTTGCCGTTGGGGAGGATGAGCACCTCGTCCTCGATGCGGACGCCGAAGCCGCGCTCGGGCAGGTAGATGCCGGGCTCGACCGTGATCACCGCCCCGGCGGGCAGCGGCGCGTCGGAGAGGCCGGCGTCGTGGACGTTGAGGCCGACGAAGTGGCCGAAGCCGTGGATGAACTTGTCGAGGTAGCCGGCGTTGCGCAGGGAGGCCTCGGCGGCCCTCTGCAGATCGCCCATGGTGGCGCCCGGCTTTAAGGCGGCGAGGATGTCCTCCTGCGCCTGGAAGACGGCCCGGTACACCTTGGCCTGCTCCTCGCTGAACTTGCCGCTCACCGGATAGGTGCGGGTGACGTCGGCGGCGTAGCGGCCGTACTCGGCGGCGGCGTCGACGACGACCAGGTCGCCGTCGCGCAGCATCCGCGAGTTCTGGCCCCAGTGCAGCACCGCGCCGTTCTCGCCGCTGCCGACGATGCTGCCGTAGGCGAGGCCGGTCGCGCCCGCCCCGAAGAAGGCGTACTCGAGCTGGGTCTGCACGTCGCGCTCGGAGACGCCCGCGACCGTGCCCCGCGCCACCGCCTCGTGTCCCGCGCGGGTGATGGCGACGGCGCGCTCGAGGAGCGCGACCTCCTCCGGGGTGTGCGCCTCGCGCAGCCGCGCCAGGGTGTCGCGCTTGTAGACCAGCTTGAGCCCCAGCGCCGCCGCGGCCTGGCGCACCGCCTGGACGTCGGAGCGCTCGTCCTTCAGCTCCTTCGCCGGCGCGATCAGGGCGAGGCAGTCGTGCAGGGGCGCGGCAGAGAGCAGCGCCGGCCCGCCGTTGCCGCGGCGCACCTGGTCGACGCCGTACTTCTCCTTCAGCGCGGGCGAGATCGGATCGCGCGGGCCGGTCCAGCGCTCGGCCTCGGGATCGCGCGCCCGCAGATAGAGGACGTGCCTGTTGTACTTCGCCTTGGGAAAGAGGAGCAGCCAGGCGCCCGGCTCGTTGAGGCCGGTCAGCCAGAAGAAGTCGTCGTCCTGCTTGAAGTCCGGCACTATCGCCAACGACTCCCTGGGCGGCGATCAAGGTCGCGCAGCCGCCCAGGTCGTGCATGACCCGCTCGCGGCGTTCCCGGTAGACGGAGGGCGGCAGATCCGGCGGCGGCTGCGGGGTGGGATGGGCAAACGGCGCAGCGAGAAGGAGGGCAAGGAGCATAGGCGCGCAGGCTAGCTTGAAGCGGTAGGCATTGACATCCCCCGGACGCTGGTCTATTCCGCCCGCGCTCAGCACCGGGAGGGGCTTCACCAATGGCGCGTGACCTTGGGTCCAAGTACGTCTGCTACAAGTGCGGCACCAAGTTCTACGACTTGAAGAAGCCAGCGCCGACCTGCCCGAAGTGCGGGGCCGATCAGCGCGAGGCTCCGGTGGTCAAGCCGCAGACCGCTCGACAGCAGCGCGCGGCGGCCGCGGCCAAGGAAGCCGAAGAGGCCGAGCTGCCTGCGCCAGAGGCGGAAGAGACCGACGACGAAGAGGATGAGAAGGAAGACGAAGACGAAGCCTAGGCGGCCTTGTCCACCCGCGAGTGCGCGCTGCGCGCCGACCGCAGGGTGGGCCGCTACGCGGCCTTTTCCACAACCGAGTGGGCGCAAAGCGCCGACTCGTAGGGAGGGCCGCTCACGCGGCCTTTTCCACACGCGAGTTCTTCAGCCAGTCGGGGACGCGGTCCTTGCGGTAGATGAAGATGGCGTCGTACGGGCAGGCCTTCTCGCACTCGCGGCAGCCCGTGCAGTTCTTCTCGATCACCGAGACGATGCCGAGGAAGCTGTTCGGGTCCTTGACCGCGACCATCTCCAGCGCCTCGAACGGGCAGCGCTCGACGCACTTCTCGCAGCCGGTGCAGGCCTGCTCGTAGACGAAGGCCAGCGGGCGCTCGTTCTTCTTCAGCAGATATTGCACGTTGCCGTACTGATCGAGGATGGCTGCGGTGGGGCAGACCACGCCGCAGGCGCCGCAGTCGATGCAGAGCGCTGGGTCGATGATGTGCAGGACCTTCCGGTCGCCGGTGATGGCGTCGGTGGGGCAGCGCTTCACGCAGGCGGTGCAGCCGATGCAGGTCTCGATGATGCGGAAGGCCATGGGCGTTTCTCTATAGTCGGTAGAGCATGAGGTAGACAAGCACCCCGGTGACCGAAACGTAGGCCCAGACCGGAAAGGTCCAGCGGGCGATGCGGGCGTGGGCGGCGAAATTCTTGCGGACGGCCGCCAGCCAGAGGGTCCGCAGCACCAGCGGCAGCGCCACCACCGCGAGGATGGTGTGGCTCGTCAGCATGCCCAGGTAGAAGGGCCGCCAGGGCCCGGCGTAGTGGTGCAGCACCTGCGAGAGCAGGTGGTAGGTGATGTAGCAGGCGAGGAAGACGGTCGAGGAGGCGAAGGCCACCAGCATGCACGCCCGGTGCAGCGCGATGCGCTTGTTGCGGATGGCCCAGTAGCCGGTGAAGAGCGCGGCAGCGCTGGTGGCGTTGAGCGCGGCGTTGGTCGAGGGCAGGACGTCGACGAGCGTCATCCGCGCCCGCCTCCGGTGAGGAGGCGGGCGTCGCGCAGGACGGCGTCGGGATCGTCGGCGTCGTAGAAGCCGCGGATGCGCCCCAGGCGGTCGACCAGCACCAGCCGCTCGCCGTGCATGATGTCGAAGGCCTCGGCGTG
>JAYWAJ010000358.1:0-4063 GCA_043782525.1 Deltaproteobacteria bacterium | reverse complement strand
TCCCCTGACCTTTCCCTCCAGGGGGTGGCGTTTGCCCGGCTGTCCGAGGGCCGGCTGGTGGCGCGCGGCACGGCCGATCACCTCGACTACCGCCGGGGGGGCGGGCGGCTGGTCGCCAGCAACGGAGCGGCCACCATCGTCCCGGAGCCCGGCTCCGGCCTCGCCTCCTACGGCACCCTTCGCGTTTCCGCTCCGCACATCGAAGGCGAAGTCGCGAACCGCCGCGGCGACGGATCCGGCGGGGTTCGCCTCGACACCGCCCGCGGCGACCGCGCCGAGAGCGAGGCCGTTCACTACGACGGGACCACCGTCCGCAGCGACACCCGCGTGGTGGCGCAGGGCCCCGGTTACCGCGTCGAGAGCCACGGCATGGTGGCCCAGGCCGACGGCAGCCGGGTTCGCCTCACCAGCGGCGTGCAGGGCAAGCTCGAGTCGGAAGGCTCGCAATGATGGCGCTCCTCCTCGCAGCGGCCGCCGCAGCGCTGCCGGCCGGGCCGCTCGACTTCAATGCCCAGGACATGCGCATCGAGCCGAAGGACCACCGCGTCTTCCTCGACGGCGACGTCCACCTCACCCGCGGCGACCTGAACGTCACCGGCGATCACGCGGTGGCCGACTACAAGAAGGAGGGCGCGCCGAAGAAGGCTGCGAAGCGCAAGGCGACCCAGGCCTCGCTGGGCGGCGAGGCGGTGGACCACTTCACCGTCGACGGGAAGGTCCATGTCCAGCGCGGCACCCGCACCGCCGACGGCGAGCGCGGAGTGCTCGACGTTCCGGGGCAGACGCTGGTCCTGACCGGAACGCCCGCCCTCCCGCCGGTGCTGCGCGACGGCTCGGACACGCTCTCGGGAGAGCGCATCCTCCTGCGCCTCGACAGCGAGGACGTCGACGTGGTGCGTCCGACTTTGACCCTGCGGCGGGCGCTGCCCGCGGAGGGAGCACCTGCAGCCAGGGCCGCCGGGACCCAGAGCGCGACCCGGAGCGCGACCCCGGTCGTCGTCGAGGCGGCGCGGCTGCAGCTTCTCAAGGAGCGCCACGTCGCGGAGTTTCGCGACGACGTGGTGGTCCGGCGCGGCGATGCGGTGGTGAAGAGCCCGCGCCTGGACGCCCGCTACGACAAGGACGGGCAGCTGACCAGGCTGGAGATGCGCGGCGGCGTGAACTTGAAGCAGGGCGACCGGCGCGCCACCGGCCAGAGCGCCGACTACGACGCGCTCAAGAAGATCCTGGTCCTGACCGGCGACCCGAAGCTCTACGACCGCGGCGACGTCCTCTCCGGCGACAGGATCGACCTCGCGCTCGAGAGCAAGGAAGTCCGGGTCCAGAAGGCCAAGGGACGCCTGCGCCCCGAAGCGCACCGGGAAGAGCAGCAGTGACGGCGCTCATCGCCAAGGGTCTGCGCAAGAGCTTCCGCGGCCGCCGCGTGGTCGACGACGTCTCGTTCTCGGTGGCGCCCGGCGAGGTGGTCGGACTGCTCGGCCCCAACGGCGCGGGCAAGACCACCAGCTTCCACTGCGTGGTCGGCCTGCTCAACCCCGACCAGGGCGAGGTGCGGCTGGGCGACCGCGACCTCTCGGGCCTGCCGCTCCACGCGCGCGCCCGCCTCGGCATCGGCTACCTGCCGCAGGAGCCGTCCATCTTCCGCAAGCTGACGGTGCGGGAGAACTTCCTCCTCGTCCTCGAAGGCTCGCAGCTGTCGAAGAAGGCGCGGGGCGAGCGCGCGGACGAGCTGCTCAGCGAGTTCGACCTGCTGCGCGTCGCCGAGGCGCTGGGAGAGACGCTCTCGGGCGGCGAGCGGCGGCGGGCCGAGATCGCGCGCAGCCTGCTGGCCGATCCCAAGTTCATGCTCTTCGACGAACCCTTCGCGGGCGTCGACCCCATCGCGGTGCACGATCTGCAGCGGCTGATCCACCGCCTCCGCGACCGTGGGCTGGGAGTGCTCATCACCGACCACGCCGTCCGCGAGACGCTGGGCATTTGCGATCGAGCAGTCCTGTTGGTGGAGGGCAGGCTTCTGGAGTCGGGCACGCCGGCGGAGATCGCTGGCTCTACGCGCGCCCGCGCCGTGTACCTCGGCGAGCGGTTCAAGCTGGAATAGGGAGGGTGGGATGGCGTTGGAGCTGAAACAAAGTCTGAGGATGTCGCAGCAGCTGGTGATGACCCCCCAGCTGCAGCAGGCGATCAAGCTCCTGCAGCT
This sequence comes from Deltaproteobacteria bacterium, assembly GCA_043782525.1. Lineage (GTDB taxonomy): Bacteria > Myxococcota > Myxococcia > Myxococcales > 40CM-4-68-19 > 40CM-4-68-19. The sequence goes on along the minus strand of JAYWAJ010000358.1, from coordinate 1,866 downwards.
CTCCCGGCTGGAGCTGGTCGACCTGATTCGCACCGAGATGGAGGAGAACCCGCTCCTCGAGGAGCCGCTCGACGGCGCCGAGGCCGAGCTCGACGAGGCGCCCGCCGAGCTGCTCTCGACCCTCAACGAGAGCATCGAGGCGAGCGAGCTCTCCGTCTCGACGCCGGAGATCGCGCAGCCCGACCTCAAGGCCAAGGCCGAAGGCGACGTCAAGCGCGAGGACATCGACTGGGAGCAGTACCTCGACAACTACCAGACGCAGCACACCGCGCCCTCGGCGGGCGGGTTCAACAACGAAGACCTGCCTTCGCTCCAGGACACCCTCACCCGCGGCGAGGATCTCACCCACCACCTCCTTGCGCAGCTGCGCATGGCGGACCTCTCCGACGACGAGGAGCGGATCGGGGCGCTCATCATCGGCAACCTGAACCGCGACGGCTACCTGGTGATCGACCCGGAGGCACAGCCGACGGTGCCGATCCTCCTCGAGGACACCAGCGAGACGGGGACGCCATTGGATGGTGTCCCCCGCGAAGTGCCCGCGGTGGCGCCGGAAGCGCTCGAGGCGCTGCGAAGGTCGCAGGCGCCGCGGCTGCCCAAGAGCGAGGCCGACCCGCTCATTCCGCTGGCGCTGGAGGCGGGCGTGCCGGCGGCGATGGCCGAAAAAGTCCTCAAGCGCATCCAGCGCTTCGACCCCGTCGGCTGCGGCGCGCGCGACCTGCGCGAGTGCCTTTGCGTGCAGGCGAAGTTCTACGTCACCGAGGGCGAAGGCAAGGACGATCCGGACGCGGAGCTGTTGCCGCAGATCGTCAGCCGCCACCTCAAGAACGTCGAGACCAAGAAGTACCAGGCCATTGCCAAGGACCTGCGCGTCTCGCTCGAGGAGATCGTCGCCTCCATCAAGCTGCTCGGGCGCCTCGACCCCAAGCCGGGCCGCGGCTTCGCCATGGACGAGCCGCAGTACATCACGCCCGACGTCTACATCCACAAGATCGGCGACAGCTACCACACCGTCCTCAACGACGACGGCCTCTCCAAGCTGCGCATCTCGCAGCACTACCGGAGCGCGCTCAAGAACGGCGCCGGCGGCGGCACCAAGGACTACATCCAGGAGAAGCTGCGCTCGGCGGTGTGGCTGATTCGCAGCATCCACCAGCGCCAGCGCACCATCGTCAAGGTCACCGACAGCATCATCAAGTTCCAGCGCGATTTCCTCGACAAGGGCATCGCCTTCCTCAAGCCGCTCATCCTGCGCGACGTGGCCGAGGACATCGGCATGCACGAGAGCACCGTCTCGCGCGTCACCACCAACAAGTACGTGCACACGCCGCAGGGCATCTACGAGTTGAAGTTCTTCTTCAACTCCTCGATCAGCCGCGTCGGCGGCGAGGACATTGCCTCCGAGGCGGTCAAGAACCAGATCAAGCAGGTGGTCGCCGCCGAGCCCGGAGACAAGCCGTACAGCGATCAGAAGATTGTGGAAATCCTCCGGTCGCAGAACGTTGACATCGCACGCCGTACGGTCGCCAAATACAGGGAGGTGCTCGGCATCCTGCCGTCCAGCAAGCGCAAGAAGTTCTTCTAACCCGTCCTACCCGCAAGGGGGTCTCATCCATGCAGGTCAACATCACCTTCAGGAACATGTTCGCCACCGATGCGCTGCGCAATCACGTCCAGGACAAGCTGGGCAAGGTGGTCGACAAGTACCTGGACAAGGTGACCGAGGTTCACGTCACGCTCTCCCTCGAGCGCTACCTCCACCACGCAGACATCAACCTGCACGCGGGCCACTTCCACGTCCGCGGCAAGGACAAGTCCGAGGACATGTACGCGTCGATCGACACGGCCATCGACAAGATCGAGACC
>JAYWAJ010000357.1:0-4066 GCA_043782525.1 Deltaproteobacteria bacterium | reverse complement strand
GGCGTGCAGCGCGCCCACGTGGTCGGACTTTCGCTCGGGGGCGCCGTCGCGCAGGAGTTGGCGCTGGCGCATCCGGACCGGGTGCGCTCGCTCGCGCTCCTGGCGACGTTCGCCGCCCAGGACCCACGCAGCCGGGCGCTCCTCAAAGCCTGGCGCGCGCTCTATCCCCTGACCGCCGCCGCGCCGGAGCTGCGCGAAGCCTGGGAGCAGCAGGCTTACGCCTGGCTCTTCACCGACCGCTTCTGGCGCAGCGAGGCCAGCATCCGCTCCGCCCTGCGCTTCGCCCACGGGCAGCCGATGCAGCCCACGACCGGCTTTCTCGGCCAGGTTGACGCCGCGCTCTCGCACGACGCCCGCGACCGGCTGGGCAGCCTCGCCACGCCGGCGCTGGTGATCCACGGCGCCCTCGACCAGCTCTCGCCGGTGTCCAACGGGGAGGAGTTGGCCCGGCTCATCCCCGGCGCGGAGCTGCTGATCATCCCCGACGTCGGCCACGCCGTGAACCTGGAAGCCCAGCGCGCCGTGAACGCCGCGCTTCGCCACTTGTGGAAGCGCGTGCCCTGATGGTCCGCCGACTTCCCCACTTCTGGCACAACGCTTGCTCGTCTGCTGCCTGAAAGCAGTGTGTACGAGGCAAGGCCGGAAACTTTGACCGGGTAGTGTTGGGATCCAACCGGTCGATTCAGGGTGAGGGTGAGAATGACGGAACGACCGAACCAGGTGCTGGTGATCGACGACGACGAGGCCGCACGCGAGATCCTCGTCGAGCTGCTCGCGCGGATTGGCTTCCATGCCTTCGCTACCGCGGACGGCAAGGCAGGCCTCGAGTGGCTGGCCGGAGCCGCGGCGCCGCCCCAGGCGGTCCTGCTGGATCTGAGGATGCCGGGAATGGACGGCTTCGAGGTCCTGCGCCGGTACCGGGCGGAAGGCGGCACGGCGCCCGTGATCGCGCTCTCGGCCATGGACGAGAAGGAAGCGGTGGTCAAGGCGATGCGCTTCGGCGCCAGCGACTACCTGGTCAAGCCGATCGAGCCGGAAGAATTGAAGGAAGCCATCGAGCGTTGCAGCGCGGCGGCCCGCGCCGAAGAGCCGCAGGCGGTGACGATCATTCCCGCGGTCCGCCCCTCGGCGCCGCCGGCGGTGGCCACGCCCGTACCCGAGCGCCGGACCGGCGACGGACAGCGGCGCGGCGTGCCCGCCGACTTCGTCGCTTCGAGCCCGGCCATGCTCGGCATCTGGGACATGGTCGACCGCGTGGCCGAGACCGACGTTCCGGTCCTCATCCGCGGCGAGAGCGGCGTCGGCAAGGAAGGCATCGCCCGCACGCTCCACGAGCGCAGCCCGCGGCGCGGCAAGCCCTTCGTCAAGATCAACTGCGCGGCGCTCCCCAGCGAGCTGCTCGAATCGGAGCTGTTCGGCCACGAGCGCGGCGCCTTCACCGGCGCCACCAGCGAGAAGCCGGGCAAGTTCGAGCTGGCCGACAAGGGGACCATCTTCCTCGACGAGATCGGCGAGATGCACCCGGCCCTGCAGGCGAAGCTGCTGCAAGTGCTGCAGGACGAGGAGTACTACCGCGTCGGTGGCAAGCGGCCCCTCAAGGCGGACGCCCGCGTGGTGGTCGCGACCAACCGCGTGCTCGAGGACGAGATCGCGCGGGGCAACTTCCGCGAGGACCTCTACTACCGGCTCAACGTCGTCAGCGTGCTGGTGCCGCCGCTGCGCGACCGCAAGGAAGACATCCCCGGGCTCATCGAGCACTTCCGCAACAAGTACGGCAGCAAGTACAAGCAGGGGATGATGCTCTTCTCGGACGACGTGGTGCGGCGCCTGGTCGACTACGACTACCCGGGCAACGTGCGCGAGCTGGAGAACCTGGTCCGGCGCCTGGTGGTGCTGCGCGACGAGAAGTACGTGCTGGACGAGCTGGCGGCGGCCATCCACCGCCGCCCAACTCCCTATCTGCCGCACCAGCAAGGCTCGGCGGGCGGGTCGCTGCCGCCGTCGAACCAGGGGAACAACAACTACGCGACGCCGTCCTTTGGGGTGGCGCCGGTCGCACCGGCAGCGCCGTCCGTGCCGCCGCCCGCTCCGCTGCTGCCGATGGCGGAGACGGTCTCGCTCAAGGACATCGCCCGGCAGGCGGCGCTGCGGGCCGAGCGGGAGGCGATCAGCTCCATGCTGGCGCGCACCAACTGGAACAAGCGCAAGGCGGCCGTGCGGCTGCAGATCAGCTACAAGGCGCTGCTCTACAAGATCAAGGACTGCGGGCTGACCGATCCCCGCATCACCGCCGGGCTGCAGGAAGAGCTGACGCGGCAACCGCTGGGGATCGTGGGAGATACGCCGAGCTCGGGCACGGCGTAGGACGCAGGCCTCAGGCCTCAGGCAATGGCGCGCCGCGATCATTCGCGGCACGCCATTTGATTTCGCCATCTTGAAGTCGCACGCCCTTCAGTCGAGCACGCCAACGATGTCGTTGTTCCAAACCTGAGGCCTGAAGCCTGAGGCCTGAGGCCTGAGGCCTTCTCTAAACGCTTCGCTCCACCAGCTGCGGCTCGACCACCTGATCCGTCCGCTCCGGGCCGGAGAAGAGCTTCCCGACCACGAGGAAGAGCGTCCCCATGAAGAGCAGGAGAAGCGGCTCCTCGAGCGGCCCGGCGACGGTGGAGTGGTGTAGCGCGAAGGCTGCGAAGGCGAAGACGATGGCTGCTGCGGCGATGGTGCGGAACATCTTGGAAACCCCTTCCCCTGGTGTCCGCGCTCCCCAACACGCGGCCTTACCCCAGACTCTTAGCGAGAAGCGCGCCAAGTCTGTCGAGAGAGGAGGGGCCCCCGGCCGGTGGGAAGATTTTTTCCCGGATGCGGAACGCGTGGGGAATGGAAATCCTTTTCCAGCGCAGGAGCGCCTGCCGGGTCGGCTGGCCTGTTGCCTGCAGACAGAGCGGAGGGAGCAGGAAGGCGTGGCCAGCTGGCGCTGGCACGCAGCGTGCTCAAGTTCGCGGCGGTCGAGCCCGCCTTCAGCGGGTGAGGGAGGAAGCATGACGAAGGGTGTCTGGTTTTCGATGGCGGCTCTGGCTCTCTCTGCGACGGCCTGCTCGCACCGCGCGGTGCGCGAGGACGATCAGGTCCTGCAGATGACGGAGTTCCGGATGAGCCGCGAGGATGTGGTCGAGGTCTCCGTCTGGAAGGAGCCCGAGCTCTCGCGCACGGTGCCCGTCCGGCCCGACGGCAAGATCACGCTGCCGCTCCTGGGCGACGTGCAGGCGGAGGGGCTCCGGCCACAGGAACTGGAGGCCAACGTCTCCAAGGCCCTCGCCTCCTATGTGCGGGACCCGCGCGTGACCGTCATCATCCATGACGTCAACGGAGCCAAGGTCTTCGTCACCGGGATGGTCGGTCACCCGGGCGTCTTCCCGCTGCGCAACAGCATGAACGTGCTGCAGGCGCTGGCGATGGCGGGCGGGCTGGCCGAGTTCGCCGACCGCGGCGACATCAAGGTGCTCCACGCCGACGGCCGCCGGGTTGCAGTGGCCTATGACGACCTGGTCGACGGCACCAGCAAGGTTTCGCTCGGGCCCGGCGACACCGTCGTGGTCCCGTAAGGAGATGACGATGGCCACGCGTACACAACTCGCGCTGCACGTGGCCCTCGCCGCCGTCCTGGCGGCAGGGGGGGCGGGCGCGAAGGTCTACGTCGAGCTGCGTCCCCGCGTCTCGATGATGGGCGGGTACGACGACAACGTCACGCTGGGCTACCTGCCTGGCACCGGCCAGGTGGGCACCGACTCCTTCGGTCAGGTGGTGCCCGGCCTCAAGCTCGACCTCTTCGGCGAGCATGACTTGCACCTCGACCTCGACTGCCAGGCGGGCATCGCGCGGCTGGCGCACCCGCAGCAGTTCGGGCCCTCCTCGAGCGCCTTCGCCGGCAACGAGACTTGCGCGGTGGGCACCAAGGTCCACCTCTCGGCGCGCGATCGCCTGCTGATCCGCTCGAGCGCGACCTATGCGCAGGATCCCTTCTCCATCGCCGGGCTCGGCCTGCTGCTGCGGCCGGGGCAGACGCAGA
>JAYWAJ010000356.1:0-10757 GCA_043782525.1 Deltaproteobacteria bacterium | reverse complement strand
CCGCCGGCTGGTGGGCGGCGCCCTCGCCGACGGCGTCGCCTACGCGCGCCTGGAGGAGCTGACCGACACCATCGGCCCGCGGCTCTCCGGATCGCCGGGCGCCGCCGCCGCCGTGCAGTGGGCGCTGGCGAAGTTCAAGCAGGACGGGCTCGCGGCCCACCTCGAAGCCGTCAAGGTCCCGCACTGGGTCCGCGGCGAGGAGCACGGCGAGATCCTCCCGCAGCCCGGCATCGTCGGCCATCCGCTGGCGCTGACGGCGCTGGGCAACGGCGTGGGCGGCGAGGTGACCGGCGAAGTGATCGAGGCGCGCTCCCTCGAGGAGATCGCCGCGCTCGGCGAGAAGGCGCGGGGAAAAGTCCTCTTCCTCAACCACACCATGGGTGTGAAGGGCGGCTACGGAGACTGGGTCGAGCTGCGCGGGCGAGGCCCTGCGGCAGCGGCCAGGGTCGGCGCCGCCGGAGTGCTGCTGCGCTCCCTCGCCACCGCCTCGCTGCGCAGCCCGCACACCGGCGTCACCCTCGCCGGCGACGGCCCCCTCGTCCCCGCCGCCGCCGTCTCCACCGAGGACGCCGCGCAGATCCACCGCCTCCTCCAGCGCGGACCGGTGCGGGTGCACTTCACGCTCGGCTGCCGCATGCTGCCCGACGCCGACTCCGCCAACGTGGTGGCCGAGGTGCGCGGGCGCGAGAAGCCGGACGAGATCGTGCTGCTCGGCGCCCACCTCGACTCGTGGGATCTGGCGGACGGCGCCAACGATGACGGCGCGGGCGTGGCCATGATGATGGAGGCCGGGCGCCTCATCGCCCAGCTTCGCCCGGCGCCGCGGCGGACCGTGCGGGTGGTCCTCTTCATGAACGAGGAGAACGGCAGCGCGGGCGGCAAGGGCTACGCGGCCGCGCACGCCAACGAGCTGGCGAAGCACGTGGCCGCGCTCGAGGCCGACAGCGGCGCGGCCCGGCCCACCGCCATCCAGGTGCACGCGGGCCCGGGCGGCGCGGCCTTGTTGACCCCGTGGCTCCTGCCTTTGGAGACGCTCGGCCTCGCTGCCAGCGACGGCGAGACCGGCGGCGCCGACATCGGGCCGCTGGGCCTCGCCGGGGTTCCCTTCGTCGGCCTCTCCGTCGACGGGACGCACTACTTCGACATCCACCACAGCGCCGCCGACACCTTCGACAAGATCGATCCCGAGGCGCTGGCCAAGAACGTCGCCGCCTGGGCGATGACGGCTTACGCGCTCGCCGAGATGCCCCAGGCCCTGCCGCGGCCGGCGCCGGAAGAGCCGCACCGCCACTCTCCCGATCTTCCCAGAGCAAAGTGAAAGGCGCCTCGATGAAGACCCTGGGCAGCTACGTGCAGGATCGCTGGGTGACGGGCAAGGAGCCCTTCGCCACGCTGGTGAACCCGTCGACCGAGGAGCCGCTGGCGCGGACCTCGACGGCCGGCATCGACATGGGCGCGGCCCTCGGTCATGCGCGCACCCAGGGCGGACCGGCGCTGCGGGAGCTGAGCTTCGCGCAGCGCGGCGAGCTGCTCAAGGCGTGGAGCAAGGCGCTGCACGCGGCGCGCGACGAGCTGATCGGCCTCGCCATGCAGAATGGCGGCAACACGCGGGGCGACGCCAAGTTCGACATCGACGGCGGCATCGCCACCCTGGCGCACTACGCGGAGCTGGGCGCGCAGCTGGGCAGCTTGCGCACGCTGCGCGACGGCGACACCGTCCAGCTGGGCCGCACCGCCCGCTACGCCGGCATCCACCTCTGGGTGCCCCGCGACGGCGTGGCGGTGCACATCAACGCCTTCAACTTTCCCGCCTGGGGCACGGCGGAGAAGGCCGCCTGCGCCCTGCTCGCGGGAATGCCCATCCTCTCCAAGCCCGCCACCAGCACGGCGCTGGTCGCCTGGCGGCTCTCCGAGATCGGCGCCGGGCTCCTGCCGCGCGGCGCCTTCCAGTTCCTCTGCGGCTCGCCGGGCGACCTGCTCGACCGGCTGGGCCCGCAGGACGTGGTGGCCTTCACCGGCTCGTCGCAGACCGCCGCCAAGCTGCGCGATCAGCTGGGGCGCCGCGGGGCGCGGCTCAACGTCGAAGCCGATTCGCTCAACGCCGCGGTGCTCGGCCCCGACGTCGCTCCCGGCAGCGCCAGCTGGGACCTGTTCGTCTCCGACGTCGCCCGCGATCTGACCCAGAAGGCGGGCCAGAAGTGCACGGCGGTGCGGCGCATCTTCGTCGCGCCCGAGCGACTTGCCGAGGCGCAGGAGGCGCTGGTCGATCGGCTCTCGCAGGTGCGCGTCGGCGATCCGGCCCGCGCCGAGGTGACCATGGGTCCGGTCTCCACCGCCGACCAGCTGCGCGACGTGCGGGCCGGCATCGCCCGGCTCGCCTCCGAGGCGCAGGCGGTCTTCGGCGGCGACGGCACGGTGCAGGCGCTGGCACCGGAAGGAAAAGGATACTTCGTATCTCCGGTGCTGCTGGTGGCGCGCGATCCGGCGGCGGCAAAGGTCATGCACCAGGACGAGGTGTTCGGACCGGTGGCCACGCTCGCGGCGACGGCCTCTCCCGAAGGCCTGGTCCGGCGCGGCGGTGGCGGGCTGGTCTGCTCCGTCTACAGCGACGACCGCGACTTCCTCCGCCGGTGCGTCTTGGCCATCGCGCCCTACCACGGCCGCATCTACCTCGGCAGCGAGAAGGTCGTCGGCCAGACGATGGGGCCCGGCACCGTGCTGCCGCAGCTGCTCCACGGCGGCCCGGGCCACGCGGGCGGCGGCGAGGAATTGGGCGGCCTGCGCGGCCTGCAGCTCTACTCGCAGCGCGTGGCGGTGCAAGGCGATCGCTCCCTGCTCGACGCCATCGCGCCGGCCGCGGATCCGCAGAAGGTCTGATCGCTTTGCAGGCTGCGCCCGGAGCGCCGGGCGCGCGCGGATGCTACTGGGCCGCCTGCCAGGCCTTGAAGAGCGCATCCGCCTCGGCCACGAAGCTCTCGTGGCGCGGGCGCCAGTCGAGATCGTTGCGCGCCTTCTCGCTGGAGATGCGCTGGTCGAGCATGAGCGCCTCGTGGAAGGGGCCTCCGTCGGGCTGCTGCACGGTGACCTTGCCGTCCTTGCCTGCCGCGCGGGAAGCCGCCTCGGCGATCTCGCGCTGCTTGAGCCGCGACGCATCGCTGGCGTTGAACACCGAACCCGCCGGCGCGCGCTCGACCAGCCGCACGTAGAGCTCTGCCAGGTCGTCGACGTGGACCAGGGGCCAGTGGTTCTCGCCGTCGCCGATGGTCTGCGCGGCGCCGGTCTTCAGCGCGCTGCCGAAGAGCATGCCGGTGACGCCACCCTTTCCGCCATAGACGATGCCGGGCCGCACCACCACCGAGCGGATGCCGTCCTTGGCCATCTCCAGCGCCAGCTGCTCGTGGGCCGGACGCCAGGCGACCATCTTGGCCGGATGCAGCGGAGTGGTCTCGTCGGCGACGCCCTCGGTCGAGCCCTGCACCCAGCAGCCGCTGGTGTAGATGAAGGTCGCGCCCACCTGGCCGCGCAGCAGGTCCTTGGCGCTGGTGATGGTCTTCTTGTCCAGCTCGACGCCGTTGGCCGCGTAGTCCTGCGCGAGGTTGACGAACGCCGCCCGGCCCCAGGCCGCGCCCGCATAGCCCGCCGGGTTGCCGAGCTCGCCCTTCACCAGCTTGATGCCGGCGGCCTTGAGCGTCTGGCCCTTCGCCTCGTCCCGGACCAGCGCCAGCACATCGTGCCCTGCCTTCTTCAAGGCGAGCGCAACCGTAGATCCGATGTACCCGCTACCGCCGGTCAGAAAGACCTTCATGAACCCTCCGAAAACGCGAACGCTCTGTGTACGCCGTGTGGCGTGGCCCGCCAAGAGCAAACGACAACCAGGGACCACTCTGGACCGCTCGGCCGCGTAGCGCAGTGCGCACCGCCACCCTGGCTACACGGTCTGGGCCCTGGACTGTAGGTGTATAGGACACTTGGAACAATCTCAACAGCTCGAATTGTTGGAGGTTTAGAACGTAACGCGCCGCAGCGGCTCGCGGCCTCGTGTTTGCTTCAAGGCAACAAGTGTCACGGAACTCGCACGCGGGAGCAACAGCCTGATGAGCAACCTCGAGCGCCTTCCCCTTCGCACCGAGAAGATCGCGGTCCTGCTCAACGCGAACGCGCGCAGCGTCTCCGAAGGCCTCAAGCGCGAGCTGGAAAACTTCGTCCCGCCCGAGGATCTCTACTACTCGCGCTGCTTCGACGATGCCCGCGGCATCGCACGCCAGGTGCTCGACCGCGGCTACCGCACGGTGCTGACCGGCGGCGGCGACGGCACCTTCGTCGGCTACGTCAACTGCCTCTTCGAGGAGTCGATGCAGCCGCGCTCCTTCTCCCGCGGCGCGCTCAAGCTGGTCCCGCTTCCCGCGCACGCGGTGCGGCTGCCCCGGGTCGGCGTGCTCAAGCTCGGCACCGGCAACGCGGTGGCCGACTTCGCCGGGGCCAGCGGACGCCGCGTCGGCGTGGTCGAGGACATCCTCCGCGCCCGCTCGGGCGAAGTCTCGCGGTCGCGCACGCTGCACCTGCTCTCCCACGAGGGCAAGCGCGCACCCTTCGCCGGCCTCGGCATCGACGCCGCCGTGCTCAACGACTACGAAGGCCTCAAGCGGTCGGTGAAGGGCAGCAAGCTGCAGTTCGTCGGCACCGGCGGGCTCGGCTATTTCTGCTCGGTGGTCGGCAAGACCATTCCCAACTACGCCTTCTCGCGCGGCGTCCCCAACGTCGAGGTGATCAACCTGGGCGGGCCCGCGCAGCGGGTCGGCCCCGACGGGAAGCCGCTCGGCCGGGACATCGAGCACGGCGAGATCCTCTACCGGGGCCCCTGCAAGATGGCCGCGGCGGGCACTGTTCCGAACTACGGCTTCGGGTTCCAGATCTTTCCCTGGGCGATGCGCGCGCCGGGCTGCTTCCAGCTGCGGCTGACCGCCATCTCCGTGCCCACCATCCTCGCCAACCTCCGCACCCTCTGGCGGGGCGGCACTCCGCCCGCCGGCGTGCTCGACTTCCACTGCCAGAAAGTCTTGATCCGGTTCGACCGCGACATGCCGCTCCAGGTCGGCGGCGACGCCGAGGGCTACCGTCGCGAAGTGGTCTTCGAGATGTCGGAGCGACCGCTCGAGCTGCTCGACTTCCGCGCCCGCGGCTGACGCGATCATTGCTTCAGCAGGCCCTCGAGGTAGCGATCGATCCGCTCGCGGAACGAGTCGCTGGCGTCGACGAACTGCACGCCGACACCCGCGAGCTTGCTGCCGCCGGGCGCCTGCCGGTGCACCACGATGGCCGCGCTGGTGACCGGCCTGCCGGTGTCGGGGAGCTGCAGCTCCACCTCCACCACCGCGTCGAGAGGCGGCGGATCGTCGGTGCGGATGAAGATGCCGCCCCGGCTCATGTTGATCGCGTGCTCCTGCACGAAGTCGTGCGAGGTGCGAAAGCGCACCGCCAGCTTGACGGGGATGCGCTCGCAGGCGCGGTTCTGCTTGCTGCGCAGCTCGTGGTCGGAGAGCAGGGTCGAGATGCGCATCCGCGCCTGCGGGTCGACGACGATGAAGTCGGCCCAGAAGCCCGCGTCCGCCGGTGCGCCCGACCGCGCCGCCGAGACCCGGCCGATGGCTACCTCCGGAACGTTGACGTTGGGCAGGTAGAGCGCCATCGACACGCGCGCGCCAACCTTTGGCGGAGCCAGCGCCCGCACGGCGATGCCGAGCGGGCTCAGCTCGCGCGAGGTCGTCTGGACGGCAACTCCCTCCGACACGTAGCGGACAGGGAACACGTAGCTTGCCGACGGCATCCAGCCTCCGATGAGTCCCCGGGAACCTCCCTTCAAGGCGCGTGCCCGCGGCCGCGGGCCGGAATTCAAGGCTTTTGCAGCGGGGACGGCCTTCCGACGGCCAGAGATCGGGCCGTCGGCCCGAAAGCTGGCCCCTGCCGCCGGCTCAGAGAACGTTGGAGGCCAGCTCGGCCAGGGCGCTGCGCTCACCCCGGGTCAGCGTGATGTGCCCGGCCAGCTTCTCGTTCTTGAACTTGTTGACCACGTGCACGAGGCCGTTGGAGGTCGCGTCCACGTAGGGATTGTCGATCTGGTACGGGTCGCCGGTGAGCACGATCTTGGTGTTGTCGCCGACCCGCGTGATGATGGTCTTCACCTCGTGAGGAGTGAGGTTCTGGGCTTCGTCGACGATGATGTACTGGTTGGGAATGCTCCGGCCGCGGATGTAGGTCAGCGGCTCGATGGCAATCAGTCCCAGGTCGACCAGCTCCTTGTAGCTGCGCCCGGCCTTCTTGTCGGCGCGCGACAGCCCCATGAGGAACTCAACGTTGTCGTAGATGGGCTGCATCCATGGGTTCAGCTTCTCCTCGACGGTGCCGGGCAGGAAGCCGATGTCCTTGCCGAGCGGGAACACCGGCCGGCTCACCAGCATCTTTTGATAGACCTGCTCCTCCATCGTCTTCTGCAGGCCGGCGGCGATGGCGAGGAGCGTCTTGCCGGTGCCCGCCTTGCCGACGATGGTGACCAGCTTGATCTCGTCGTTGATGAGCAGGTCGAGCGCGAAGCTCTGCTCCTTGTTGCGCGGCCGCAGCCCCCAGGCGCCCTCCTTCAGGCTCTTGAGCAGCGGGACGAAGCGCCCCTTGACCGCGTTGAACTTGCTCAGCGCGGTGTGGTTGGGCGCCTCCCGGTCCCGGAGGAGCGCGAACTCGTTGGGATAGACGCCCTCCATTCCCTCGGGCAGCGGCAACTCGCCGTGCGCGTAGAAGGCGTCGATGTCTTCCTTGCCGACCGGCAGCTCGCGAACTCCCATGTAGACTTCGGGGTTCTCGATCTTGTCGTTCTCGTAATCTTCGGTGAGGATCCCGAGCGCGTCGGCCCGGATGCGCAGGTTGATGTCCTTGGTGACGAAGACGCAGCGGAGGTTGGGCTCCTTCTCCTTCACGTCGTGGGCGAGCGCGAGGATGCGGTTGTCCGCCTCGTGCTGGTTCATCAGCTCCCGGGGCAAGGTCTTCTGGGTGAACATCACCCGCAGGATGCCCCCGTTCTCGAGCGGGACGCCTTCGGTAAGCGACCCGTTCTCCTCGCGGAAGGCGTCGAGGTCCCGCGACACCTGGCGGGCGTTGCGTCCCAGCTCCGAGAGATCGCGCTTGAACTTGTCGATCTCCTCGACGACGTAGATGGGGACGATGACGTTGTTGTCTTTGAACTGGAAGAGCGCGCGCGGGTCGTGGAGCAGGACGTTGGTGTCGAGGACGTAGTTCTTGCGCAACCTGGGCTCCCGGGAAGGATCGAGCGTAGATCGGGAGGGGGCCGGGGGAAAGGCAAAAGAGCGGCCTCGGGCTTCAGGCTTCAGGCCTCAGGCCTGAGGCCAATTCGAACCGCGGAGGCGCCGGGGCCAGGGAAGAACTTTTTTTCAGGCGGCGGCGCGGGGGCGGGAGACTTCGACGCGGTTGCGGCCGGACTGCTTGGCCCGGTAGAGGGCCTTGTCGGCGCTTGCCAGCAGCGCTTCCGGATCCTCTCCCGCGCCGGGCCAGGTGGCGACGCCGACGGAGAGGGTGACCTGGAGCGCGCCCTGCTCGGTCGGATGCTGGGCAGCGGCCACGGCGGCGCGGATGCGCTCGGCGATGATCAGCGCACCGCGGGCGTCGGTCTCCGGAAGCACCAGCGCCATCTCCTCGCCGCCGTAGCGGGCGACCAGATCGGTCTCGCGCGCCTGGGCCTGGGCGAGGCGGGCGACGCCCTGGAGCACGGCATCGCCGGCGGGATGGCCCCAGGTGTCGTTCACCTTCTTGAAGTGGTCGACGTCCAGCAGCAGCAGCGAGAGCGGGCGCCGGTAGCGCTGCGCCTCGCGGAGCCGCGCCTGCAGCTGGGTGTTGAAGGTCCGCCGGTTGAGCAGGCCGGTGAGCCCGTCGACGGTGGCGAGCTTCTCCATCTGCTCGTAGAGGCGGGTGCGTACCAGCGCCTCGGCGGCCTGCAGCGCCAGCATGGAGAGCTCGCGCTGCGCGGATTCGGGGAGCGCGTCGGCCTTGCGGGCGCCGCACACCAGCGTGCCCACCGTGATCTCGCCGGCGCGGAGCGGGAAGATCTTCAGCGCCGCGAGGCCGCGCACCACCGTGCCGTTGTCGAAGATGACCACGCGGTCCATGGCGCCCAAGGCGCGGCCCGGCAGCGGCGCGCCCAGCTTGACGACGTTGCTGACCAGCCCGGCGTTGTCGGCAAAGGACAGATCCTTGAGCGCGCCCGCGGCGTCGCCCTGGGCCGCGAGGATGCGGTGGCGCCGGTCGTCGAGGAGGGTCACCGCGCAGAGGTCGAGCGCCGGGCACATGCGCCGGGCCTGCGCCACCGCAGACTCCGCCGCCTGCAAGGGCGTGGTGGTGCGGTTCAGCTCCTCGAGGGCGCGGAAGAAGCGCGCCTTCTCCTCCTTCTCCCGCCGGACGGCGGAGAGCAGCCGCTCCGCCTCGATGGCGCGGGTCACCTCGGCGGAGAGCGCCTCCAGCACCCGCTGGTCGCTCTCGGAGAAAGCCTCGGCGCGGTCGGCCACCAGCGCGCCGAGGAGGGTCCCGGAGCGCTCGGTGAGGGGCACGCCGCAGAAGGCCGCCACCTCCGGCCTGCCTTGGTAGTAGCTGAGCGAATCGCGCGCGCCGTCGAGCCGCACCGACCCCGCCGAGGAGAGCACCGCTCCCAGCGCGCCTTCGCGGGAGGAGAGCGGGCCGCGGAAGAGCGCTTCGCTCTCGGTGGCGCACTCCCGCAGGCGGACGCTCTCGCCGTCAGGCGCGAGCAGGAAGATGGCCACGGCGTGCGGGTGCAGCGCGGCTTCGGCCACCGAGAGGGCGCCGCGCAGGACCTCCTCGATCTCGCTGACGCCGGCGAGCAGCTGCCGGCCGGGGGAGTCCCCGTCGGAGTCGGCGGTGGCGACGAGGCGCAGCTCGCGGGCGCGCTCCTCGACGTCGGCGACGCGGCGGCGGACCGCGCTCGTCTCCGCCCGGCGCGCGAGGAGAAGCCGCGCGCCCAGCAACAGATGGTAGAGCGCGGCGAAGAGGGTGGTGAAGAGCGCGTGCGCCAGCAGGAGCGGCCACTGCGCCTTCAGCACCGGCGCGAAGAGGGCCAGGTCAAGCCCGATGAGCACGGCGACCAGCGGCACCGAGGCCCGCGGCGGCAGCGCCAGCAGGTAGCCCGCGCCGAGCAGGTACATGAGCGGATAGAGCGGGCTCCACAGGCCACCGGTCGCCTGGGTCAAGGCCAGCGCGCTCACCGCGGCGAGCAGCGATCCCTCGACGGCGTGGTGCAAGGGCGTCGTCTGCGACAACCCCCAGCGCGAGAGCGCCCCCAGCCCGATGGCGATGAGGACCAGCCAGGGCCAGACGCGCGGCGCCGCGAAGGCTCCGGTGACGAGCAGGACCGTCGCGGCGGCGAGCAGGAGCGGCAGCGCGCCCGCCTGCGCCCATCGCCTCACTCTCTTGACGGGCGGCGGCATGGGCAGCTCACTCGAACTTGAAGAGCACTTCGTCCTGCCGGACGAACCCCAGCTGCTCGCGGGCCGCCTTCTCCAGCGCGGCGGGGCTCACCGGCGGCGAGAGCTCCTGGACCGCCCGCCGGAGGCGCGCGTTCTCCTCGCGCAGGTCGCGGTTCTTCTGCTCCTGCCGCTCGATGTCGAAGCGCAGGCGCTCCAGCCGCCGCAGCCCTTTCGGGTCGGCCAGCGAGACGGAGGTCATGGTCACCGATGCCACCAGCGCGCCCAGCACCAGCCGCTGCTGCGCCGTGAGGGTGGACAGCGCCGCTTTGACCCGCTCCAGCATGCCCGCCGACGCTACACCGCCGCGGCAGCCCCGCAAGAAATCTACCGCGATTCGAAGGCGTGCTCGAGCTCTTCCATGAGCAGCTCGTAGACGCGGTTCGAGATCTGCTCGATGAACTCCTCGCCGTCGGGGAGCGTGTCCTGGGCGCCCGCCTCGTAGCCCTTGCTGCGGTTGCGCTTGGCGGTGTGGACGCCGCTGGCGTTGCCGAGACCTTCGCCGTCGCCCAGCCGGAAGCCCGGCGAAGGCTGGCTCAGGTTGAGCGTCTCCATCTGCGGGTTGCCGTAACCAAACGAATGCTCGGAGTGCAGCGCCTCGCTCTCCGCCGTCCGCACGTCGAGGTTCGGCCGGCCCTTCTGCATCACGTGCGTCAGCTCGTGCGCGAGGAGCCGCTGGCCTTCGGTGGTGCTGGGGTTGAAGCGGCCCGGCGCGAAGAAGATGTGGTCCTTCACCGTCACGGCTTCGGCGGCGAAGCGGTTGGTGACCTGGGCCGCGCCCGGACCGGTGTGGATGCGGACCCCCGCGAAGTCGCCGCCGAGGAAGCCTTCCATCCGCGACAGGGTCGTGACGTCGAGGCGGCGGGGCTCGTCGAACTGCGACCCCAGCCGCATCTTCTCCGGCACCAGCCGGCCGTCGGTGCCGTCGCCGTTCTTCGACGACTTGAAGAGGTTGAGCAGCGAGCCGAACCGCCCGTGCTCCGCCTGGTCGAAGATGCCGCCGGCCTTGTGGGCGACGCCATCCACCTGGCCGGCCATCTTCTTGCCCTTGCCCATCCACTTGTCGGCGGTCTTGAGCCCGCCGTGGAGGAGCTTCGATTCCTTGTCGACCCAGCCGGCCGCGCCGCCGATCTTGCCGGCGAAGCCCCCGAGCCTGCCGAGGCCCATCTTGCCGAGGAAGCCTTCGGCCTTGCCGGCGATGCCCTGGACCTTCTCGGCCGCCTT